>CACPFY010000003.1 GCA_902633335.1 uncultured Pelagibacteraceae bacterium | reverse complement strand
GGATTATAATTTTCTTTTAAAATATTAAATACTTTATTCTCATCATTAATTTTTTTTGATTTAAAATTATAATTTTTAATATCAAAAATGTAAGCTAATAAATGATGTGTTAGAGTGAATTTGCCCTGACCTTTATTGCCTGAAAACATAATCACTTTAGGCAGTTTACCATTGTCAGATAACTTGGTAAGCTCATTAAAATAGTTATCAAGGCCGTATAGTATTTTTTGACTCATTTTAGACCTGTTCTTTTTTTTATAATTTGGAAGATTTTTCTTTGTAAGTTTGGAGTATTTTCAGACGATTCTAATACAATATGATCTCTTCGATTTTTAGATAATTTAATAAAAGAATTTTGTGCTTTTAAATAGAATTTAGTTGGAAAATTATCATATCTATTTTTTGTTTTTCTTTTTTTTAACCTTTTTAGAAAAGACTGTTTCTTTACTTTTAAAACAAAAGTTATATCTGGCTTAATTCCTTTAAGAATTTGTTTGTGGATATTTTTAATGAATGCCAATGAAACTTTTTTTCCATAAACTTGATAAGCTAAAGTTGAGTCTATAAACCTGTCACAAATGATTATTTTTTTTTGTTTTATTGCAGGTATTATCTTATTTTTTAAATGCTCATTTCTTGCAGCTAAATACAATAAGGTATCAGTATATTTATCAAATTTAATTTTTTTATTTTTTTCAAAATAATCTTTTAAAATAATTTTTCTTATTATTTCTGCACCTTTTGTTCCGCCTGGTTCTCTTGTAAGTATGACCTTTTTAGTGAGTTTTTTAATTTTATTATAAAGTATTCTTGCTTGGTAAGATTTTCCACTACCTTCGATACCTTCAAAAACAATGAAAAAACTCTTTTTATACATCTCCCCAAATCAAATAGTTCAATGACATAAATAAACTTTTGAAAACATTCACTTTATCAATATCTTCTGATGCATAAACAGGAACTTTTTTAACTAAATCATTTTTTACGTATATTTCTATATTAGCAATTTTTTGATCTTTAGATATTGGGGCTCTAATTGGCCCGTTATATTTTAAAAATACTTTTAAATTTCTAGCTTCTTTCTTCTTTAATGTTAAAAAAATATCTTCTTTTGTAATACCTTGTATATCTGTTTTTTTTCCTAACCATGATTTTACAGGGAACATGGTTTCATTTTTTTTTGAAATTTTGAAGGTATCTGTATTTCTAAAACCCCAACTTAATATTTTAAGAGAGCCGGTAGATCTGGTATTTTTAGTTTGAAAACCACTTGCTACAGCAATTAATCTTCTTTCATCTCTTTTCATGGAACTAGCTAAAGAATATTTTTCAACAGCTAAATATCCTGTCTTTATACCGTCTACACCAACCCTTTTATATAATAATGGATTTCTATTACCTTGAGTAATCGGATCGCCTCCAGTTCTATCCCATGTGAAATTTGTTTCTTTAAAAAGTTCATAATAATCAGGATGATTCTCAATTAAATATTTTGACATAATTGCTATATCTCTGACTGTTGAATAATTATCAGGATCATTAATTCCTGAAGAGTTAGCAAAGTTTGTATTAGTCATACCTATTTCACTCGCTTTTTCATTCATAATGTCTGCAAAATTTTCCTCAGAGCCAGCTATGCCTTCAGCTATAGCTATGCAAGCATCATTTCCAGACGCAACAATGATACCCTTTAATAAATTCTCAACACTAACTTCATCGTTAACCATTAAAAACATTGAGGAATATCCGCTTTGAGATAATCGCCAAGCTTTTTCTGATATAATAAATTTGTCATCCATTGAAAGTTTATTTTCCTTCAATAAATCAAAAACTATAATTGAAGTCATAATTTTTGTCATAGATGCAGGATAAATGCTCATATCTGGCTCTAACTCATAGATAATCTCGTTGGAGTCAAAATCTAGTAGAATTGCAGTTTTTACGTCAACCTTTGGATTAGAAAATAGGTTTAAAGTTAATAGAAAATAGATAGTTAGAAATTTTAAAATTATTTTATTCATATATTTTTATATCTACTTCATCAAAATTTATTTGTTTTAATGCAATGTAATCATTTTTAATCTTTTTTATAGTCTTATATGGACCCAAAAAGACCTCAAAATTGTGTTTATTCTTTTTAAAAATAGTGATTTTTTTCTCTCTTAATATTTCTGACTCAGCCTTTACCCTTTTTTTAAGCAGTTCAGCAGATTTGAGTGAGTAAAAATTTCCTAAAATTATAACAAATTTGGGTTTGTGTTCAGTAGTTTTTTTTATTGTTTTTCCGATGTTACTTATTTTAATTTTTTCTACTGGCGCTTTAACTTGAAGTTGTTTTTCTTCATCATGAGTTTCTGCTTTTTTTGCTATAAACGACTTATTCTTTTTTATTTCTTCAACTTCAACATACGGAATATTTTCATTTAAACCTAGTTCTATTGATAAAGATTTGGTAATTAAAACTTTATAAAAATCAGGGTATTTTACTTTAAAAGAATTCTTTAAAATAACGTTTTTTCCATTCTTTGGATTTGTTACTTTTAATAAGGCGCCTCTTTTTACTGTATTATGCGCCAATATAATTTCCTCAGAATTAATCTTTTTTTTTATTGTTTTATCTTCTAGATCGTCCTTAGTATAGATGTATGCAAACCCCTTTGAGCTATAAACAGGTTTATTATAATTATTTACTTTTATATTTTTACAAGAAAACAAAAGTATGAAAATAAGTAAATATCTATATTTCATTTTTAAATTTATCTTTTAAAGTACAAACGGCTAATGCAAACCTCAAAGATCTATTCCATTTCAAAATTAATTCGTAATTATTAAAAACCAAGTAAGCAGGTTTTAATTTGTTAGCTCCAGGAATGATGTCTTTATCTGGAGTAATTATAGCGGCGAACATATCGTCATAAAAAGAGTAATTATTGGAATTTTTAAAGTATCTTTTTAAATATTTTACTTTTTTTTTATTTTTCAACTTTCTAGCAGAAGTATTTAAATATTTCTTTGGAGTATCTTTTTTTAAATCTATTTTTATAAAACAGGGTGCATTAGTTTTCCAGCCAATCTTATTTATATAATTTGCAGCTGATGCAAATGAATCATCAATTTTTTTTAATTCTATATTTGAATTATTATTATAATCTATAGCGTAATCTTTTATTGTAGACGGCATAAATTGAAAGTTTCCAAATGCCCCAGCCCATGAACCAAATAGAATATTTTTATCGATTATTTTTTTATCAATAAGTTTTAATAATGTTAATAATTCATTGGTAAAAAAAGCACTTCTTCTTTTATCAAAACTCAACGTTGCTAGAGAAGATAAAATATCCATTTTGCCTAAATATTTGCCAAAGTTTGTTTCGATACCCATCAAAGCTAAAAGTAATTCTTTCTCTACTAAAAATTTACTTTCAATTTTATTTATTATTTTTTTTTCTTTTGAGTATAATATTAAACCTTTTTTTACTTTTGAATTACTTGTTCTTTTATTAATATATGTATGGGTATCTTCATAAAATTCTGGTTGATATCTATCATATTCAATTACCTTTGGTAAAAATCTAATATTTTCCAAAGTATCATTTATAGTTCTATCTGACACTCCTTCTTTTTTAGCAATTTGTTTAAAATTTTCTAACCAAGTATTAAAATTATGCTCTGCTGCATTTAGTTGAGCAATGATGAAGGAAAAGTAAAATATTAAAATTAATTTAATTAAGAATTTAGCCATTTTGTTAGTTATCATAAATATTTTATTTTAACTAGTATTTGAAAAATAAATAAGATTATTGTTATTTTTTCTTAATAATAGTATTAGTTTGTTAAGTTTCTCATTAAGGAGAGGTGGCTGAGCGGTTGAAAGCACTGGTCTTGAAAACCAGCAACGGGGCAACTCGTTCGTGGGTTCGAATCCCACCCTCTCCGCCATTAAATTTTAAATTTACTGAATATTTCAAAGATCTTATTTTTTTTAATTTTTTTATCAATTTTTTTTGTTTGATAAAAATTATAGATAATTTCATCTTCCATATTTAAAAAATCGAACAGATGTTCAAGCTCATCTTTTGAAAAGGTGTTAATATATTTATCAACAAATTTACTTAACAGTATATCCATCTCCTTGGTGCCGCGATAATTTGCTCTATAAATTATTTTTTTCTTTAAAGTTTCTAATTCAATCATCTGATTAATGTATTATATATTATCTATGTCAATTTTGAAAAATAAAGATGATCTTTTTAAAAAAATATCTTTTTTGAAAGGTGTTGGTCCAAAGCTTAGTAAATATTTAAAAAATAAAAAAATTGAAAAAATTAACGATTTATTGTGGCATTTTCCTTATTCATCCACAGATCGTACAAATATGACTACCCTTGACAAATTGGAAGTTGGTAAAATTCAAACCATCAAAGTCAAAGTTATTAAATATAATTTTCCAAGACTAAGAAATTTACCTAACAAAGTAATATGTGAAGATGAATATGGTAAAATTGATATAATTTTTTTCAATAGTAGAGAGGGTTATATAAAAGCAATATTACCTATAAACAATTGGGTTTTAATCAGTGGAAAAATTAATTTCTATAAAAATAAATATCAAATAACAAATCCAAGCTATATTACCTCAATTGATAAAATTGACTATGTAAAAAAGATAATTCCAAAATACTCTTTAACAGATGGTCTTAATGAAAAGTCTTATAGAAAAATTATTGAGAAAGTTATTAATAATCTTCCTAATGTAGAGGAATGGCACGATGAAGATGTTTTAAAAAAATTTGGATTTAGTTCTTGGCATGAATCTCTTTTAAAAATACATAATTTTGATAATGATGATCAGGTAAATAATAAGTACATTAGAAGATTAGCGTTAGATGAAATTTTATCAAATTTAATCGTCCTTTCAAAACACAGAAAAAAATTTAAAGAAAGTATAAAAAAAAATAAGTTATTCAATAGTTTATTATCTAAAAAAATATTAAAAAATTTAAGTTTCAGATTAACTCAAAATCAAGAAAATGTAATTAATGAAATTAATAAAGACCTTAGATCTGATAAAAAAATGTTTCGAATACTTCAAGGAGATGTTGGTTCAGGCAAAACTATTGTAGCATTTTTAACTTCAGCCAATGTTTTAGAATTCGGTTGTCAATCAGCTTTAATGGCGCCGACGTCCATACTTGCCAAACAACACTATATCTTAGCAAAAAAAATATTTGATGGAACAAAAATTAGAATAGAACTATTGACTGGTAAAACCGAAAACAAACTAAAAAAAGAAATACTAAAAGACCTAAAGAATGGTCAAATTGACTTATTAATAGGAACACATGCCCTGTTTCAAAAAAAAATTGAATTTAAAAATTTAGGATTCATAATTATAGATGAACAACATAAATTTGGAGTAAAACAAAGAATGTCTTTAGCCGAAAAGGGAGGAAAAAATTGTGATGTTTTACTAATGTCAGCTACGCCTATACCTAGAACAATGATGCTTACATTTTATGGTGATATGGATGTTTCTAGAATTACTGAAAAACCCAAAAATAGACTTCCTATATTAACTTATTCTAAACCCGAAAAAAAAATTAATGAATTAATTAAAATAATTGAAAAAAGTTTATCGCAAAACAATCAGGTTTTTTGGGTTTGTCCCTTAATTAATGAGTCTCAAATATTAGATTATTCTTCCGTTAAAAAAAGATTTGATTGGTTAAAGAAAAGATTTCCTGACGAAGTAAGTATTTTACATGGTGAATTGAAGCAAGATGAAAAAGATCTAATTCTAGAAAAATTTCTAAAAAAAAAGACCAAAATATTAGTATCCACAACTGTAATTGAAGTTGGAATTGATTTTCCTGATGCAAATTTAATTATAATTGAGAATGCAAATAAATTTGGTCTAGCACAATTGCACCAATTAAGAGGTAGGGTTGGTAGAGGTCAAATACAGGGAAAATGTATATTAGTATTTAAGGATAATCTTTCAAAAAATAGTATTCAAAGAATTAAAATTTTAAAAAAATCTAGTGATGGTTTTTTTATAGCAGAAGAGGATATGAAAATGAGAGGATTTGGTGACATAATAGGATATCAACAAAGTGGTGAGAAATTTTTTAAAATTGCAGACCCAATAAATCATGAAGATCTTTTTATCTTTGCTGAGAATTATTTAAAAAAAATAGAAAATGAAAATTTGGATAAGTTTGATTTTTTAGTAAAATTACATGATAGAGCTGAAATCATATACTCCAAAAATGATTAATCAATATCAGATGTACCAGCTGAAACAATAAATTTAGATGCTTGTTCAAAGCTAATATCTAAAAAAATGAGATTTTTTTTTGGGACCATTAATAAAAAACCGCTAGTCGGGTTAGGAGTTGTAGGAACAAAAACATTGACAAGATCATTTCCAATTTTATCATTTATAATTCCCTTGTTTTCTTTTGTTGCAAAACCAACCGCCCAAACATCTTTTTTAGGATACTCAAGTAAAACTACACTTTTTTGTTTGTTGTCACTTTTGGTTAAACTTTCAGTCATTTGATTAATCGCAGAATAGATCGTCCTTAAAATAGGTATTCTTTTTAAAATTCTATTAATTAATTCAAAAATTTTTTTTCCTAAAAAGGATAAAGAAAGCCAGCCTATAAATGTGATCAAAAAAATAGCGATTATGATCTCTATTCCTGGAATTTCAAAATTAAGGTAACTGTTGGGGTTTAGCTCCTTTGGAATTAATCTAGTAGATACTTTAATTATAAATAAAGATAAATAGAGCGTTATACCTATTGGTATAAGTACTACGGCACCAGCAAAGAAGTAGTTTCTTAATCTTGATAAAATTGATCTTTTTTTTGGTTTTTCAGTCATTAGTTATAACTCGAGTATATTATGAAAATTAATATCAATATAAAAATTGCAATTAGTAATTTATTATTTAAAATCATGAGTCTAATGAAATATATCATAAACAGAAGAAAATTTCTTGGCTTATTTGGGTGTGGGTGTTGTTCTTTATTAATGCCTTCTTGTTCGACTGTTCCTATCACAGACCGTAAACAACTTAGCCTTATACCTGAAACAACTATAAACCGACAGGCTGCGCAAGCTTATGCTCAATTTAAAAGTAAAGCAAAGTTAATAACTAAAGGCAGTGAGCTTAAGGAAATAAAAGATATTGGAAAAAGAATAGAAAAATCTGTTACTACTTTTTTTTTAAATAAAGGTGAAAAAGATCCTACTTCAACATTTGGGTGGGAGTATGTTTTAGTAGATAACGACAAAGTGGTAAATGCCTGGTGTATGCCGGGAGGTAAAATAGCTGTCTATACAGGTTTATTAAAAATTACAAAAAATACTGACGCTCTATCAATTGTTATGGGTCATGAAATTGCACACGCTGTAGCTAGACACTCTGTTGAAAGAGCTAGCCAAGCAATGACAATTAATATTGGAACACAAGTAGCAGATGTTTTTTTAGGTGGAGCGATTAATAGAACACGAAATACTGTAGGTCAAAATACTGGTTTAGATATTTTTCAATTAGGTATAATGAATCCTTTTGGACGAAAACAAGAAACCGAAGCTGATTATTTAGGATTAATTTTTTCGTCATTATCCGGATATGACATAAGGGAGTCGGTTAAATTGTGGGAAAGAATGGCAAAAAAAAACGAGGGTAAAGAACCACCAGTTTTTCTTAGCACGCATCCGTCTAGTAAAAAAAGAATAGAAAATTTAGAAAATTGGATAAGAGAAGTTATAATCAAATACCCACCAATATCAACTTAACGCTGATTTGGTGAGCCCTGATGGACTCGAACCATCGACACCCTCCTTAAAAGGGAGGTGCTCTACCAACTGAGCTAAGGGCCCAAAGAAATTTCTTTTACATATAAATCCTTAAAAATTCAATGTAATTTATTAATTAAATAATTTGATATATTTGTTATAAAATTTAGTAAAAGTGCGACTCTTAATACTTTTTCTAATTTCATACATAAATTCTTGATAAAAATAAACATTATGGAGCGAAATTAACATAGAGGCTAATAATTCATTGGTTCTTATTAAATGATTTAAATAACTTTTTGAGTATTTATTTAAATTTCTTAAAGTACATTTTTCATCAAGAGGAGTATTGTCATTTTTATACACAGCATTTTTTAAATTTATCTTACCTTTCCAAGTAAAGGCTAATCCAGTTCTTCCAGATCTAGTGGGCATTACACAATCAAACATGTCTACTCCCTCATTTACAGCACCTAAAATATCAGAGGGTGTCCCAACACCCATTAAATATCTTGGTTTGTCTTCTGGCATTCTATAAGCTATGTTTTTAACTGTTTCAAACATTTCGCTTTGAGTCTCGCCTACAGCCAGTCCTCCTATTGCATATCCATCAAAATTTATTTCAATTAATTTTTGCAGACTTTCAATCCTTAAATCTTCATACAAACCACCTTGTACAATACCAAATAGTGCTTTCTTTCTATTATTGCCAAATTCAACTTTAGACCTTTTTGCCCAATTCGTTGAGGTATCTATAGCTTTGTTTAATATATCTCGATTATCTGTCATTTTAGGACATTCATCTAACACCATTAAAATATCAGAATTTATTGACTTCTGTATTTTTATACTTTTTTCAGGACTTAAAATTATTTTTTTTCCATCGATATGAGATTTAAAAGTTGCACCAATATTTCTATCTATCTTATTTAATTTTGATAATGACATTATTTGGAAGCCTCCTGAGTCAGTTAAGATAGGTTTGTGCCAGTTCATAAAACTATGCAAACCGCCAAACTTTTCAAGAATATTAGTACTAGGCCTAAGCATTAAATGGTAAGTATTTCCAAGAATAATTTGAGATCCTGTTTTATTTAAATCTTCAACAAATATACCTTTTACGGTGCCTAGAGTACCTACGGGCATGAAAGCCGGTGTATCTATATTTCCTCTAGGTGTTATTATTTTTCCAAGTCTAGCTTTTTTAAATTTTGAAATTAAATTAAAAGAAAACTCTTTTTTTTTCATCAAAAGTTATTTTAACTTTAAACTTATGATTTTATCTGGGTTCTTAACAGAACCGTTTGGACCTTCTCCTTTTTTTATTTTATCTATAAACTCCATTCCTTTTATAACTTTACCAAACACAGTATATTGACGATCTAAATGAGGTGCTGGTTGAAAACAAATAAAAAATTGACTGTTAGCACTATTTGGATCAGAAGATCTTGCAGCTGAAAGAATTCCTCTATCATGTGGTATATCAGAAAATTCTGCTTTTAGATCTGGCATATCTGAGCCGCCAGTGCCTGCTAAAGATAAATTAAAATCTTTAGAATTAGAATTTCCAAATTTTACATCCCCACTTTGTGCCATAAAACCATCTATAACCCTATGAAATACTACGCCATCATAAAGGCCTTTTTGAGCAAGACTTTTAAATCTTTCTACATGATTAGGTGCTTTGTCAGTATAGAGTTCTAATTCTACGTCACCATCTTTAAGTTTCATTATCATAATGTCCTCCGAGTATAATTTGTTAAAAATAAAAAAGAAAATTAATAAAAATATATATATCTTTTTCATTCTAATTTGTTTTTTAATTTTTTCACTATAGATTTTGTCAAAAACTTATCAATTTTACCATCTAATTTTGCAATTTCTTTAACGAATTTTGAAGAAATGATTTGATTTTCAACATCTGACATCATAAATATGGTTTCAATTTTTTCGTCTAATTTTTTATTCATACCAGCTAATTGGAACTCGTATTCAAAGTCAGATACAACCCTTAGACCTCTTATTATTACACTTGCTTTGTATTTTTTACAAAGATTAATTGTTAATGTATTAAAGGGAATTACAAATATCTTGTTTTTATTTAATTTTAAATCTTTAAACAAAGAGTCTTTTATATTTTCAACTCTTTCATCAATAGAGAAAAGATAATCTTTATTAATATTTTCTGCTGCTGCAACTATAACTCTGTCAAATATCTTTAAAGATTTTTTAATTACATCTATATGACCATAAGTAATGGGATCAAATGTTCCAGGATAAATAGCCGTGCTCTTCATTATTGTATATTATCATCTATTTTAATAACTGAGACAACCTTTTCTTCACCTTTTAATTTTTTGATCCTCACACCTTGAGTATTTCTTCCAGCAACTCTAATTTCTTTAACAGCACATCTCATTATACTACCTTTATCAGTTGATAATATGATTTCATCTTCTTCTCCAACAACTAAACTGCAAGCTATATTTCCATTTCTTGATGAGTTTACTATGCCTATAATTCCCTTACCTCCTCTATTGGTAACTCTATAATCAAAATAAGATGATCGTTTTCCATACCCATTTTCAGATACAGACAAAATATATTTTTCCAAACCTTTCTTTATTTTTGGATCTTTATTAATTTTATTACTGTCAATTTTACTATTATCTAAAATTGATAATGAAATGATTTCATCTCCTTCGGCTAGCTGCATTCCTCTTATTCCTTTAGATGATCTTCCTTTAAAAAGTCTTAATTTTTTTGACATAAATCGAATACATTTTCCAAATTTTGTGCTTAGTAAAATGTCTTGATCCTCTTTACATATTTTTACTCCAATTATTTTATCATCTTCAGCTAGCTTCATGGCAATTTTTCCAGAAGCGTTAATATTAATAAAATCTTCAAGGGAGTTTTTTCTAATATTACCTTTAGAGGTAACAAAAATTATTTTTAAATTTTTCCATTCATTTTCATCCTCAGGAAGTGGCATAATTGAGCTAATCGAATGATGGTTTTTAAGAGGAAGAATGTTAAATATAGATTTTCCTTTTGACGCTGATGTGCCTTCTGGTATTTTATACGCTTTAATCTTATAAACCAACCCTTGCGTAGAAAAAAATAGCATTGGTGTATGAGTATTGGCTGTAAAAATTTGTATAACAAAATCTTCATCTCTGGTTGTTATACCTGTTTTTCCTTTACCGCCTCTTTTTTGAGCTTTTAAAGATGTTAAGGGACTTCGCTTTATATATCCTTTATTTGTTATGTTAATTACTAATGACTCTTTTTGAATAGTTTCCTCAATATTATAATTTAAGACAGCATCTATTATTTTTGTTCTCCTAGGAACAGCGTACTTGTCTTTTATATTATTCAATTCATTTTTAATTAAATTTGATAATTCTTTCTTTGAATTTAATATTTTATTCAAGTCAATAATTAATTTTGCAAGTTTAGTTATCTCAGATTCAATCTCAGATATTCCATAAGCTGTTAATTTTTGTAGTCGAAGCTCTAAAATCGCTAAAACTTGTTTGTCGGTAAGAGAGTATGACTGCACATTTTTTTTCTTTTCAATAATCGATATTAGTTTTGAACTTTTTTTTATTTTCCATTTTTTGTTTAAAAGATTTTTTTTGGCATCTTCATTGTTTTTTGAACTTTTAATTATCTTAATTATGGCATCGATATTTTCAACGGCTGCAGCTAATCCAATTAAGATATGAGCTCTTTCTTCTGCTTTTTTTAAATCAAATTTTACTCTTTTGAGAACAGTTGTTTCACGAAACTTTATAAACTCTGATATAAATTCTTTTAGGTTTAATAGCTTAGGTTTATTTTCAACTAAGGCCAGTGAGTTAAAACCAAATGAGCTTTCAATGTTGGTCAACTTATATAGTTGTCTTCTTATTGTTTCAGGTTCAACTCCTCTTCTTAATTCTATAACTATTCTTATACCTTCTCTGTTAGACTCATCTCTTATATCGCTTATACCTTCTATTTTTTTATCCCTGGCTAGTAATGCGATTTTTTCATTTAATATGGATTTATTAACTTGATAGGGTATAGATTTTATAATTAAGATTGCTCTCCCATTTTTCTTTTCTTCAAATTCTATTTCCCCTCTTATTTTGAATGAACCTCGACCTTTATTATAACCTTGTTTAATAAATTCTTTCCCAATGATAACACCTCCTGTAGGAAAATCAGGGCCTGGCACATATTTCATTAATTGTGAGATAGTAATATTTTGATTTTCTATAAAAGCGTTTGTAGCATCAATAACTTCACCCAGATTATGAGGTGGTATACTTGTAGCCATACCAACGGCAATACCCCCGGCTCCATTTACCAAAAGATTAGGGTATTGAGAGGGTAAAACTGTAGGCTCCTTTTCGGTTTCATCGTAATTGTTTCTAAAAGAAACTGTATTTTTTTCTAAATCTTCAGTTAAATATTGAGAAATTTTACCTAATTTAGTTTCTGTATATCTCATTGCTGCAGGGGGATCTCCATCTATAGAACCAAAATTTCCTTGTCCTTTAAGAAGTGGTAAGCTCATAGAAAATTCTTGCACTAATCTTACTAAGGCATCATAAACAGCTTGATCCCCGTGAGGATGATATTTACCAATAACGTCTCCTACAATTCTCGCAGATTTTCTAAAATTTTTTGACCAATCGTAACCACCCTTATACATTGCAAAAATAATTCTTCTATGTACTGGTTTTAATCCATCTCTTACATCTGGCAGGGCTCGACTTACAATTACACTCATCGCGTAAGAAAGATATGAGGAGCTCATCTCATTTCTTACTAATATTGGTTTTAAATTGTTATTCTGTTTAATGTTGTGTTTTTCCATAAATTAAAATGGAATTTCGTCGTCTAAATCATTTTTATCTTGATTTAAATTATCATCTGGTAATGAACTTTTATTTTCTGAGACTAAATTAGAATTTTCACTTTTATTTCTTCCATCTAGCATTGTTAAATTGGAATTATAACCTTGTAATACAACTTCGGTTGAATATTTATCTTGACCGGTACTTTCATCTTTCCATTTTCTTGTACTTAGCTGACCTTCAATATATACATTAGCACCCTTTTTTAAATATTGCTGAACCACGCCTACTAAACCTTCATTAAAAATTACTATTCTGTGCCATTCAGTTTTTTCTTTTCTTTCACCTGAATTCTTATCTTTCCATGATTGACTTGTAGCGATACTTAATCTTGCGACGTTTTTGCCGTTAACCATTTGTTTAATCTCAGGATCTGCCCCTAATCTGCCTATTAATTGAACTTTATTAAGACTTCCTGCCATATAAATTTTTTGAATACTTGTTGATTTCTAATTATATTGTTAAAAATTATATCATAAATGTATGTTATTTATAAGCTCATTATTAATTGTGTTAACAAAAAATGCTTAAAAAAATCGTTATAAAAGGCGCAAAAGAACATAACCTAAAAAATGTTTCTTTAGAGATTCCAAAAGACAAATTAGTTGTAATAACAGGTTTGTCTGGATCAGGAAAATCTTCTTTAGCTTTTGACACAATTTATGCTGAAGGACAAAGAAGATATGTTGAAAGTTTATCTGCATATGCACGCCAATTCTTGGATAAAATGAAAAAACCAAATGTAGATTTTATCGAAGGTTTGAGCCCAGCAATTTCGATTGAACAAAAAAACACATCGAAAAATCCAAGATCAACTGTTGCCACTGTAACTGAGATCTACGATTATATGAGAGTACTTTTTGCTAGAGCTGGGGTACCCTATTCTCCATTTACAGGAAAGCCGATTGTATCTCAATCAGTCAGTGAAATGGTTGACAAAATAAAGACTCTACCAAAGAGTAGCACAATCCATTTACTTGCCCCTATTGTGCGAGGTAGAAAAGGTGAATATAAAAAAGAAATTTTAAACTATAAAAAAAGGGGTTTCCAAAAAATTAAAGTAGATGGAAAATATTACCAAATAAATGACTTTCCAAATCTAAATAAAAAAGTAAAACACGATATATCTATTATTGTAGACAGAATAGTGCTTAGCTCATCAATTGGAAACAGACTTGCCGATAGTGTTGAAACAGCCTTAAATTTGTCAAATGGACTGCTAAATGTTGAATATGAAAATGAAAGTCTACCTAAAAAGTTTAGAAAAATCGAGAATATTACTTTCTCTTCAAAATTTTCGTGCCCTGAAAGTGGTTTTACTATTGAAGAAATTGAACCAAGATTATTTTCTTTTAACTCGCCTTATGGTGCCTGTGAAGAATGTGAGGGTATAGGGAGTAATCTAAATGTTGATCCAAAATTAGTTATACAAGATGAAAACAAATCACTTCAAGATGGAGCTATAGTGCCCTGGTCTAAAAGTTCAAGCTTATATTATGCTCAAACTTTAGCTTCATTGGCTAAACACTATAAATTTTCTTTAACAGAAAAATGGAAAAAAATACCAAAAAAAATACAAGATATTATTTTATATGGATCTGATGATGAAGAAATCAAATTTTCATATGATGATAATTATGAAACATATACAACAAAAAAACCTTTCGAAGGTGTCATTAATAATTTAGAACGAAGATATTTAGAAACTGATAGTGAATGGAAAAGAGAAGAAATATCTCAATATCAATCTGAATCTAATTGCGATAAATGTAAGGGGCTCAGATTAAAAGATGAAGCTTTATGTGTAAAAATAAATGATTTAAATATCAGTCAGATAACTCATAAATCCATTGAAGATGCAAAAAAATGGTTTGATAAATTACCAAGTTTTTTAAATGATAAGCAAAACAAAATTGCTCAACATATCCTTAAAGAAATAAATGAAAGGCTTACATTTTTACTTAATGTAGGTCTTAATTATCTAACTCTTTCAAGAGAGTCTGGAACTTTGTCGGGAGGCGAGTCTCAACGTATAAGATTGGCATCACAAATAGGATCTGGTCTAACTGGTGTATTATATGTTTTAGACGAGCCATCTATAGGATTACATCAGCGTGATAATAAAAAATTAATTACTGCATTAAAGAAACTTAGAGATTTAGGAAATACAGTAATTGTTGTTGAGCATGATATTGAAACTATGGAAAGCGCAGATCATATAATAGATATAGGGCCTGAAGCTGGACTTCACGGTGGTAAAATTATTGCAGAAGGACAAATTAAAAATATTATTCAAGAAAAACAAAGTATTACAGGAACATATTTATCTGGTGAAAAAAATATCACCATTCCCAAAAAAAGACGTATAGCAAAAAATGGTCGTTACTTAGAAATAAATGGAGCTACAGGAAATAACCTTAAAAATGTTGATTTAAAAATTCCTATAGGAACTTTTACTTGTGTAACAGGAGTATCAGGAAGCGGTAAATCTACTTTAGTTTTACACACACTTTATAATGCTTTAAATTTAATTTTAAATAATAACAAATCAAGAAAATTACCTAAATCTTTTAAAAATTATAAAGGTACTGAATTAATCGATAAAATTATAGATATTGATCAATCACCCATTGGAAGAACTCCAAGATCTAATCCAGCAACCTATACAGGAGCTTTTGGACCGATAAGAGATTGGTTCGCAAACTTACCAGAGTCTAAAGCAAGAGGTTATAAAGTTGGAAGGTTTTCTTTCAATGTAAAAGGTGGAAGATGTGAAACTTGCGAAGGTGATGGTGTTTTAACTTATGAAATGCATTTTTTACCTGATGTATTTATTCCTTGTGATACGTGCAAGGGAGCAAGATATAATAGAGAAACTTTAGAAATTAGATTTAAAAATAAAAACATAGCTGACATTCTAGATATGACGGTAGAGGAAGGTTGTGATTTCTTTGAAAATATCCAGTCAATAAGATCAAAACTGATAACCCTAAAACATGTCGGACTCGGATATATGAAAATAGGACAACAAGCTACCACTTTGTCTGGAGGCGAAGCCCAAAGAATTAAATTAGCTAAAGAATTATCAAAAAGATCAACAGGAAGAACTTTATATATATTAGATGAACCAACTACAGGTCTGCATTCGCATGATATAAAAAAACTTCTCGATATTTTGCAAGCATTTGTAAATACTGGAAATACAGTCGTCGTAATTGAACATAATTTAGATGTGATAAAAACTGCTGACCACATAATTGACATGGGTCCGGAAGGTGGAGAATCAGGGGGTGAAATTATAGCTCAAGGCACTCCGGAAAAAGTTTCAACTGAAAAAAGCAGTTTCACTGGACAGTTTTTAAAGGAAATTTTAAGCACTCCAAAAATGAAAAAAACTGCATAATTATTATTTTTATGATATGATTATTTATGGTTAATATTTTACAATCTTTATCAAAAACAGTTCACCTTTCTCTTGTCATAGCAGTTTTACTATTTCTTGGTTTATATTTTGGAGGTGATGGATTTGCTTTTGATCAATATTTTTTTAGTTGGTTATTTAGATATTTGCACGTTTTAGCAGGCATTATGTGGATTGGATTACTCTGGTATCTAAATTTTGTTCAAATACCAAGTATGCCAAATATCCCAGATGAACAAAAACCGGCAATTAGTAAAATAATAGCTCCTAAAGTATTGTTTTGGTTTAGATGGGCTGCATTTGCAACTATACTAACTGGATTAATTGTTGCTTATCTCAATGGATATTTGCACGAGTCAATGACATTAGGGATTGGTTCTGGTGGAGGAAAGAATACGGCTATAGGTATAGGCATGTGGTTAGGAATTATAATGGCGTATAATGTATGGTTCATTATTTGGCCTAATCAAAAAAAAGCCTTAGGTATCGTAGATGCCTCAGCAGAAGAAAAACCAATTGCAGCGAAGAAAGCTATGTTAACATCTAGAGTAAACACTCTTTTATCGATTCCGATGCTTTTAACAATGGTAGCTGCTCAGAATCTTTATTAATTAAGGTAAAATTTTATCTTCTTTTTTTTCAAGCGTCTTCGATGAAACTTTTAGATACCTAAGAACAGGGGATGCAACAAATATTGAAGAATAAGTTCCAATTATTACACCCAAAATCATAGCAAAAGAGAAACCTTTTAGTATTTCACCGCCAAGTATGAAAATTGAAAATAAAGCTAATAAAGTTGTTACTGAAGTTATTAAAGTTCTGGATAAAGTTTCATTTACTGACAAATTGGAAACTTGATCAATTTCAAGCCTATTAAATTTAGATAGATTTTCTCTTATACGGTCGTAAATTACAACTGTATCATTCATAGAATAGCCTACTATTGTTAATACAGCTGCAACAATTGATAAGTTAATTTCAATAGATAAAATTGAAAAGATTCCTAAAGTAATAATTACATCATGAAATAAAGCGATAATAGAACCCAAACTAAACTGCCATTCAAATCTAAACCAAATATAAAATAACATCATTAATAAAGCTAAACCTATAGAAATTATACCCGACTTTAACAATTCAGCACTTACTTTTGGTCCAACACTTTCAACTCTTCTGTAATTTACTTCTTCATTGAGATCTTGGTCTAGTGAAGTTTTAATTTCAGATATCAAAGATTCATTATTATTTAATTTTTCTTCTATCTTTATTAAAAAATCACTCTTTTCCCCAAAATTTTTTACATTTACATCACCTAAATTTAACTTGTTTAGAGAGTCTCTAATATCTGAAACTCTTATATCATTATTTTGAATCCTTACCTCAATAAGCGTTCCACCTTTAAAATCTATTCCGTAGTTAAGACCTTTAAAAATTACAAAAAATAAGCTCAATAAAACTAATATCAATGATATAAGATTAAACTTCTTAAAATAATTTATAAAATTGAAATTGTACTTCATAACTTAATTTTCTCCCTATTTCTTAAAACAAAAGAAGAAGTTAAATGTCTTGCTATGAAGTATGCTGAAAAAAGTGTTGTTATTATTCCTATTCCTAAAGTAACGGCAAAACCTTTAACTGGTCCAGTTCCAAAAATAAATAAAATTACAGTAGCTAGTAAAGTAGTAATGTTTGCGTCTAAAACTGTAATTTTAGCTCTACTGTAACCCATGTCAAAAGCATGAATTATTGATTTTTCAGTTCGTAATTCTTCTTTAATCCTCTCAAAAATTAAAACATTTGCATCGACTGCCATTCCCACTGTTAAAATTATTCCTGCAATTCCTGGGAGTGTTAAAGTTGCTTCTAAGATAGTTAAGACACCTACAAGCATTAATAGATTAGAAACTAAAGAGATGTTGGCTATTAATCCAAAAATCCTATACTTATAAAACATATATAAAACTACAAGCACAAATCCAATTATCAAAGAAATTGCTCCGGAAATAATTGAGTCTCTTCCTAAATCTGGTCCGACCGTTCTCTCTTCAACAATATTGATTGGTGTAGGTAAAGCTCCAGACCTTAATAAAAGAGCTAAATCTGTAACTTCCTGAAATGAAAAATTTCCAGAAATAGTTCCGCTACCTCCAGTAATAGCCTCTCTTATAACTGGAGCACTAATGATTTTGTTATCTAATACTATTGCTAATCGTTTGCCAATATTGTTAGTTGTTACTTTACCAAATTTTTGAGCGCCATACCTATCTAAAGTAAAAGCGACCATTGGGCTACTTGATTGATTGTCTACTCTTGGCTGGGCGTCAATAAGATTGTCACCACTCATAATGATTTTTTTATTTACAATAACTTCCTCCCCATTTTCTGAAATCATTTTTTCTGAACCAAAATCGTCTTTTTTATCTGTTACTAATCTAAAATTTAATTGGGCTGTTTTTCCTAATAAATCTTTTATTCTAGAAGGATCTTTTAGACCTGGAAGTTCAACCACAATTCTTTTTTCGCCTCTTTGTATGATAGTTGGTTCTTTTGTACCTAAATCATCTATTCTTCTTCTTACTATTTCAATAGATTGATTTACTGCTGCATTGTTTAAAGATAATAACCCGTATTTTGAAAACTTTATAAGGTAACTATCATTTTTAATTTCTAAATCAAATTGATGTGTTCGATACTGATCAATATACTGGTTAATTGTATTATCTTTAGTTGAAAAGAATAAGTTTTGGAATTTTTTATTATTATCATTTTCAATTTTAAAACTGATTAAATTTTCGTTAATTAAAAATGAATTATATTTAAAATTGTTTTCTTTTAAAAATTTTTTAATTTCAATTACTTTATCTTGTAATCTTTCTTTTATTAAAGGTTTGGTATCAATTTCCAGCAACAAATAAGAGCCTCCCTGCAAATCTAAACCTAGATTTACCTTTTTTTTTAAAATAGGATTTCCATCATTAAAAAGATTGAGTGATGCAAAGGACGTTAATAAAAATAAAATAAAATAGATTATAATTATTTTTATTTTTGTAAAATTAAGCACGAAGACCTTTTATTTTTTTGGAGCTTCTTTTTTTAACAAACTTGTAATAGTGGACTTTATAACTTGAACTTTTACGTTATCGCATAATACTACATCAATTTTGTCATCTTCGTGAACTTTATCAACAATTCCAATTATTCCTCCTGATGTAATAACTTCATCTCCTCTCTTTAAGCTTTGTACCATCGCTCTATGATCTTTCACTCTTTTTTGTTGAGGTCTAATTAAAAAAAAGTAAAAGATTACAAATATAAGTATTAGAGGTATAAATTGTGCAAATCCTGAAGAATTCATAATATGTGAATGATTATATTAAAAGACATTTTTAAACAAGAAAATTATAATTAAATTTTTTCTATATTATCCATGTATTTTTTTAATGGTGTCGGTATTGTTATAGAACCGTCAGAATTTTGATAGTATTCCATCAAAGCTATCATTAATCGGCCTGTCGCAAGTCCTGAGCCATTAAGAGTTCCAATAAAATCTGATGAGTTGCCTGATTTAAATTTAGTCTTCATTCTTCTGGCTTGAAACATACCGCATGAAGAACAGCTAGAAATTTCTCGAAATTTGTTTTCAGAAGGTATCCAAGTTTCTATATCAAAAGTTTTTTCTGCACTAAAACCCATATCGCCAGAAGACAAAAGAACTATTTGATACGGTAACTCTAACATCTTTAATATTTCTTCTGCGCAATTTAGCATTCTATTTAGTTCAGCGTCACATTTGTTCGGTTCCACTAAACTAACCAATTCAACTTTATAAAATTGATGTTGTCTCATTATACCTTTAGTATCTTTACCGTAACTACCGGCCTCACGTCTAAAGCAAGGAGTTCCAGCAACAAATCTTAAAGGAAGTTTTTTATGATCTATCGTAGAATTATTAAATAAATTTGATAAAGGAACTTCTGCAGTAGGTATTAAGAATTTTCGTTCCTCGTCTTTTTCAGAAAAAATTTCATACTGGTCCTTTTCAAATTTAGGTAACTGGCCTGTGCCAAACATTATTTTTTCATTAACTATTAACGGTGGTGAAATTTCAACATATCCAAA
The DNA here is from genome assembly GCA_902633335.1 of uncultured Pelagibacteraceae bacterium. GTDB lineage: Bacteria > Pseudomonadota > Alphaproteobacteria > Pelagibacterales > Pelagibacteraceae > Pelagilacustribacter. The sequence continues at coordinate 93,709 of CACPFY010000003.1, read as the reverse complement.
CTTTTGCGTATGTACGTCTATCATAAAGTTTATTAACGCTCTTTCTAAAAGCGCCAGTTTATCCTTTAACACAACAAATCTAGAACCTGATAATTTTGTAGCAGTTTCAAAATCCATGTAATTTTTACTTAATTCAATATGTGACTTAACTTTAAATTCAAATTTTTTAATTTCAGAAGATTTTTTTATAATTTTATTTGATTTTTCATCTTTGCCGACTGGGACGTCATCTAAAGCTAAATTAGGTATTGAGGATAGTAAAATATTAATTTTTCCTTGTATTTTTTTTTGAGAATTTTCTAATTCTTCAATTTGGTTTGTTAAATGTTTTGATTTATTAAAATTATTAGGATCTTTTTTTTTTGATAATAATTTTTTTTCTTGTTCTAATTTTTCTTTTTTTTGTATTAATTCTCTATTTTCTTTATCATGCTTAATTAAAGATTTTAAATCAACAGTTGAATTTCTTTCTTTAATTTTTTTTTCAAACAGTTCAGTATTTTTTCTTATTTCTTTTAAATTATGCATTATCCTTTTTTTCTATTAACCTTACAGTTACAATAGATAATTCATATAACAATAATAAAGGTAATGCTAAACCTATTTGAGTAATTGGATCTGGGGGTGTTAAGATAGCAGCTGCAGCGAAAATAATAACCACAAAATATTTTCTTCTTTCTTTAAGATACTTTGAATCTACTACTCCAATTCTTGCCAATAAGCTTAAAACTACTGGAAGTTGAAAACTTATTCCAAATGCAAAAATTAAACGCATAACAAGAGATAAATATTCATTAACTTTTGCCTCTAATTGAATTGCTAATGAACCTGAGTCTTGAATACTTTCAAATCCAAGAAAAAATTTTATCGCTAATGGCATTATAAAATAATAAACAAGCATTCCTCCAAAAACAAAAAGTATAGGTGTAGCAATTAAATAAGGTAGCAAAGCTTTTTTTTCATTTGAATATAATCCTGGAGCAATAAATTTCCAAATTTGACTTAAAAATATTGGACTAGTGATAAAAATTGATGCAAAAAATGCTACTTTAAGATAAGTTAAAAATGCTTCATGTAAGGCAGTAAATATTAATCTTCGATCAAGATTATTTTCCAAAACTGCGTCAGAGTAAGGTTTGACTAAAAATCTATATATTTCTTCCGAAAAAAAATAACAAATTATAAATGATATAATTAAAAAAATGAAAGATTTTACTAATCTTGATCTTAGCTCAGACAAATGGCTGATAAAAGTATTTTGACTTGCTTGCTTTTTACTCATCAGATTTGTCTTTCTTTTTATTGTCTTCTTCTAAATTTGTAATTTCATTGACATTTTTTTGAACATCAGAAAAGTATCTTTTTATAGACCCAACCCAGGTCCCAATTTTTTTTAAAACTACCGGAAAATCTTTTGGTCCAATTACAAGAATTGCAACTATTATTATTACAAGTAATTCAAACCAACCAATCTGTGGCATTTAAATTAATTATTATTAGAATTATTTTTATCTTCAGTATCTTTATTTGGTGATTCTGGATTTTCTGAGATACCTTTTTTAAAACTTTTTATACCTTTAGCAACATCTCCCATTAGATCAGAGATTTTACCTCTGCCAAATAAAAGGACTACTAGAACAACAACAATAGCTATTTGCCAAAAACCAATACTCATGGTTATCTTATATACAATAATCTATGTTAAATAAATAACTTTATTCAGTTAATTTTTCATTATCATCAATAGCGCTTTCAATATCTGAATAAATATCTTCTTTTGTTTTAGATGATTGCTCGGAAAAGAACTTGCTTGTTCCAAAAATTGACGAATTTACCGATGAAGTATCAATTAGACCTGCTGTCCCAAGCTCATCAACTGTTGGTAAATCAGATAATTTTTGAATGTTAAAATGAGTTAAAAAATTTTCAGTAGTGACATATTGGATTGGTTTGCCTGGGATATTTTTTCTCCCAGCTGGTCTAACCCAATCTAATTCCATTAATGTTTCAATAGTATTTGATCCAAAAGCAACACCACGTATTTGCTCTATTTCAGATCTTGTTACAGGTTGGTGGTAAACGATAATTGATAATGTTTCAATTGTTGCTTTTGATAACTTCTTTTGAGCAGATTTTTGTAAGGCCATCGTGTTTGAAAGGTCTGAAGCCGTTCTAAATGACCATCTGTTTCTAATACATACTAAATTAATACCTCTTGATTTATAATCATTTTGAATTTTCTCTAATAATTTTTTTATGTTAGTCGATGTTTGAAGTCTTTTTTCAATAGTTTCTATATCAAGAGGCTCAGAGGCTGCAAATAATATCGCTTCTAATTTCCTTTCAATTTTAGTTACTGAGCTAGGAAAATTTATGATATTATTTTTTTTTTTATTCATTTACTTTTTTTTATCAAAATATCATCAAAATTTTTTTTTTGCATTATATTAATAACTCCCTCTTTTGATAACTCTAAACAAGCTGCAAATATCCCTGATAACCCAGTCTTAATTTTTTGGGTATTTTCTTTAAAGTTTTCGGGAATTAGTTCAGTAATATTTTTCCAATCATTAAGATTGTCTAGCTGGCTTTTGATATTATTAATTCCTTGTTCTGTAGTTAAAACTGGCAATTTAGGAATATTTACTCTTTGAAAAGATTTTTGAACATTAATATTTGCATACGTCTTAATTAATTCGTATAAACTAACATCATAAATTGGTGTGTAGATAGATTTTATGCCACCGCTCATTCCTCTAAAAAAAATATCCTTTCCAATTCTTTTTCTTTTTAAAAGTTGATCAGATAACAACCTAATTAATTCAAGTTTTTTAAGTTGTAATTTTAAACGTTCGGCTACTTCTAAAGCTTTAAAATCATCATCTTCATCTTCTGGTAAAAGTAATTTAGATTTTAAATAGGCTAACCAAGTTGCCATTAGTAAAAATTCAGAGGCTGTTTCTAAATTCAAATTTTTATTATTTTTAACAAAATCTAAAAATTGATCTGCTAACTTTGTTATTGATATATTTGCAAGATCGACTTTTTGATTTTTAGCTAAATCTAAAAGAATTTCTAATGGTCCATTGTAATTTGGTATATCTATTGAAAAAGAATTATTTAAATGCGAGTCCATATTAAATATTATCCTAAAAATTTGTAAAATTGTGATGTTTTTTTCTTAGTAAATTCATCTATAGGTGGAATTTTTTTTAATAATTTTAATGATTCCCTTGATCTACCTTGACAGTATAATGTCAAATTGCATCCGGCATTCAGTGATTTAATTGCATTTTCTACCAGACCATACCTTAATGCTTTCATACCAATATCATCTGATATGATAATTCCTTTGAAACCTATTTTCTTTCTGATTATTTTTTTTATAATCGTCTTAGAGTGTGTAGCACAATCTTTTGGGTCAATTTTTTTATATAAAACATGAGCAGTCATAGCGAAATGTGAATTGCTATTTCTAAAACATTTAAAATCATTTTTCATTAAGAAGTTTAAGCTTTGATTTACGACTGGTAATTTTTTATGAGAATCTAATTTAGCCAAACCGTGACCAGGTACATGTTTAATTACTGTTAATATTTTATTTTTTTTAAATGTTTCAATACAAATTTTAGACAGAGACTGAATAGTGTTTATATTTGAGGAGTAAATTCTATTTTTTAAAAATATATTTGTAAAATGATATAGTTTATCGAGTATTGGCACAGTATTTATGTTTATACCAAGTAAATTAAATATATGACTTATTTGATTGATATAATAATTGTAAAGACCAAAACCAACCATTGGATTTTTTTCGTATATTTGGCCAAAATATTTTTGTGAAAATACTTCATTATTAAGAATATTTTTAAGTCTAGAAACTTCACCCCCCTCCTCATCTATCAGTATAGGATAATTCTTATCTTTAGTAATTTTTTTAATTGAAATAATTAGTTTTTTTAATTGGTTAAAATCTTTAATATTTCTACTAAATAATATTACGCCCCAAGGTAAGTATTTCTTAAAAATATTAATTTCACTTTTAGATAATTTATAGCCTGATAAACTAATTATAATTGCTTTTTTTTTCATTTTATTTAAAAAGTTCCCAGAAATTTCTTTTGAAATTTCGTTTATTAGAATCATCAAGGCCAGAATTAAATTCAATTACATCGTTAGTGTCATTATATAAAACTGGTAATTCAGATACATTTTTAAATATATTTTTATTAATATTGGATCTATTATTTATCACTAAATCTTTGTTTTTATCTGAAAAATAATAATTAAAAACTATAAGAAAAAATAATAATACTAATATTAAGATAAAAAATTTTAAAATATTATTCACCATTACATTTTACTTGGCAATGACACATTGAGAATATTCATTCCATTTTGTAAAACAATAAGGATAAGCTGTATTACTGTCATTGTGTTTTGTTTAGCTTTCCCATTTTTAATAAATTTAAATTCATCATCCTCATTTCCTTTGCTCCAGTATGAATGAAATAATGTCGCTAATTCGTAAAGATAAAATGGTATACGATGTGGTTCATATTTGTTTGATGCAATCTTAACAATTTTTGGCCATTCAAATATCTTTTTTAATATTTCTTTTTCATATTTATTAAAATTTAACTCAGTACTTTTAATATTTCTTTTTTTTTTAACTTGAAAATTTATTAAACGAAAAATTGACTGAATTCTTGCATGGCAGTATTGAACATAAAAAACTGGGTTTTCTTTACTTTTTTCTAATACCTTGTCAAAATCAAATTCTAACTCAACATCATTACTTCTATTAAGCATCATGAATCTAATTGAGTCCCTGTTTACTTCATTTAGTAAATCATTCACAGATATAAAATCTCCAGCTCTTTTTGACATCTTAAAAGGTGAACCATTTTTAAATAATTTTACTAATTGACATACTTTGCATTCTAAAATTGTTTTATTCTCAGATAATGCTTGTACAGCTCCTTTTATTCTTTTCACATAACCTGTGTGATCTGCTCCTAATATGTTAATTAATTTATCGTATTTTCGTAAAACTTTATTAGAATGATATGCCAAATCATTAGCAAAATACGTCCAAGATCCGTCATTTTTTTGCAACGCTCTATTAGCATCATCTCCAAATAAAACAGACTTAAAGATTAATTTTTTTGTTTTTTTCCAATTTTTAATTTCTTCTCCTTTAGGTGGTTCTAAAAAACCTTCCTCAACATGCTTGGTCTTTTTTAGCTTTTCTATGGCTTTTTGAAGTGCATTTGAGTTTACAATTGATTTTTCCGAAACAAAACTGTCGTGTAATATTCCTAATTTCTCTAAATCTGATTTTATCATCTTCATTGAATAATGTAACGATTCTTTTTCTAAAAAGTCATAACTATCTTCAAAGGAATCAAATTTTAGTTTACTTTTGTCTAAAACTTTTTTAGCAATATCTTTTATATATTCCCCAGGATAAAGATCTTTTTCATTAGAAAAGTTTTCTTTATATTTTATTTCTCTTATTCTTAAATAAACAGATTTGACAAAGTTTTTAATCTGAGTTCCATAGTCGTTTATATAATATTCTTTCGTTACTTTGTTGCCATTAAATTTTAAGAGATTAGATAATACATCACCAAAAACGGCCCCCCTGCAATGTCCAATATGCATTGGTCCTGTTGGGTTAGCTGAAACAAATTCTATATTATAAGTGTCATTTGTTTTTAAAGAGCCAAATTTATTATCCTCTAAAAAAATATTATTTATAATATTAAAATATGCTTCATTAGATAAATTTATGTTTAAAAATCCAGGTTTAGCTATTTCTATATCTTTAAAATCACTTATATGTCCTCTAATTAAATCTCTAACTTGCACTGCTAAATTATTTGGATCTAAATTATTTGGTTTGGCTAAGATCATACAAATATTACAGGACAAATCTGATCCAATATTTGGTGGTGGGATCTCTAAATTAACTCCCTTGAAACTATTAGTTTGCTTTAAGTTTAATTTTTTTTGATTTTTTTTAATTAAACTTGTTATGTCTTGTAGATAACTTTCAAATATATTCATTTTATTTTGTTATATAAATTTATTGCATATCTATCAGTCATTCCAGCTATAAAATCACAAATTGTTCTATCATTGTTAATTTTTTTTAAATAACTCTTTTGTATGAATTTTTTGGGATTTTTTTTGATTTTGAAAAATAATTTCTTTACTACTCTTTTCCCTAAATTGGTTTTGTGGATAACATTTTTATGATAATACATATTTTTCTTCAAAAATTTTTTCACACTTTTGTCAAAAAATTTCATTTTATCAGAAAACTCCACAATTGGGTATCTTGATAAATAAACGTCTTTTAAATTTTTGACTTTATACTTTTTTAAATTTTTCTTTGTATTTAATATAACATCTTCAACCATTTCATTTATTATCTCTCTGATAATTTGCCTTAAAACCAATTCTTGTGAATACTTAAATATTTTACTTTTATGTTTTTTAATTAAATTTTTTAGTATCGGTATTTTGTTAAGATCTTTAATTGTAAATAATTTGGCATTTAATCCATCCTCAAGATCATGACTATTGTAAGCAATATCGTCTGAAATTGATGCTATCTGTGCTTCTAAAGAAGGATTTGTGTTAAAATTAATTTTATTATTAAAAAAATTTTTACCCAATATTTTATCTATTTTTGACTTATCTTGAATGGGTCCGTTATGTTTAATTAAGCCATCCAAAGTTTCAATCGATAGATTTAAACCTTTAAAATTATAATATCTATTTTCTAATAATGTTACTATTCTCAAAGTTTGTATATTATGATCGAATCCACCACTATTTTTCATGCATTCATTTAATGTTTCTTCACCAGCATGACCAAACGGTGTGTGACCTAAATCATGAGCAAGACTTAATGTTTCCGATAAGTCTTCATTTAATTTAAATGCTTTAGCTAAAGTTCTAGCTATTTGTGAAACTTCAAGAGAATGAGTAATACGAGTTCTGTAATGATCACCTGAAGTGTTAACAAACACTTGTGTTTTATGTTTGAGCCTCCTAAATGCTGTAGAGTGTATAATCCTATCCCTATCTCTTTGATATGGAGACCGTAAATTGCTTTTTTTTTCAATATAGAGTCTACCTTTAGAATAAATTGAAGCAGATAACTTGGAAAAGGTATTACTTTGCATATATGTATTATAACTTATATACTACATATTAAGTTATTATGATAAAAAAAATTGAGTTTACTGAAAGAGCGAAAAAGCAAATCGAAAAAATTACCTCAGAAAGTGAGTCTAAAAAGTATTTTAGAATTTCAGTAAAGGGTGGTGGTTGTTCTGGATTTAAATATAATTTTAGTTTCGACAGCTCAACTTCTAAAGAAGATGTTTTATTTGACAACACAGTAATTGATAAAACCTCACTAGATATAATTAATGGTTCTATTATCGATTTCAAAGTTGAAATGATTGGTGAGTCATTTGTTATAAATAATCCGAAAGCTTCGTCATCTTGTGGTTGTGGTTTATCTTTTTCAGTTTAATGAAAATTATTTCATGGAATGTTAATTCAGTTAGAGCTAGAATTACAAATATTTTGGATTATATAAAGGAAGCCAACCCGGATATTCTGCTTCTACAAGAAATAAAAACACAAGATGAGAATTTCCCCTATGAAGAATTTGAAAATAAGGGCTATCAATCATACGTTTATGGCCAAAAAAGTTATAATGGTGTAGCTATTATATCTAAAATCAATATAAAAAACATTGATAAGAGTTTTATAAAAGATGAATTAAATCATTCGAGAATTATCACTGGTGAAATTAAATTAAATAAAAAGAAAATAGAATTAATTAACATCTATGTCCCGAATGGAAACCCAATTGACACCGAAAAATACACTTATAAAAAAAATTGGTTAAAAAAATTTATTTTAAGTATAAAAAAAAAACTATCCGAGAATTCAAACTTATTAATTGCAGGAGACTTTAACATAATACCTGAGGAGGTTGATGTTTATGATTTTAAAAGATATGAAAATGACGCCTTAGGTAAATTAGAAATAAGAAAAAAATTTCGTGAGCTATTAAATCTTGGTTTTCAAGATGTTTATAGAGTTTTAAATAAAAACAAACAAGAATATACTTTTTGGGATTATTTTGCGGGATCATGGCAAAAGAATTATGGAATGAGAATTGACCATTTTCTATTGTCGAGTAATTTAATTGAAAACATAAAATCAATTAACATTAATAAAAAACCACGATCAAAAATAAAACCTTCAGATCATACACCAATAGAGTTACTAATTAATTAGCTCGACCATAAATATCTTCATATCGAACTATATCGGTCTCTTTTAGGACGCTACCTAGCTGAGCTTCCATAATCCTTACTGTCTTATTTCCTAAATTTTGAATTCGATGTATTGAACCTTTAGGAATAAAAATTGTCTCTGTAGGTTTTTTTGAAAAACGTTTATTATTTAAAGTTATTATTGGTTTTCCTTGAATTACTACCCAATGTTCAGCTCGATGATAATGTTTTTGTAAACTTAATATTCCTTTTGGTTTTACACTAAGTTCTTTTATTAAAAAATTTTTACCTTTATATAAGTTAGTAAAACTTCCCCAAGGTCGATAATATATATTTTTTTTCTTTAAATAATTTGACTTATATTTATTGAACATTAAAAGGATTTCTTTCCAACTACCAAGATCTGACCATGGAATATTAAGTTTAATAGCATTAATGTTTTTATTTTTTTCTAAAATTGCATAATCAAATGATTTTGATGGAATCTTTTTAAAATATTTTTTGTCTAAATGATAAGTATTGTTTCTAAGCTTGCTATTTGTAATTGATTTAAGCGAATTTTTATAAATATTTTTCTGAAATAATTTAAAATTATGTATTAATGACTCCTTTTTTACAAAAAACATTCCAGAATTCCAATAACCTCCTTTTTTTATAACTCGCTTAGCTTTTAATTTACTAGGTTTCTCAAGAAAATTGATGACCTTATTTAAATTATTTTTTTTTTTTGTTATGAAATACCCAAATTGATCTGAGGGAATACTTGGTTTAATTCCAAAAATAAAAATATTTTTTTCATTTAAAAATTTTATATTTTTTTTGATTTCAGCATTAAATTTTTTAATTTTTTCTATTATATGATCAGCAGATAAAAATATCATAGGCTGTTTGTCAGAAATTTCTTTCAATAATGCTGAAGTAATAATTGCTGGAGCAGTATTTTTTTTAACAGGTTCCAGAATAATTTTATAATTTTTAATCTTATATTTATTTAAGATCTTTTTTATATTTTTAATATACTTTAGGTTTGTACTAATTATTGGATAATCAAATATAGGATTTTTAATTCTTTCTAAAGTTCGTCCGAATAACGTCCATCCACCAAAATCTATAAATTGTTTTGCTTCATGTTTATTTAAGTTAGGCCATAATCTGGTTCCAGACCCACCACATAATATAACTGGCCTAATTTTCATTAAATTTTAGAGTATTCTTTAACTTCTTTTTTTTTACCTGGATGTGTTGGTGCTCCTAAATAAGCCGGACCAACAGTTTGTGCATATTTCCACAGTGTTCCTGAACCAAAAGCAGATTTTTTTGATTTCCATTTTCTCTTTCTAGAGTTTAATTGTGCTTTGGTTAATCTAACATGAATTGTACCTTTCTTTGCGTCAATGTCGATTACATCTCCATTTTTAATAAGAGCAATCGGTCCGCCTAACGCTGCCTCCGGTCCAACATGTCCCACACAAAATCCTCTAGTTGCTCCTGAGAACCTACCATCTGTTATTAGAGCAACTTTTTCTCCTTTGCCTTGACCATATATTGCTCCGGTTGTTGATAACATTTCTCTCATACCTGGACCTCCTCTAGGACCTTCATATCTTATTACTATTATATCCCCGTCTTTATATTTCTTAGTTTGAACGGCTTTCATCGCATCTTCCTCGTTATCAAAACATCTTGCTTTACCAGTGAACTGTAATTTTTTTAAGCCCGCTATTTTTACTATCGCTCCATCTGGAGCCAAATTTCCTTTTAATCCCACAACACCTCCATCTGGAGATAGTGGATTGTTGTACTGTCTTAAGACTTTTTGATTAGGATTAAACTTAATATCTCTAAGATTTTCTTTCATCGTTTTACCAGTTACTGTCATACAATTACCATGTATAAAACCTCCATCGTATAAAGTTTTTAGTAACATCGGAACACCACCAGCTTCCCACATATCTTTCGCTACAAATCTTCCACCTGGTTTTAGATCCGCAAGATATGGTGTTTTTTTAAAAATCTTAGCAACATCCATCAAATCAAATTTAACTCCAATTTCATTTGCTAAAGCCGGTAAATGTAATGCAGCGTTAGTTGAACCACCTGTTGCCGCAACTATAGTTGCTGCATTCTCTAAAGATTTTTTCGTTACAATATCTCTTGGTTTTATATTTTTTTCTAAAAGAGTCATTACTGTTTGTCCGCTTTCAAATGCGTATTTGTCTCTTTCTTCATATGGAGCTGGTGTACCAGCCGAATAAGGTAAGGCTAATCCTATAGCTTCAGAAACACATGCCATAGTATTAGCAGTAAATTGACCGCCACAAGCACCTGCGCTTGGACAGGCAACTAATTCCAGTTCTCTAAGTTCTTCAGACGACATTGAGCCTGTAGAATGTTTTCCCACTGCTTCGAATACATCAACAACAGTCACGTCTTTACCTTTATATTTACCAGGTAAAATCGAGCCACCATAAATAAAAACACTTGGAACATTAAGTCTAAGCATAGACATCATTAACCCTGGTAATGATTTGTCACAACCAGCGATACCAACCAGGGCGTCGTAGCAATGTCCTCTAACAGTAAGTTCAGCAGAGTCAGCTATAATTTCTCTAGAAATTAAAGATGATTTCATTCCTTCATGACCCATAGCTATCCCGTCAGTTACAGTAATTGTACAAAATTCCCTAGGTGTTCCCCCAAATTCCTTTACACCTTTTTTGACTGACTGAGCCTGCCTCATTAAAGCAGTATTACATGGTGCTGCCTCATTCCATGTTGATACAACTCCTACAAAAGGTTTGGCTACGTCTTGTTCAGTTTCACCCATTGCATAATAAAAAGAACGATGTGGGGCTCTATCTGGGCCCAATGATGTATGACGACTTGGTAATTTTTTTTTATCTATTTTTGACATATTTAATTAATACTTGCTACAATACTTCTTAATTTTTCTTCTTCAATAGTTAATTCTTTTGTTAGTTTTTTATCATTTTGAACTATTTCTTTAGGTGCATTCTTCACATAAGCCTTATTATTAAGCTTATTATTTAAGTTAAAAATTTGTTTATTTATAGACTCTATTTTTGACAAAATTCTCTCTTTTTGCGAGGCTAAATTAACATCTTCACTAAACCCTAATGAAATTTTTTCTTTTAAAACTAAAATATCAATTGTATTTTTATCATCAATTTTGTTCTCTATCACCCCATTAATTCTACCAACTTGCTTAATTAAGTTAAGATTATTGTTTATTAATTTATGAAGTTTTTTAGATTTTTCAGAAAAAGAAATATCACAGTATAGCTTAGGTGTAATCTTTAACTCAGCTTTAGTTGATCTTATGCTTGAAATCAGCTCAATTAAATTATTTATATCAATCTGATTTTTATTAAATTTGCTTAAATTTTTATAATTAGGCCATGAAGAAGATATTAAATTCTCTTTAAAAAATGTCTTGTAATTGTTTTTTGACCAAACAGACTCTGAAAAAAAAGGGATAAATGGATGTAAAATTTTTAGTATGTTAGCTAGCATAAACGAAGAGAAAGCTCTGGCTTCCTTAATTTCTGCCTTGTTTTTAGAATTAAATATTGGTTTTAAAAACTCTAAATACCAATCACAATAGGAATGCCACGTAAATTGATATGCATGTTTAGCTGCTTCGTCAAACCTAAAGATTTCAATATTTTTTGAAACTAAATTTTGAACTTTAATAAATTCATTAAATATCCATTGATTAATAGGAAGTTTGATAGATTGTATATTTATATTCTTAATTAACTTACAATTATTAATTTTTAAAAAATTATTTGCACTCCAAATTTTTGTTATAAAGTTTCTATTTCCTGTAACTCTGTCTTTTGATAATTTTACATCTCTTCCAGGAGAGGCCATTGAGATAAGTGTAAATCTTAAACTGTCAGCACCGTATTGATCAATAAGTTCTAGAGGATCTATAACGTTACCTTTAGACTTTGACATTTTTTGTCCTTTTTCATCTCTTACTAAAGCATGAACATAAACTTTATGAAAAGGTGTATTTTTATGAAAATAATTTCCCATCATTAACATTCTGGCAACCCAGAAAAAAATTATATCAAATCCTGTCACTAATACTGAGGTAGGATAAAATTTAGATAATTCTTTTGTTTTTCTTGGCCAACCTAAAGTCGCAAAAGGCCAAAGTGCTGACGAAAACCACGTGTCTAAAACATCTGTTTCTTGTTTTAAGATAAATTTCTTATTTTTATTTTTTTTCTTGGCAAGATTGAATGCGTCTCCCTCATTTTCTGCAACAAAGATATTATTATTATTATCATACCATGCAGGAATTCTGTGACCCCACCATATTTGTCGAGATATACACCAAGGCTCAATATTCTTCATCCAAAGAAAAAATGTCTTTGTCCAATTTTTTGGAAAGAAAGAAGTTTTTCCATCATTAACTATCTTCATTGGTTTTTTGGATAATTTTTTTGCATCAACAAACCATTGCTCGGTCAAAAGAGGTTCGATGACTGTATTTGATCTATCACCATAGGGAACTTTATTTTTAATAGTTTCAATTTTGACTAATTTTCCCTCATCCTTAAGTTGTCTAATTAGAAGTTTTCTCGCTTCAAATCTGTCTAGTCCAACATATTTTTTAATACCATTTTTGTTTATTTTTCCATCTTTTTCGAAAATATTTATTATTTGTAATTTGTTTCTTTTTCCAACTTCATAATCATTAAAATCATGAGCAGGCGTAATTTTTACTGCACCAGAACCTTGTTGAGGATCAGCGTAACGATCTGCTATAATTTGAATTGTTCTATTTACAACTGGAATTTTCACATTTTTCCCGATTAAATTTAAATACCTATCGTCCTTTGGGTTTACTGCTACCGCAGTATCACCCATCATTGTTTCAGGTCTTGTTGTGGCAATAGTGATTTTTGTGTCTGAATTTTCTAATTGATAGTCAATATAATACAATTGTGATTGAACTTCTTTTTGTACTACCTCTAAATCTGAAATGGCTGTTTGAAGTTGTGTATCCCAATTTACAAGTTTTTTATCCTTATAAATTAATTTGTTATTATAAAGATCTACAAATACTTTTATAACCGCTTTGGACAAATCCTTATCCATAGTAAATCTAGTTCTAGACCAATCGCAAGAACAACCTAATTTTTTAAGTTGATCTAAAATTATTCCTCCTGACTTTTCTTTCCATTCCCAAACTTTTTCAATAAATTTATCTCTACCAAGGTCATTTTTTTTAATACCTTCGATTTCAAGATTTTTTTCTACTACAGCCTGAGTAGCTATACCTGCATGATCTGTTCCTGGTTGCCATAAAGTCTCAAAGCCCTTCATTCGATTAAATCTTACAAGTACATCTTGTAAACTGTTATTAAGAGCGTGCCCCATATGTAATCTTCCTGTAACATTTGGAGGTGGAATTACTATAGAAAAACTTTTTTTTATCTTAGTTTTTTTGGGTTTAAACAAACCTTTTTTTATCCAAAAATCTGAGATTTTTTTTTCTTCTTCTAAATGATTATATTTTTTAAATTCCATTATTATGATTTATATAGTTTATATCAAATGAGTAAAAACCTAAAAGACATAGATTTTGCTTTATTGAAGCTATTAAATGATTTAAAAGAAGCATTATTGGCCACGTGGCGGAATGGTTACGCAGAGGATTGCAAATCCTTTTATCCCAGTTCGATTCTGGGCGTGGCCTCCAATAAATTAGTTGTTTTATTATTTTAAAAAAAGTATGTTAATTTTCATTCCTCGGTAGCTCAGTTGGTAGAGCAGTTGACTGTTAATCAATTGGTCGCAGGTTCGAGTCCTGCCCGAGGAGCCACTAACCTGTTTTTTCTAGTGAAAATGTATTTTTAAGTATTTGAAGTATCTTTTCTTTTTGTGTTTTAGATAATGAGGCAAATGTTTTGCTTAGAAATGAATAATTTAAATCTTCCTGCTCACCTTCATTACTTTTAATATCGTTAAAATTTTTGAAATCCTCAAAAAAGTAAGTTATTGGAACTTTAAGATAGCTAGAGAGTTGCATTAACCTATTGGAGCTGACTCCATTTGTACCTTTTTCATATTTTTGTATTTGTTGAAATGTTACGTTAATCGCCTCTGCAACCTTAGTTTGTGTGAGACCTAATGAAAGCCTTCTCATTCTAAGTTTTTTTCCTAAATGTAGGTTAAAATTGTCTTCCATTCCTTCTCCCAATTTCAAATATTCAACATTAATTTATCTATTTATGCAACAGCTAAGTTCAACTTGGGTTCATTTTTTTTTGTCATTTATTAGGGTCTAAAATGCAAAAAAAACATAAAAACACTATTGACATAATCAAAAAAAAAGCGGCTAAAATTACAAATTATTTTAATTTTCTTAATCTATATTCCCAATTTCCTTGTTTAATAAATTGCGCTTTAAGCCATATCATTGTTTCTGCATCATACCATATGTCAGTATTCAATTTTTTATTATCCGGAAGACTTTCATCAGCAGATAAAAATTTAAAATGCAAAGCTTCATAAGTTTTACCGCTTACCTCAATCTGTTTTTTTCCTAAAAAATTAACTTTTTGTTCAATAATTCTTCCAGATATTGCGCTTATTTGTGCTTTCGCTTTAATTATTTCATGATTCCACCATGTACCAACCATATAATCTATTTTTGCATCTCCTTTATAAGAAGAGCCATCGATAACGAGTTTATTTTCTTTTGAATTTAAGTTTATTTTCACATATTTTTTTTTTTTATTTTGAAGTGTTGTTGAATTAAAAGATTTAAAAGCATTTTTTTGATAATTTTCAGCACTTTCAGCAAAATATTTGTACAGATCCACTCCAAATTTCGTTATTTTAAAATTAACGATGCTTTTAACAGTTAAATTGTCGCCTTTTCTAATAAATTCATATTTATGAGAGCCTATAAGATCGTTATTTCGAAACAAATCGTACTCTAAATATTTTATTTCGGAGTAATGCTGTAAATGACTAAATGAATTAACATTTAAAAAAAAGTATAAAATAATTGCAACTAAAATTTTTTTCATATAATTTTTAATATGGAAACAACAAATAAAATTAATCAAATCGGTAATACACCATTAATCAAATTAAAACAAGTTTCAGAATTAACTGGCTGTAATATTTACGGAAAGGCTGAATATTTTAACCCTGGAGAGTCAGTAAAAGATCGTGCAGCTCTTTATATTGTAAAAGATGCGTTTAAAAAAAAGAAAATTGAAAAAGGTGGAATTATAGTTGAGGGAACAGCTGGTAATACTGGTATTGGTCTTGCGGTAGTTTGTAAGGAGTTTGATTTGGGTTTAAAAATTGTGATACCTAAAACTCAATCTATAGAAAAAAAAGATACCCTTAAAAGATTAGGAGCTGAATTAATAGAAGTCGAAGCTGTGCCATATTCAAATCCAAATAATTATATTAAACAATCAAAAAAAATTGCAGAAGAATTGTCTAAAAAACATAATTTTGGAGTAGTTTGGGGAAATCAATTTGACAATACTGTTAATACAGAGGCACATATTGAAACTACGGCGAATGAAATTTGGTCTCAAACTTCAGGTAATATAGATGGCTTTACATGTGCAGTTGGTACTGGTGGAACTTTAGCAGGAGTTTCAATCGGATTAAAAAGTAAAAATAAAAGTATTAAGGTTGCGCTATCAGATCCAATGGGATCTTCTTTATACTCTTATGTAAAAATTAATAAATTGGAGAGCAAGGGTAGTTCTATAACAGAAGGAATAGGAACTGGAAGAATTACGAAAAACTTTGAAAAAGCAATTATTGATGATGCTTTTCAAACAAATGATACAGAAGCCTTAAAGATTGTTTACGATTTAATTGAAAAACAAAATATAGTTTTAGGAGGGTCATCAGGAATAAATATTGCAGGCGCTGTGAAATTAGCAAAGAAACTTGGTAAAGGTAAAACTATTGTAACAATTTTATGTGATGATGGTAGAAGGTATGCTAGTAAAATTTTCAATAAAAAATTTCTTTTAAGTAAGAATTTACCAGTTCCAAAGTGGTTATAAAATTTGACTTAAAAATAACTTCGTTCTATCAGATTTAGGATTTTCAAAAAATTCTTTTGTTTTTGCTTTTTCTATTATTTTTCCTTCATCCATAAAAATCATGTTATCTGCAACTTCTTTAGCAAAGCCCATCTCATGTGTTACAACAATCATAGTCATTCCAGCCTTGGCAAGATCAACCATGGCATCTAAAACTTCTTTAATCATTTCTGGGTCTAGAGCCGAAGTGGGTTCATCAAAAAGCATTATTTTAGGTTCCATACATAAGGCTCTGGCTAGAGCAGATCTTTGTTGTTGACCTCCAGACAATTGACCTGGAAATTTTTTTGCTTGATCTGCAATTTGAACTCGTTCTAGATTTTTCATTGCTAATTCTTCAGCATCTTTTTTTGGCATTTTTTTTACCCATATCGGTGCTAAAGTACAATTATCTAAAATTGATAAGTGTGGGAATAAATTAAATTGTTGAAATACCATTCCAACTTCAGCTCTTATTTTTTCAAGATCTTTTGTGTTTTCTGAAATTTCTTTTCCATCAACAATTATTTGACCATCTTGATGCTCTTCAAGTCTATTTATACATCTTATTAAAGTAGATTTACCAGATCCCGATGGACCACAAATAACAATTTTTTCTTGTTGATTAACTTCTAAGTTTATATCTTTTAAAGCTTGAAATTTATCAAACCATTTATTTACATTTTTTAATTCAATAATTTTACTCATTTATCTCTCAGTTTTTAATTTCTTTTCTAAATTTTGGCTATATCTACTCATAACATAACATATTACCCAAAATACTAAACCAGCAAATACATAGCCTTCCATGGCCATTCCTAGCCATTTTGGATTAGTTTTTGCTAAATTTACCATACCAGCTAGCTCTAAAAGACCAACAACAAATATTAATGGAGTGTCTTTTACTAATGCCAAAAATGTATTAGCTATTCCTGGAATTACTAATTTTAGAGCTTGGGGAAGAATTATTAAAAAATGCATTTTCCAATAACCCATTCCTAATGATTTCGCTGCCTCATATTGTCCTTTAGGTAAAGCTTGTAACCCTCCTCTAACAACTTCAGCCATATAAGCGGCTTCAAATAACGTAATCGCTATTAAAACTCTAATCAATTTATCTACATAAGTTCCGTCTGGTAAGAACATAGGAAACATTACTGCTGACATGAACAATACTGTGATTAAAGGAACGCCTCTCCATAACTCTATAAATCCTATAGACGTATATCTTATAGCAGGAAGCTTGGATCTTCTTCCTAATGCTAAAATTGTTCCTATAGGAAAACAAAGTATCAAAGCAAATGCTGAAACTATAAATGTTAATGAAAGTCCGCCCCAAGCACCAGTTTCAACATATTTTAGACCAAAATCTCCACCTGATATAAGTTTTAGACCAATTATAGGATATACGAATAATAAAAAGATAATGATGTATTTTTTAAATTTTTGAGGAACAAAAAATGAAGCTCCAACAAGTAAAAAAAGTGTTAAAAAAGCCGTGTTTATACGCCATTGTTCCGTGTCAGGGTAAAGTCCATAAACAAATCTATTTAACCAAACTTTGACAAATACCCAGCATGCTCCGCCACTAGTGCAATCTTCTTTTGTATTACCTGCAAAATTAGCATCAAACACAAACCAATTTAATAAAGGTGGGATGTATTTTATAAGAGCAAATATTACTAGAAGAGTTAATAATGCATTAAAATTAGATGAATTAAAATTTGTATTAACCTTATCAAGTAGTTTATTTCCACTAAATTCAATTCTTATTAAATAAAGACCAAATAATCCAAATAATAAGGGAGTTAAATAACTTATTTTGTTGGGTAAAAATGCAGTTATATTTGTACTAAAAAAAGAACTTAAAATAATGTCTATAAAACCAATAAATATAAGAGCGCTTCCAGCAGCAATGAAAGAATTAAGATTTTTTTTGTCAGATTTTAGTATTGATAGATTCATTATTTTTCCTTTATAGCCATTTTTTTATTATACCAATTCATAAATACTGAAATAGAAAGACTTAATGATAAATAGGTAAGCATTGTAATTGAAATTATTTCAATCGCTCGTCCAGTTTGCATTAATGCAGTTCCCGCAAACACTAATACAATATCTGGATATGCTATAGCAGCCGCTAAAGATGAATTTTTAGTCAAATTCAAATATTGGTTAGTAGTAGGAGGAATTATAATTCTTAGAGCTTGTGGCATTACTACAAGTTTTAAAATTTGTCCTTTGGTTAATCCAATAGAGGCAGCGGCTTCTTTTTGACCCTTACTTACTCCTAATATACCCGCTCTAACATTCTCAGCTATAAAAGTAGCGGTGTACATTGATAAAGCTAATGCTAGCGAAATTAATTCAGGGATAATGCTCACCCCACCTCGATATACATAGACGGTTTTGGATAATTGAGTTAACTCAGGAATTTCAAATGATAAACTTACTCCACCAATTAAAAATGTTAAAAATGGTAAACCAATAATTAATAAAATTGATATATACAGTGTTGGAATTTGTTTACCAAACTTATCTCTTTGATTTTGCGCGTATTTAGATAAAAAGTAAATTAATATAAATGCAAAAATTATAGAATAAATAAATATAGAAAAGTTAGTCCAAACAAATTTTGGAACATACCACCCTTTTACATTCAAAAAACTAATATCATAAAAATTGATTGAGTCTACTGTCAAAGGTAAGGCTCTTAATGCAGCAAAGTACCAGAAAAAAATTTGAAGTATTAAAGGTATATTTCTAAATATTTCCACATACCATTCGGCAGATTTTGCTACTAAATAATTTTGAGAAAGTCTTGCTATACCGATCGTTACTCCTAAAATCGTGGCAAAGAAAATTCCAATCGCAGAAACTAAAATAGTATTTAAAAGACCGACTAAAAAAGCTCTAGCGTACGTATGAGATCCATCATAATCTATAAGTGAAAAAGTTATATCAAAGGAAGACTCTTGTGATAAAAAACCAAATCCAAATGAAATTCCTCTGTTGCCCATATTGCTTTGGGCATTAATAGTAAAATAAATAACAACTAAAATTAAAAATAGTACCGTTAAAATTTGAGGTATTAAATCTTTGTTTTTATTGCTTAAATTTAATTTAAGATTTTTTAAATTCATTTTATGGAGAATAAAAAAAAGGGCCAGATAAATCCAGCCCTTTTTAATTTTATTAGCAATTATCTTGCTGGTGGAACATAAAGAATTCCGCCTTTAGTCCATAATTCATTTGGACCTCTATTAGGTAAAATTCCTGTGTCTGCTATGTGCTTTTTATAGCTTTCACCATAGTTTCCAACTTGCTCGATAATTCTTAAGCTCCAATCATTGTCTAAACCGAAAGCTGCGCCTAATTCACCCTCAGCACCAACTAATCTTTTAATAGCTGGGTTATCAGAGTCTTTTAAGCTTGAAGCGTTTGATGAATTAACACCATACTCTTCTGCTTCGATCATAGTGTTTAGAGACCATCTAACAATATCTTCCCATACAGAGTCACCTTGTCTTACAACAGGTCCTAATGGTTCTTTTGAAATTGTTTCTGGTAATACTTTATGCTCATCTGGGTTACTCAATTTAGTTCTTTGAGCAGCTAATCCAGATTTATCTGTAGTATAAGTATCACATCTTCCCGCATCATAAGCTTGAACAACTTCGTCTGCTTTTTCAAACGCAATTGGTTCATACTTAATGTTTTTAGAATTGAAGAAGTCTCTCATGTTAAGCTCAGTAGTTGTACCTGTGTTTGTACAAGCAGAAATACCGTCTCTGAAATCATTTACAGAATTGATTCCTGATGCTTTTCTTACCATGAAACCTTGACCATCATAAAAGTTTACACCAACAAATGTTAATCCAATGTCAGCGTCTCTTGATAATGTCCAAGTTGTGTTACGTGCAAGTACGTCGATTTCACCTGAAGTTAAAGCAGTGAATCTCTCTTTTGCACTTAATGGGGTATATTTAACTTTGTCAGCATCACCTAATACAGCGGCTGCAACAGCTCTACATACGTCCACATCTATGCCGGTCCAGTTTCCTGCTTCATCAGCATTTGAAAACCCTGGAAGTCCTTGTGAAACTCCACATTTTACAAAACCAGCTTTTTTAGTGTTGTCTAAAGTCTTAGATTTTTTAGAACCAGCACCGCCTCCACCTTGGCCACAAGCCACAAGTAGTAGAGATGCAAATCCAACTAAAATCCAAGTTTTAATTGATTTGATCATATTTATGATTCCCTCATTTTATTGTTAACAATATTTTGAAATTTAAATTTCAAAGAACAAATTATGTATAATCTATTAGGTAATTTCAATCTGATTAAATAACCACAAGATATAGTTATATTGTTTTTAAAACACAAAATATACGAATATACACCTCTTTTATTAGATAAGTTCTAAGTTATAATTTATTATGCCAACATACTTCGTTAACACATCAAATATTAAATTTAAAAAAAATATAAAAGAAAAATTAGCAAAAAAAATAACAAAAGTTCATAATGAAGCTACTGGTGCAAATAAATATTTTGCACAAGTTGTTTTTAATAATTCTAAAAGAGGAGATCATTATATGGGTGGTAAAATGGTCTCAAAACCTGAAATATTTATATATGGACATATAAGATCGGGTAGAACAGCGAAAATTAAAAACAAATTAATAACAGGTTTAAGAGAAATTGTTAAAAAAAATACAAGCTTAAAGAAAGATAATATTTGGGTGTATATATTAGATTTAAAACCAAGACAAATGATAGAATATGGCGAAATACTTCCTAAATCCGGGGATGAAAAAAAATGGTTTAAAAACTTACCAAGAAAATTAAAAGAAAGATTAAATAAAATTGATAATTAATTTAAAAACATAAGAGAATTAATTTTATTTCTTTTTCTCTCTGCTTTTAAATAATATTTAGTTTTAATTGTTATAACTCTTTTTATAATTTTTATCTTTATTTTAGGAGTGTTTTTAAGAATTGTTTTAACATTTTCAAAATAACTGATGTTATCTGTGTTGAATATAAACTTTCCATTTTTCTTTAAAATTTTGAAAATTTTCTTTAAGAAATCACTATTGACTAAACGTCTTTTCTGATGTCTTTTTTTTGGCCAAGGATCTGGAAATAAAACATAAATTTCATTAAAACGAAGTTTTTTAAATTTATTTAAAAATTTTTGGAAAACAAAGGGATAAAGATATATATTTTTTATATTGTTGCTAATACTATAGTCAGAAACGTTTACCATTCCATTCATAAACGGATCTACACCGATAATATTTGTTTGTGTATTTTTTTTAGATAAATGAATAAGATTCTCGCCCATTCCAATACCAATTTCTAATATTAGCTTTTTTTTTAAATCAAGTTTATTAATATTATTTTTTTTTTGAAAATATTTAAAATTATGCTGTTTAATTTTTGAAATTTTTCTAGATTTAACTCTTCCAAAATAAAGTTTTTTTTGCATTTTAGTGGCGCGCCCTGAAGGATTCGAACCTACGACCCTCGGTTTAGAAAACCGATGCTCTATCCAACTGAGCTAAGGGCGCTCTAAGAGACCTCTCTAGTATTGGCATTAAATGACTGAGTAAATGGAATTTTGACTACAACAGCATCAACAGCTTTACTAGAATATTTCTTTGGTAAGTGTACCTTATACTTTTTACCTAGGTTACCAATTGGAAAGCCAGTTGCACTTAAGTGGCCCTCATAAGGAACGTAACCCATTGCTATATTTGTTCCTTTTTCTGGATGATACCACGGAGAAGTAATATATCCAACTGGTTTACCTCCATCACTATTAGATATTAGATAAAAATCATTTGCATAATCATCTATAGGTTTCCCTCCAAGCTCTAAACCTACTAATTGTAACTTATAAGGTTTATCTCCGTTTCTTAATTGATCTCTCATTTTTTCTAACGCTTCTTTACCAATATAATCAGTTTTCTTTTCCCACACACCTTTTCCTGATAGAGAAACTTGATAACCTAAATTACATTGAAATGGATTAGTTTCATGATCTAAGTCTTGTCCCCATGAAAGAATACCTGCTTGAATACGTCTATGATGAGCAGGTGCAATAACCATAAGCTTATGTTTTTTTCCTGCTTTTAAAACTGCATTCCACATATCCTCAGCATACAAAGTAGCATTTCTTAAATAAATTTCATAACCAGCTTCTCCAGAAAAACCTGATTGCGAAATAACACAACTACGACCACCTATTTTTGCTTCAGCCAACCCATAGAAAGGCATATTATCAAAATCAACTTGATCACCTGCTAAGTCTTTCATCAAAGCTTTTGATTTAGGACCCTGAATTTGAACTGGGCATGCATCGATTTCATCTATTTCAACATTAAATCTTTTATCTGCATTAACTCCTTGTAAATAAAGACCTATATCAGAGTCTGATAAGCTGAACCAAAACTCATCATCTGCAACTCTTAACAAAACAGGATCGTTTAATACTCCACCTTTATAATTACATAAAATTACATAACGACCTCTCATTGTTGAAATTTTTGTTGCGTCTCTAGTTATTACATAATCAACAAATTTTTCTGCATCTGGGCCCTTAACTCTAATTTGTCTTTCAACAGCAACATTCCACATTGTTACATGATTTTTTATTGCTGCATATTCAACCATTGCTCCACCCTTTTCAGGTCTTACGTAACCCCTTGGATGATAAATTCTATTATATACAGTAGCTCTCCAACAACCTGCTTTCATCGATAAATGCCAATAAGGAGATTTTCTTACTCTTGTAGAAATTAACATTTCTACTTTAGTTGGCCCACTTTGTCTTAGATTATATGGTACTTGCCTATCAGATTGATCAACTGAAGTTTCATGACGAACTTTGTCATAATTAACTTTTTCAGGTTTTAAAGATATTAATTTAAATTTTTTCTTTGGTTTAATTTTTTTTGCTTTTTTATTTTTCTTTGGCATAATTATTTGCTACCAACCATTTATTTGTTTCCTTAAGACCACCAAAAGTATAAATATGAAAGTGTTCTGTAACTTTCTTTAAGCTATTTATCAATTCGCTAGGATCTCTAGGCTTCAATAAATCTAAAGCTTTACTCGTATTAGATTTAAGAAAATTTATAGAATTTTTTGCCCCAACAATACTCGCGAACTTTAATAAGCTGCTTATTTTTAAGGGACCAGTAATTCCAACATGAACTGGTAAAGTTTGTTTTGAAATAAAATTAGCTATTACTGTTGGATCCAAAAGCCATTGCGTTACTATATAATCTGCAAGAGGAGTTTTTTCTTTCATAGCTTTTTCTAATTCTGAATCGGATATATCAGGGGAACCCTCAGGGTGTCCAGCAATTCCTATCTTCATCCCTTGAAATAATCCCGTCTCAAGTAATTGCAACGAGCAGTGGTATTCCCCTACAGGTTCTCTCCCTCCACCAATTACTAAAGCTTGTTTTACGCCTGAATCTTTACACATTTTTACATAGTCCTTTAATTCATTTAAATCCTTTATTGATCTTGCGGGAAAATGGGGGATCGGGTTATACCCAGATTTAATTAGCTCATCAGCTTTATTAGCTACCTCCTTGTAATGTGTACCAGGTAACATCGTGATATAAACATCTTTCAGACCAGGAAGAACTGATAGATCTGTTTTAGAGGTTATTTCTAATGAAAATTTCATTTTTCTATTTAATTAGAAACATACTAAATGGTCAATAAAAATAGGAGTTTTGATACCAAACTTTTCTGATTTTTCGTGTTGATGAATATGATGAGAATGAACAAAGACCGGAATATGTTCGCCTTTTTGAGTTTTTAAAGTGTATATAAAGTTTGTACCCCTAAACTTTCTATCAACTACCTCAAGTTTAAGTTTGCTTTGATCATCATGGATAAGATCCTCGGGTTGTAATAATAATTTAACACTTTTTCCTTTCGGATAATTCTTCAGTAGCTTGCCCCTTATCTCTCCTAACTCTTTATGTTGCAAACTATGTACGGCACAATCATTTGTTACAACTTTAACATCAACAAAAACACCTTTATTTAAAAATTTTGCAACTTCTAATGAATTAGGTTCATGATGAACATTATATGGAATGTCATATTGTTTTAGCTCTTGATTTAGTATTATTCCACATCTATCAGCAAGAGAAAATGCTTCATAAGAGTCGTGAGTTACAATTATTGTAGTTAAATTAATCTTTTTTAATAGTTTTTTTACCGAATATTGTATTTCTTCCTTCAAATTTTGATCAATATTTGAAAAAGGTTCATCCAATAATAATAAATCTGGTTTAGACATTAATGATCTTGCTAAAGATACTCGTTGAGCTTCACCAGCACTTATTTGGTGAGGAAATTTTTCTAGAATAGGTTCAATATGAAGCAATTTAATAATGTCATCTGCTTCATAGGAAAAGCCGTTACCATTAGATCTTTTTTTTCCAAAATTTATATTGTCAATTACTTTATAATTTGGAAATAAAGAATTGTCTTGAAATGATAAAGCTATGTTTCTTTCCTCTGGTTCTACATGAACATCTTCTGAGGATATTAATTTATCTTTTAAAAAAATTTCTCCAGAACTCAGTTTTTGCAATCCAGCAATAGTTCTCAGTATTGTTGTTTTACCAACACCAGAAGGACCTAATAAAGAAACAATTTCACCTTTTTTTTCTATTTTAAGGTTTACATTGTTAACTTTATTTTTTTCACTCGCAACAAAGTTACCGGCTTTAATTTCAAAAAAACGATTTGACATTTTTTGATTATATTAGTTTTTTTGTGAAAGTATATATTTCGAAGAAAATATTATGAGGATAGTAGCCCAACTAATAAGAAATAAAGAAGGTAATGCTGCGGCTTCTAATAAATCTTGAGAAGCATAGACATATGCTTGAGTAGCAAAAGTTTCAAAATTAAAGGGTCTCAATATCATCGTTATTGGTAGTTCTTTAATAATCTCAAGCGAAATTAGAACAACTATTAAAATTATGTTGTTTTTCAAATACGGAACGTGAATGTTTGAAAAAGTTTTAATTTTTGAATACCCAAGTAAATACGCACTCTCGTCTATTGAATTATTTATTTTCTCATAACTAGATTTAATTCCATTAAAAGAAAGGGAAAAGAATCTAATAAAGTATGCTAAAACTAAGCCAAAAATTGATCCTATAAATAGTTTTTTGGTATTTTCTAAATTCATATTCTCACTTAATAATTCACTAAGATTGCTAAATAAAGTTATAAAGGCTACAGCTAAAATCACACCTGGAATTGCGTACCCTGAAATTGAAAAATTGGTTAAATAATTTAAAATTTTACTTTTGGATATCCTGCTTCCATAATTGATGAATAACGAAATAAATACTAATACTATACTAGCCAGACCTACCAAATACATTGTATTTAAATTTATTTTCAAAATATTAATGTCTTGGATATATTTTGGAAATTTTAAAATCCAATAGATCATCTGTGAAACTGGAAAAATAAAACTTATAAAAAATAATAAAAAACAAAAAGAAAAAGCTAACAAAGATTTTTTTCCACTTAGTTTAATTTTATTAATTGGTTTAAAACCTCTACTAGGTTGATGATATTTGGCCTCTTTCCTTGAATAAATTTCTATGGATAATAGTAGAAAAACAAACAGCAATAAAATAAAAGAAATTTGGTTAGCTAAATTTAGATCATCAAAAGATAACCAAGAATTATATATTCCAGTAGTTAGAGTTGAAACGCTAAATATTGATACTGTTCCAAAATCGGACAAACACTCCATAGCAACTAAGGCTAAACCTGCAATAATTGCTGGTCTGGCAGAAGGTAAAATTATTTTAAATAAAGTTTCTCTTTCAGATAAACCTAAGTTTTGACCTACCTCTATATAGTTGTTTGATTGATAGAAAAATGATGATCTTGTTAAAACGTATACATAAGGAAACAAGGAAAAACTAATAGCTATAATTGATCCTAATATACCATCTAGTTTTGGTATATGAGGGTTATAATTATATTCACCAAACATGTTCGTGAGTATTGAATAAGCAGTTCCATAATTTTCAAAAAAAGCAATAATTGAAAATGCAAATATGTAACCTGGCACTGCAAATGCTAATATCAAAGCCCAACTAAAAAAGTTACATAACGGAAATTCGTAAAATGATATGAAATAAGCTGAAATTACACCTAATAAAAATGTTATAGATAAAACAAAAATTAAAATAATTAATGAGTTATTTATATAGTCAAAAAGAAATGTATTCTTTAATATTGTGAGGTAATTACTAGTTTCTGAAAAAAAACTGAAGAATACAGTTATTACTGGCAAAGCCACAATTAGAGCAATTAAAAAGGAACTAAAGAACCAAAAGTTATACTTTGCCATTTAAATATTTAATATTATTTCCAACCTGCAGCTGTCATTACTTCTAATGCATCTGCTTGTCTTTTGCCATAATTAACGACTTTAGTTGTTAAATCTTGTTTAAAATCTAAACCCATATTAACCACTAATGGATGAGGTGAAACCCCAACAATCATCGGATACTCATAAGTATTATTTACTATATGCTTTTGTGCTTCTTTACTTAGTAAAAATTCAACTAACTTAATTGCATTATCTTTGTTTGGTGCGCCTTTAACAAGTCCTGCGCCACTTATGTTCATGTGAGTTCCTCTATCGCCTTGATTTGGAAAAAAAGGTTTTACTTTTTTAGCTGCAGCTTGTTGCTCAGCACCTTTTTTGCCTGATAACATAAGAGCTAAATAGTATGTATTAGCTACTGCAATATCAGCTTCTCCTGCTGCTACTGCTAGTATTTGTGCTCTGTCATTACCTTTTGGAGATCTAGCCATATTCGATACCATTCCTTTTGACCACTCTGCTACTTTACCTTTTCCATTATTTTTAATTAATGAGGCAACCAGTGATTGGTTATAAATATTGTTAGATGCTCTTATGACTAATCTGCCTTTCCATTTAGGATCAGCTAAACTTTCATAAGTCAGACCTCTTAATTCTGCACCTGTAACTCTCTCTGGAGCAAAATAAACTATTCTTGCTCTCTTAGCTATTCCAACCCATTTAGATGTTCTAAAATTACTAGGAACTGCTGACTTTATTGTGTCGCTTGTTAAACCACCTTGTAAGTTGGCTGCAAATGCACCAAGTCTACCAGCATCAGCTGTTATATATAAGTCTGCTGTGCCGCCCTCTGCGATTATTCTTTTCTCTAATGCGCCTGATTTTCCAGATACAACATTTACTTTTATTCCTGTTTTAGCTGTAAATTTTTCATACAATTGAACATCTGAATCGTAATGTCTTGCACTGAATATATTTACTTCGTTAGCTAAAAGATTTCCAAAAACAAAAAATAATGCTGAAACTGCTAATATTATTTTTCTCATTTATTTCCCCCGTTAGTTTTGCGAATGGTTCTCAATTATCTGAGAATGAGAATAATTATCATTATCAATAATGTCGCACCGTATACGGGAAAAATGATTTAATTAATTATTTTTTGATTAGAGATTTCTTCTTAAAGAGATAGTAGAAGTCTGACTGAAGATTAGTTTTTGGCTTAATTAAGCTAGTTTTTAACTTACCGTACTTAAGCTCTTTAGCATTTTTAATTCTTGAAGCTAAGATTCTCATATGAGACGAATCTATCATAAGTTGAGTTGAGCACAACCCAAGATTGTTTCATTTTGGGCCCTTTTTCTGTATATGTTACATAGTAACATCGGGAGAAATAAGTGGAAATCGCAAAAAGTATAGCGCCGATATGTTTAGCTATAATCATGTTTGGTCTTGGACTAGGTTTAACAGCTCAAGATTTTTTAAGAGTAATAAAAAATCCTAAAGATTTTCTTATAGGCTTTTTATCACAAGTTATTCTTCTTCCTATAGTAGCTATTATCTTAATAAGTTTAATTTCGTTACCTGTAGAAATTGCTATGGGTGTCATGATTATTGCGGCAGCACCAGGTGGAGTAACTTCAAACATATTAACTAAATTTGCTGATGGAGATGTTGCTTTATCAGTAACATTAACTGCTGTTGTAAGCTTACTAAGTATAATTATTGTCCCTTTGATAGTGTTTAATTCAGCTAATTATTTAGGTATTGAAATAGTTAAAGAAATTTCAATGCTAAATATTGCGCTTAAAATGTTTTTTGTAGTAACCGTGCCAGTACTTTTTGGAATGATTGTTAGAAGTTTAATGACTGATTTTATAATATCTAAAACTTTATTAGTTCAAAGGCTATCAGTAATATTATTTTTAATTGTTTTTATATCTATTTGGGTTGAGGAATGGGACAGAATAATTAGTTTTATTACAAGAGCAGGTTTAATATCTTTGCTGCTAAATCTAACTATGATTTTCTTAGGTTATTATATTGCTAAAATGTTTGCTTCAGGAATTCCCCAGAGAAAATGTATTTCTCTTGAATGCGGTTTACAAAATGGAACATTAGCTGTATTTGTAGCAACTCAGTTATTTGATGATATTGTGTTTATGGTTCCTACAGCTGCATATGCATTGATTATGTTTGTGACGTCAATCATTTTTGTTCTTTTTGTTAGAAAAATTAATTAAATTATCTAGATTTAATGTTATCTTGAGGAATAATTTTTTGGGTTATTCTATCTAAAATAATTGCTAATATAACAATACCAGTTCCTCCAACAACAGCTCCACCAATATCTAACCTACCTAATGCAACGTATACAGTTAATCCTAAACCCCCTGCTCCAATTAGTGCAGCTATAACTACCATTGATAAAGCTAACATTAACGTTTGGTTTACTCCTGCCATAATAGTTTTCATGGCTAAAGGAATTTCTATTTTAGTTAAAATTAAAAATCTTGATAAACCTAAGCTCGCACCAGCTTCTTTAAATCCTTTACCAACTTGTCTAATTCCTAAGTTCGTTAGTCTAACAATTGGTGGCAAAGCAAATACAATAGTTGCAACCACACCCGGTGTCAGCCCTACTCCAAATAACATCACAACAGGAATTAAATAAACAAAACTTGGTATAGTTTGCATTATATCGAGTATAGGCCTTAATATAGTTTCAAATAAATTACTTCGTGATGCAACAATTCCCAAAGGTATTCCAATTATCATACAAAAGATAACTGCTGTGAATATCATTGCTAACGTTGTCATTGTTTCTTGCCACAAATCAACAAGGTCAATAAAAATTAAACTTAGTGCTGATAATAATGCGAATTTTAATCCATTAGTTTTAAATGCAAAAGCCATGAATATAAGAATTACTATCGGAAATGGTATGAAGTTAAATAATGTGTCTAAACCGTTTAAAACTGAGTCTATTGGAGCTGATAACTTTTTAAAGAGTGGTCGTTGCATGAACAACCACTCCTTAATATGTTTTTCAATCCATTCTGCTATCGGAACGTATACTTCGTAGTCAGATGGTGAAAGTTTTAAGCTCACTTACCTAAAACTTACTTTATCCAACTGTCGAACGTACTTTGGTTCGCTTTAATCCACTCCTTAGCATGCTTCTTGATTGCTCTTTCGCTTTTCTCACCAGCATTCATCTTCATGTTTTGTGCTGCGATATCCGCTAGTGGAATAGATGCTTTAGAAAGCATTTTTTTCACTTTAGGATTAGCTTTTAAGAAATCAGAGTTAGCTGCTGGACGAATATCATCAGCACCAAAACCCATATTTATTTTAGATTTTGTTGCATTTGATACTGCTACTTTTTTTGTAGCGCTGTATGGAACTTCTATCCAAACAACATCTTGTCCAAGTTTTAAAGCACCAACTGTCCAATTCGGTGTCCAAGTATAAAATAATACTGGCTTACCGTTTTTATATTTAGCAACTACGTCAGCCATAGATGCTGAGTAGTCAGCTTTTACTGGATTTATAAAGTCACCTAAACCTAGTTCAGCAAAGTGTTTTGTGATTTGTTTCTCACATCCCCAACCTGGAGGGCAAGCTACCATGTCTGCTTTACCGTCACCATTAGAGTCAAATTTTGCTGCGTGTTTTTTAATATCCATTACGCTTTTGATACCAAGGCTGTCAGCTGATTTTTTGTCGATCAGGTAACCTTGTAAGCCACCTTTTTTCATTACATAACCAACTTTTTTAACTTTACCTTTAGCTTCTTTGATATATCCATCGTGAGTTCCAAACCATCCGTTTACCCATAGGTCAAGATCTCCTGCTGCTGCTGCAACGTAAAATACTGAAGGCTTAATTGCTTTAGGCTCAGTTACTTTGTAGCCCATTTTTTCCAAAGCTTGTTTGTATATTTCAGCTTGGAAATAACCAGTATCCCAGTTCGCTTTAGCCATTTTGATTTCGTTAGCATTAACTGCTTTTGTTATGAACAAAGCTGCAATCAAAGCAACGATAATTTTAAAATGTTTCATGTATACTCCTTATTTTTTTAAAAAAACTAGCACGTATAATTAGTAAATGTAACCGTAATGCAACTAAAAGGTGAATTATAATCAGCTAAAATGGGGGAAAATTAAGTTTTTTTACACTTTTTGCATAATCCGAAAAATTCAAGATTATACTTTTTATATTTCATGCCAGATTTATCCTCAAAACTATTTAAGAAATTAGAAAGTTTATTGTTTGCAATTTCAGTGACTTTTTCACAAATCTCACAAATTGAAAAAGCGGTAGCTTTTGATATTTCACAATTAGAACTTTTACAAGCTACGAATGCATTTTTACTTTCCACTTTATGAATTTTACCAAGCTTAATTAATTTTTCTAAAGCTCTATAAACTTGAGGAGGAGCTTTGATACCCTTTTTTTTTACATTATATAGAATTGAGTAAGCTTTAACCGGTTCGCTAGATCTTTCGATTATATCAAAAACTATTTGCTGATTTTTTGATAGATTATATTCTTTTTGCATTTTAGCCATTGTACTGATTCTCCATCAATTTTTCAATTTAATCGATTGTTTAATTTTTAATAATGAAAGTATGAATAAAAATAAGGCAGCTGCTATTATTGAGGGTCCTGAAGCTGTATTAAATTCTAAAGAAGTTAATAAACCTAAAATTACAGACAACAATCCCCCAATCACTGAATAAATTACCATCATTTGTGGGCTCGAAGAAATATTTCTAGCCATTGCAGCTGGTATAATTAACATTCCTGTAATTAATAATAGTCCAACCATTTTAATTGAAATAGCAATGATACCTGCCATTAAAATAGTAAATATAGCTTTAGCTCTGTCAGGATTTAATCCCTCGGCTTCTGCCAGTTCATAGTTTACTGTTGATGCAAATAAAGGTTTCCAAATTAATTTAAGTATTATTAATATTAACGGACCACCTATCCATATAATGAATATATCATCAGTTGTAACTGCTAATATATCTCCAAATAATAATCCCATAATATCGAACCTTATAAATGTTAAAAATCCAATAACAACTAATCCAACTGCCAAGGAGGAATGAGCTAAAAGTCCTAGTAAAGCATCGCCTGGTAGATTAGTTCTTTTTTGTAGATCTATTAGAATTAACGCAATTAAAGATGAAATAATAAATACTGAAATGGCAATATTAAATTCTAAAGTATAGGCGAGTGTAACTCCAAGTAAAGCGGAATGAGCAAGAGTATCACCAAAATATGACAATCGTCTCCATATAACGAAACATCCAAGGGGACCTGTTACAATTGCAATACCAAGTCCAGCTATTAAAGCCCTTATAAAGAAATCATCTAACATTTAATTTTTTTTTATCTTTCCTTCATTTGTATGAATGTGATCGTGTCTATGTTCGTATCTTGACAATATTTGAGAAGCCTGTTCTCCGAATAAAGCTTTATATTCATTATTTTTTGCAACCTCTATTGGAGATCCAGAGCAACAAACATGACCATTTAGGCAAACAACGTGGTCCGTAGCACTCATTACAGTGTGCAGATCATGGGAAATTAATAAAATTCCACAATTTAATTCATCAGAAATTTTCTTTATAAGTTCGTATAAAGCAATTTCACCTGTAAAATCAACCCCTTGTACTGGTTCATCAAGAACTAATAGTTCTGGTTTTTTTGAAATTGCTCTTGCAAGCAGAACTCTTTGAAATTCCCCGCCTGATAAGTCTCCTAAATTTTTATCTTTGAGATGTATGACACCCGTTAATGATAGAGCATCGTTAATAGCTTCCTCTTTAAGATTTTCAGTAAGTACCATGAAATCACTTACTCTTAGTGGTAATGTCCAATCGATTGAAATTTTTTGAGGAACATATCCAACTTTATTTGTATATTTTTTAGCTTCCCCATTAATTTTTTTATAGATCCCAAGTGCAATTTTTGCGGTTGTACTTTTTCCAGAACCATTCGGGCCAATAAGAGTAACTATTTTACCTTTTTCAATCTGTAGAGATACATCTTTAACAAGCCATTTATTATTTATACGAAGACCTGCTTGTTTTAATTTTACTAAGATATTTTGATTTAAGCTCATTTTATCACTTGACTTTCAAATGTTATATTATTACATACTGTTATATTATAACAACTTTAACATATCTATATTATGAAAAACATTAAAAAATTACCGCTAATAGCTTCATTATTATCTCTTTTAGTTATTTTTACTCCGGCAAATGCTGATATCAAAGTAGTTACGTCAATAAAACCTATACACTCATTAGCAAGTTATTTAATGGATGGAGTTGGTAAACCAGATTTAATTGTAGATGGTTATGCTTCTCCGCATGGATTTGCTTTAAAACCATCACATGCAAAAATGTTACAAAATGCTGACTTAATATTTTGGGTTGGCGAAGACTTAGAAAATTTTTTAGAAAAACCATTAAAATCAATAGCAAAAAAAGCGGAAAAAATAGAATTAATGGAAATTAAGGGTTTAAAAAAATTAGAATTTAGAGAAAGAAATATATTTGAAGGGCATGATGATCATGGGCATGATGAACATAAAGAACATGGTCATAAAGAACATGGTCATAAAGAAGATAAACATGATGATCATCACGAACATGCTCATGGTGAACATGATCCACATATTTGGCTTGATCCAATGAATGCAAAAGTAATTTTAAGTGAAATGGCAGAACATCTAATTGAAAAAGATCAAGTAAACGCATCTAAATATAAAGATAATTTAAAAAAAGCACACAAAGAATTAGATAAACTTACTAAAAAAGTAAAATCTGAATTAAATAAAGATTTTAAATCAATTGTTTTTCATGACGCCTACCAATATTTTGAAAAAAGATTTGATGTAAATGTTTTGGGAGCTTTCACAGTAAATACAGATGTATTACCTGGTGCAGAACAATTGTCTGAGATTAGAGAAGTGATTGAACATGAAAAAGTAAGTTGTGTATTTTCTGAACCTCAATTTAACCCTGACATAATCAAAGTAGTAGCAAAGGATACAAATATTAAGACTGGAGTTATAGACCCATTAGGAGCTACTCTAAATCCAGGAAAAACTTTGTATTTTGATTTAATTAAGAATATGTCTTCCTCTTTTAAAGGCTGTTAGTTTTTTATCTATCTACAATTAAAGTGTCTTTTGACCCACCACCTTGCGAGCTATTAACTATTGTGCTTCCTTTTTTAAGCGCAACTCTAGTTAGACCTCCCGTAGTAACCCAGGAAGTTTTACCAGATAAAATGAACGGTCTTAAATCTAAATGTCTAGGTTGGATACCTTCATCAGAAATAGTTGGTGTTGTTGAAAGAATTTCTAAAGGTTGGGCAATATAATCATTCGGTTTAGATTTGATTTTATTTACCATGTCATCTCTTTCTTTTTTAGATGATTTTGGTCCTATTAGTATTCCATTTCCACCAGATCCATTAGTTGGTTTAACAACAAGTTTAGAAATATTATCTATTACATGTTCTCTGTGAATTTTTTTTCTACATAAAAAAGTTTGGACTTGTTTAATCTTAGGGTCCTCATCTAAATAATATTTTATCATCTGATCTACATAAGAGTAAATTGCTTTGTCATCTGCTATTCCTGTTCCAGGGGCATTTATAATACCCACATTTCCCTTTCTCCAACATTTAAATAAACCTGGTACACCTAAAATTGAATGTTTATAAAATACTTTTGGATCTAAAAAATTATCATCAATTCTTCTGTAAATACAATCTACTTTTAACGGTCCTTTAACTGTTTTCATGTAAACTAAATCTTTTTCTACGAATAAATCTTTTCCTTCGACTAAAGCTATTCCCATTTGTTCTGCTAAAAATCTATGTTCAAAGTATGCTGAGTTATATCTTCCAGGTGTTAAAACGCACATATGTGGATTTGTTGTCTTTCTAGGAACGCATTCGAGCATACAGTGATAAAGTTTATTAGGGTATTGATGTACTGATGAAACTTTATATTTTGTAAATAATTCTGGAAAAACATCTCTCATTACCATTCTATTTTCCAACATATATGATACTCCAGAAGGTACTCTTAAATTGTCTTCAAGAACTAAAAATTCTCCGTCAATATTTCTAATTAAATCAATCCCTGATATATTTGACCATGCTTTATATTTTGGTGAGAAACCATAACACTCTCGCAAATAGTATGGGGAATCGAAAACTAATTCCTCAGGTATAATATTGTCCTTAAATATTTTTCTATCGTTATAAACATCATCAATAAATAAATTTAACGCTTTAACTCTTTGCAATAATCCTCTAGCAACTTTAGACCAGTCTTTCTTAAGAATTATTCTTGGAATAATATCAAGAGGCCACTGCTTTTCTTGTAATTTTTTACCTGAAGAATAAACTCTAAAATTAATTCCTCTTGAGTTAATCGTGCTTGCACAATTTTTCTCGATTTCGTTTAATTTTTTAATTCCGTGTCTCTCTAAAATATGAGAAATTATCAGAGCTTGCTTTCGGAGCTTATTTTCCGAGTTTAAGTACTCATCATAAGTGTTTTTTGAATTGTACTTTTTCCACATAATAGCCATAATATTCTAGTTATTTTTTCTACAATCAAATGCGAATTTTAGATGTTAGATATGATAATAAAGAATTGAAAAGTTAGTTAATTTTAAATAAGTATTCAACATGACATATTGTGTAGGTATTAAAACGAAAGAAGGAATAGTAGTAGCCTCAGACTCAAGAACTAATGCTGGCTTGGACAATGTAAATATTTATTCTAAAATGTTAACTTACGATGTTGGAGATAGAACAATAATAGTAGTGACATCAGGTAATTTAGCTACATCTCAAGCGGTTTTTAAAACAATAGAAAAAGATATAAAAAATAAAAATGGCGCTTTAAATTTAAATACTTGTAAAGACTTTGAGCAAATTGCTTCTTATATAGGAAAACTCAATGTGAAGCACTCATCGCCCGATGGTGTTAACACCGATAGCTCAGTTTTGGGATCCACTTTCATAATCGGAGGTCAGATAAAAGGTCAATCGCTTGAACTGTATATGGTTTATCCGCAAGGTAATTATATAAGACCAGCTGACAGCAAACCATACCTTGTAATAGGTGAAGTTAAATATGGAAAACCTATTTTAGATAGAGTTATAACTCCTAATGTTTCAATAGGTGATGCATCAAGATGTGCATTAATTTCTATGGACTCAACTCTAAAAAGTGACCTTACAGTTGGTCCTCCTATTGACATTGCTGTTTACAAAAAGGATCAAAAGAAAATTTCTTACTTAAAGTGCCTAAACACTACTGATGAAGACTATGCAAAGGTTTGTAATCAGTGGTCAGATAAGGTTCTGCAAGTTTTTGATACCTTTCCAAAATTTGACTGGGAGAAATAAACAATGAACCAAAAATATAATATTTCAGATATTTTAGATGCTGTTAACGAAATAAATAATTCCAAACCTTTTAAAAAAATTAAAGATCCCACTGTTCAGAAATCAAAAGAAATATTAAATAAGGATATACCTCCAAGCACTTTAAAATTGATTGAAGAGGCAGAAAAAAATATTAAAAATTAAATCAGTCCTGCTATTTGAATTGCAGTATCACACATCCTATTTGAAAAACCCCATTCATTATCATACCAAGATAATACTCTACTAAATTTACCTTTTATAACTTGAGTTTGTGTTAAATCAAATATTGAACTATGTGGGTTATGATTAAAATCTTTAGAAACTAAAGGAGCTGAATTAGTTGCCAATATTCCTTTTAAAGGTCCTTTAGCTGCTTTAATCATAGCATCATTAATACTTTCAGAACTTACTTCTTTATTCGGTACGAATGTAAGATCTATTAAAGATACATTAGGTGTTGGTACTCTTATGGCTGTTCCGTCGAGTTTTCCTTTTAAACTTGGTAATACTAAACTCATTGCTTTAGCGGCGCCCGTTGAAGTTGGTATCATCGCGTCCCCTGATGCTCTGGCTCTTCTCAAGTCTTTGTGCAATGTATCTAAAAGTTTTTGGTCTCCCGTGTAACTATGAATAGTAGTCATATAACCATATTCAATACCGAAAGTATTTTCTAAAACCATCGCAACTGGTGCTAAACAGTTAGTAGTGCAAGAGCCATTAGAAATTACATTATGTTCTTTTTTCAAATCTTTGCTGTTTACTCCTTGAACTACTGTAAAATCTACCTCTTTTGCTGGCGCAGATATAATTACTTTTTTAGCTCCAGCTTCAATATGTTTGCCAGCAGTTTTTTTATCTAAAAAGAAACCTGTGCACTCCAAAACTACATCAGCTCCTATCTTACCCCAAGGTAACTTAGCAGGATCTCTTTCAGCAAAAACTTTGATATTTTGATCTCCAATTTGAAAACCTTCTTTAGTTGTCTTTACTTCATGATTTAATGTGCCATGTGTACTATCAAATTTGATTAGGTGAGCGTTGGCTTCTATAGAACCAAGATCATTAATGCCTACTACTTGAATTTTACCTTTATAGTTTTCTAATAAAGCTCTTAAAATAAGCCGCCCTATTCTACCAAAACCATTAATTCCTACTTTGACCATTTGTTATACGTATTTAAATACAACAATAAAATAAGCAACACAAATAATTGATGCTATCCACAAGAGACTACCCACGAGACCTAACCATGCTAAATGAATAAACGCACTTCCTAATAAAGAAACAAATAATCTATCACCTCTAGTTGTATCTAAACCTAAAATACCTTTTCTTGGAGAACCTCCTGGTACTTTCTTTTCCCAAATAAGCATTACCGTTATACATAAAGCTATAAAAATGAAAAAAGCAGCCGTTTGCCATGTCCAAGCCATCCATGAAAATAAATCAAAATCAAAAAAACCTTTTTCTTTTGCTTTTCCAACATCCCCCCAAGTAGCTGAGTATAATTTTGTAAACATTAAACCCTTCCCATCGCAAATCCTTTAGCGATGTAATCTTTAACGAAGTAAATTACAATAGCTCCTGGAATTATTGTTAAAGTTCCTGCTGCAGCTAATAAACCAAGTTCATATCCCGAAGTACTAGCCGTTCTTGTCATAGTGGCAGCTATTGGTTTAGCCTCTGTGGCTGTCAAAGTTTTAGCTAATAAAAGCTCAACCCAGGAGAACATGAAGCAGAAAAACATAGTAATACCTATTCCAGCTGCAATAGTTGGCACGAATATTTTAAAGAAAAATCTTCCAAAAGAATATCCATCTACATAAGCTGTTTCGTCTAATTCTTTTGGAACTGCAGACATAAATCCCTCTAAAATCCAAACTGCTAAAGGAATATTAAATAAGCAATGCGATAAGGCAACAGCAATATGAGTATCAAATAAATTTACTGAAGAATAAAATTGAAAAAACGGTAAAGCAAAAACTGCTGGGGGAGCCATTCTGTTAGTTAATAGCCAGAAGAATAAATGTTTATCACCTAAAAACTTATACCTTGAAAATGCATAAGCTGCTGGTAAAGCAGCTGCTACTGAAATAACCGTATTAAATACTGTATATGTAATTGAATTTACGTAACCCATATACCAAGTACTGTCTGTAAATATTTTTACATAATTTTCTAATGTGAATTTTTGCGGCCACAACGAGTAGGTATTTATAATCTCAGTAGTCGTCTTAAAAGACATATTGATCAACCAATAAATCGGAAGCATTAAAAAAATTATATATAATGTAGGAACTAACCATTTATATTTTTTCATGATTGCGCCTCATTTTTCATCATTAAATTATAAAATACCCAACAGACTAAAAGAACTATAAAGAAATAAATCAAAGACATTGCTGCCGCTGGTCCTAAATCAAATTGACCTAATGCCATTTTAACTAAATCAATGGATAAAAATGCTGTAGTATTTCCTGGTCCTCCTCCTGTTAAAACAAATGGCTCGGTATAAATCATAAAGCTATCCATAAATCTTAATAAGATGGCTAAAGTTAAAACTTTTTTCATTTTTGGTAATTCAATATATCTAAAAGTAGCCCACCTACTTGCTCCATCGATTTCTGCTGCTTGATAATAAGCTGGTTGAATTGAGTTAAGTCCTGCGTAAGATAAAAGAACCACTAATGATGTCCAATGCCAAACATCCATAAGAATAGTTGTAAACCAAGCATCACCAGGTTGTTGGGTAAAATTATAATCAAAACCAACTGAGTTTAATGTATAGCCAAGAAATCCAATATCTGGAAGCGCAAAAATATTCCACATTGCTCCAACAACATTCCAAGGTATAAGAAGTGGCATAGACATTAAAATTAAACAAACTGGTACTCCCCAACCTTTTTTTGGCATCGTCAAAGCAATTGCAATACCTAGAGGTATTTGAATAAGAAGTATTATAAAAGTAAAAGCAAATTGCCTTCCTAATGAAGCATGAAATCTTTCGGATAACAGAATTTGTTTAAACCATCTTGTGCCTTCCCAAGCAAATACGTTATTCCCAAAAGTTTCTTGAAATGAATAATTTACTACTGTCATTAAAGGAATAGCTGCATTAAATGCAACAAGAACAAATACGGGAATTACAAAATACCAAGCTTTTTGATTAATAGTTTTATTCATTATTCTATAATCCAGTTATCTCCATAAACATAAGTATATTTTTGATTGAAAGTTATATGAGCGCTTCCACTTGGAATTTCAGTAGAGGCGTTGGATAATATTTTAATATTTCCCCCGTTACATTCTGTATCAACAATTTTATGTCTTCCAGTATTGCTTACTCTTTTAATTTTGACTGGAATCCCATCTTTTGAAAAATTAATAAATTCTGGTCTAATACCTATTTGAGTTTTGCTAAAATTTGATTTTTTTATAGTCTTATGACTTTGAATTTTTTGACCACTGAAATTTATTTCACCATTTTTAATTTCACAAGGGAGTATATTCATTCCGGGTGAGCCAATAAAATGTCCAACAAAAGTATGTTTGGGTTTCTCAAATAATTCAACAGGTGTCCCAGTTTGTACGATTTGACCTTCATGCATGACTACAACTTGATCTGCAAAAGTTAGGGCTTCTGTTTGATCGTGTGTCACATAAATCATAGTACGGTTAATTTTTTGGTGTAGTTCTTTTAATTTAGATCTTAAAACCCACTTTAAATGTGGATCTATAACAGTTAATGGTTCATCAAACATAATTACATTTACATCTGATCTGACAAGCCCTCTACCTAAGGAAATTTTTTGCTTACCATCAGCTGTTAACCCAGATGCTCTATTGTTTAGTGTAGTTGTTAACTCAAGCATCTCAGCTATTTCTTTAACTTTAGAGGCAATCTGTGAGTCAGAAAGACCTCTATTTTTTAAAGGGAAAGCTAAATTATCGTAAACTGACATTGTGTCGTAAATAACTGGAAACTGAAATATTTGTGCAATATCTCTTTCAACTGGATTTAGTAATGTCATATCCTTGTCATCAAACAAGACATTACCTTTTGTTGGTTTTAATAAGCCTGAAACAATATTTAACAAAGTTGTTTTTCCACATCCAGATGGACCTAAAAGTGCATATGCTCCACCGTCTTTCCAATCAATATTAACATCTCTTAAAGCCCAATCAGAATTACTATTCTGTTGCTCTAAATAGCTGTGACTTAAATCTTTTAAAGTAATTTTAGCCATTGTTCACCAATCTGTTATTTTGATCAAAATATAAAAACTCGTCTGTGTTCATGTATAGTTTAGTATCTTCTCCAACATTTTTTTGTTGGGTACCATTAGACAATGAAACCCAGCTTAAATTTCCGTTTGTAAAGTGTATTAAGCTCTCTGACCCACTAAGTTCAGAAATTTGAACTTTACCGTTAATTTCAACTGAATTATTTCCCTCTTTATAAGTAGTAATATTATGCGGTCTTATACCTATTCTATAAGTACCATCTTTGATTTTTACTGATGATTTCCATTGAACATCATTATCTGTAAATTTACAATTATCTCCTCTTTTTGTGATTTCAGCTATATTCATTGGAGGATCACTAAAAACTTTAGCTGAAATTAAATTTTCAGGCTTATTATAAACATCTAGAGTTTTCCCGTATTGAATTACTCTTCCTTCTAATAGTGTTGCTGTATTTCCACCGATCATTAATGCATCAGATGGCTCTGTTGTTGCATAAACAACTATACAATCTCTATCTTCAAATAATTTTGGTAATTCTTCTCTTAATTCCTCTCTAAGCTTAAAGTCTAAATTTGCAAGAGGTTCATCTAATAAAATTAAATCTGAGTCCTTTACTAAAGCTCTTGCTAATGCAGTTCTTTGTTGTTGTCCGCCTGATAATTCGTCAGGTTTTTTATTAAGCATTGCTGATAATTTTAAAAGTTCAGCCACCTTTCCTACTCTTTGTTTAATTTCGTCAGTTTTAACTCCCGTAATTACTAATGGGGAAGCGATATTTTCATAAACTGTGTAATTTGGATAATTAATAAATTGCTGATAAACCATAGAACAATTTCTTTTTTGTACTTTCATACCAGTAACATTTTTTCCATCAAACCATATTTCACCTGAGGTTGGTTTATCTAACCCTGCCATTATTTGCATTAAAGTTGTCTTCCCAGCTAGTGTGGAACCGAGAAGTACATTTATTGTATTTTTCTCTAATTTAAGACTTGTAGGATGAATATGAGTATCTATTCCAACTTTTTTTTCTACATTTTTTAATTCTAGACTCATAATTTAAAATTTAGTTTTAAAAAAAGGGGGCAGCTAGTGCCCCCTTTTCAATTTAGATTAACCTCTTACTATTTCCAAGCTTTTGCGTATGGAACAGTTTTTCCTTGAGGTTTCTCATTACGTTTAGCTTTTGGTGAGCCTTTCTTATTTAGCCAATAAGAAGCTTCTCTTGGCTTATTAAGTCTTGGTCCACATCCACCGTATGCATTGCTACCTTTATCAGCAGCTTCCATACGAGACATAACTAAGTCCATCTCTTCTGCAAGACGATCCATAGCTTGTTGTGGAGTAAACGCACCTGAGTTTACATCTCCAATTTGTTGCCACCAGATTTGTGCAAGTTTCGGATAGTCCGGAACGTTTACACCTGTTGGTGACCAAATATTTCTGTTGTTTGATCTGTAGAACTCAACTAGTCCACCAAGTGCTGGTGCTCTTTCTGTGAAAGATTTGTGGTCTATCGAACTATCTCTAATGATAGTTAAACCTACGTGACTTTTCTTAAGATCTACTGTTTTTGATACAACGAATTGAGCGTACAACCATGCAGCTTTTCTATTTTTAACTGGTGTAGACTTAAATAAAGTCCATGATCCAGCATCTTGATATCCAAGCTTCATACCCTCTTCCCAATAAGGTCCTTTTGGTGATGGGCCCATTCTCCATAACGGCATACCTTTATCATCAACAACTTTATTGTTAGGATTTTTTCCTACTAAAGAAGCTGTGAAAGCTGTGTACCAGAATATTTGCTGAGCAACGTTTCCAGAAGATAGTGACGGTAAAGACTGATAGAAGTCCATAGCCGCAGCACCTGGAGGAGCGTAGTTTCTTAACCACTCATCCCATTTTCTGATTGCGTATACAGCAGCAGGACCATTAGCAGCTCCACCTCTTGTTACAGAAGCTCCAACAGGGTTACAAGAACCTTTTTCCATTCTTATTCCCCATTCGTCCACTGGTATTCCATTAGGTTTTCCAACATCACCTGCTCCAGCCATTGATAACCACGCGTCAGTCATTCTCCAACCTAAGTCAGGAGCTCTTTTACCGTAGTCCATGTGACCGTAAATTCTAACACCGTCAATATTTTTCACATCTTCTGAGAAATATTTAGCGATGTCTTCATAAGCAGACCAGTTTAATGGTACACCTAAATCGTATCCGTATTTGGCTTTAAAACCTTTTTTGATTTCAGGTCTGTCGAACCAATCTTTTCTAAACCAGTAAAGGTTAGCAAATTGTTGGTCTGGTAACTGATATAAGTCACCATCTGGACCTGTAGTAAACTGTTTACCAATGAAATCATTTAAGTCTAAAGTTGGTAAAGTAACATCTTTACCTTCTCCGGCCATCCATTTCGTTAGGTTTACAGCTTGTTGCATTCTAGCGTGAGTACCAATCAAATCTGAGTCATTGATGTATGCATCGTAAATACTTACGTTAGTTTGCATCTGTGTTTGTACTGCCATTACTACGTCACCTTCTCCAAGTAACTGGTGATTTACTTTAATCCCAGTAATTTCTTCAAAAGCTTTTGTTAAAACTTTTGATTCATACTCGTGAGTAGGAATAGTTTCTGACAATACTTTTATAGACATTCCTTTGAACGGCTTTGCAGCATCGTGAAACCATTGTAGTTCTTTTTCTCTTTCTTTTGCTGAAAGAGTTGAAAGACTAAACTCACCATTAGACCATTTCTTAATTGCAGCCATGTGACCGTCTGCAAAAGCATTAGAAATAGCAAGTATAGAAAATGAAACAGCAACAGCTATTATAGTTTTCAATGTTTTTAACATTAATTCCCCTCTGTTGTTTGTTAATTTATTAATTGAAACAAAATAGAACTTATTTGTACAGACCTAATTCTTAAAAAAAAATACAACTTTAAATTGATTTAATTAATGAGTGCTCTTTTAATGGCCTTAGACCATCCTAATAGTAGTGATTTTCTGTCGCTGTTTTTCATTTTGGGAGTAAATTTTTTTTCTAAGTTCCAGTTTTTGGAAATATCTTTTAAAGATTTATACACTCCAATTTTTAAACCAGCCATGAATGCCGCGCCTAATGCTGTAGTCTCATGAACCTTGGGTCTGTAAACTTTTACGTTTACTACATCAGATAAAAATTGAGAAAACCAATTATTCATAACCATTCCACCATCTACTTTAACCATTCTTGGCCTTAATCCATCATGTTTCATTGCTTCAAACAAATCATGCGTTTGGTAAGCAACAGACTCTATTGTAGCTCTTACTATTTCTTTAGGACCTGTATCTCTTGTTAACCCGCTTAAAACACCTCTAGATTGCTGGTTCCAATATGGCGCACCCATACCAGTAAATGCTGGAACTAAATATACATCTCTATTATCTTTTAAAGACTTTAAAATCTTTTCTGTTTCGAAAGCTTTCTTAAAAAATTTCATTCTATCTCTTAACCACTGAACACCAGCTCC
The DNA here is from genome assembly GCA_902633335.1 of uncultured Pelagibacteraceae bacterium. Lineage (GTDB taxonomy): Bacteria > Pseudomonadota > Alphaproteobacteria > Pelagibacterales > Pelagibacteraceae > Pelagilacustribacter. The sequence continues at coordinate 49,642 of CACPFY010000003.1, read as the reverse complement.
AGCAATAAAAATAGACCCTTCCATAGCATAAGTGGTCTTGTTGTTAATTCTATAACCAATCGTAGTGAGTAATCTATTTTTAGAATAAATCTTTTTATAACCAGTGTTTAACAATACAAAAGCACCTGTTCCGTAAGTACTTTTTAATGAGCCAGGTTCAAAACAACATTGGCCAATTGAAGCAGACTGCTGATCACCAACAACTCCTGTTATTGGAATTGACATACCAGTAATTGATGAATGTGTATATCCGTAATCATCAGCACAATTTTTTACCTCTGGGAGGATATGTTTTTTAATTTTTAATATTTTAAGAATAGTGTCGTCCCACTTGTTTGTAGAAATATTAAAAATCATAGTTCTACTTGCATTGGTTGCATCAGTAGCGTGAACTTTACCTTTTGTAAGCCTCCAAATTAAAAAGCTATCAATTGTTCCAAAAAGAAGTTGTTTTTTGTTCATTAATTTTTTGGCAGTTGAAACATTGTCCAATATCCATTTTATTTTTGTGCCTGAAAAATAAGAATCAATTGGAAGACCTGTTTTATTAAATATTAGAGTTTCTTTATTTTGTTTTTTTAATTTTTTACAGTATTCAGCTTGTCTACGATCTTGCCAAACTATAGCCTTGTAAACTGTCTTACCGCTTTTTTTATCCCATAAAACTGTTGTCTCTCTCTGATTGGTAATTCCAATTGCTAAAACTTTTCCACGTAATTTTTTAGCTTTTAAAATGACATCTTTTAAAACTTTCTTTGTAGTGTTCCAAATTTCTTCAGGATTGTGTTCCACCCATCCACTTTTTGGGAAAAACTGTGTGAATTCTTTTTGTGATGAAAAAACAGGCTTACCCTTTAAATCAAAAAGTATTGCCCTGTTTGAAGTTGTTCCAGCATCTATAGAAATAATAAATTTTCTCATTATCTAAAAGCTTCCCAATTAAGTTCAAGTTTTTTATCTTCTACTATTGCATTTATCATAGCTAACATTAAAGGTAATTTTTTATTATCAAAATCTTCGTTTACTTTTTTTGCAATTTCCTTTGCTAAATCTGCTCCTTCTACCGTAACTTTTTCCATTTTTGTTTTTTTTGCCTCAGAAAAGGTTAATCCCTCACCGATATAAGATCCCATTCTAGCATTTCTTCCTCCGCCTGAACTTACGTATAGATCGCCTAAACCTGCTAAACCTTTTACTGTTTCTTTTTTTCCTTTTAAATGTTCAACAAATACTTCCATTTCATGTATCGATTGTTTTATTAATGCTGAAGATGTATTTAAGTAATTTTTATCTCTTATATCTTTTGAAATATTTTTACTACATAAACCTTTTGCAGCACCAACTGCCATAGAAAATATATTTTTAATTGCAGCTGAAACTTCAACGCCATTTAAATCTTCAGAGAAAGACGTGTGGTAATAACTTGTGTTTAACATGTCAGCAATTTTTTTTGCAGTTTTTATATCTTTGTTAGCTATGACAACACTACTATGAACTCTATTAGCTAATCCTGCAGCAAGACAGGGACCGCCAACAGCAGATATATTAACTTCGTTTATGCCTTGATTGGATAATAATCTTTTCAATTTATCAACTAACAACTCATAATTATTATTGTGAATACTTAAACCTTTAGTGAGCATTAATAAATTAGGAATTTTTTTATTTTTGAAAATCTTACTTAGCTGATCAGAGACCCATTCAATTCCCTTGGAGCTTATTCCTAAAACAATTAAATCAGTGTTTGTATCCAAAAACTTATTTAAATTTTCAAACTTAAGGATTTTAATGGATTTATCTAATTTTATATTTAATCCAGGATGTAATTTGCCATTAGCATTTAAGTTATCAATGAAATCATTTTCTAGATGTGTTCCAATAATACAAACGTCGTGTTTATTGTCTATACAGGGCAAAGCGAAAGCTGAACCCATTGCGCCAGCACCAATTATAACGATCTTTGACATACTTGCTTATTCTTTAAAAAAAATTTTTTTGAACAAAATAAGAATAGATATTAACTCAATTTTACCAATTATCATAAATATTATTAAAAATAATTTCGTACTGCTCAAAAGATTAGTAAAATTGATATTACTTACTCCATATAAAGATGAATTAGTTGTATTGGTTAATGTCAGTATGGATAATTTAAAAGAGTTTTCAAAATTTATATCATCAAGAACTAGTATGCTGGAAAGTATAAAGATACTGATAAAAAAGGATATAAAAACTAAAAATGATAGGTTTATTATTTGATTATCTACTTTTTTCTCTGAGTAGAATATTGTGTTATTAAACACGTTGTTTGGTCTAACTAATTTTATAACTTCTGCAGCCGCTGTTTTTACTAATATGTATATTCTAATAAATTTTATTCCAGATGAATTCGAGATCAATGATCCTCCTAGGGCACATAAAAAAATAAAAACAATGGCTCCGTTTTTAGAGCTGGTAAAAGAGATACCTGAGTTGCTTATACTACTAACTATATCTATAAAAACGTCACTTATTTCAACATTTTTAAATGAATAAAACATAACTAAAGTGAGAGCTAAAATAAATATTAACAAAAATAAGTCTTCTTGATGATTATAAATAATTTTCTTTTTGTTAAATAGATTAAATAGAAAAAAAATATTTATAGTTGGTATTAATAGAGCTATTGCAAGAATATACTTATCACTTAAAAATATTTGGTTAAGACTATTTGTCGGTAGAAATCCACCATTTGAAATTACAGTCATCGAGAGATTTAATGAATTAAATAATCTGACATCGCCTAAATTTAATATTACAAAAATTAATAAGGTTAATAATGAGTAAACTAAAAAAATTTGAAGTAAAATATTTTTAGTATTTGATTTTGAAAAGGATCCCATATTTCCCGTATACACTAAATGGTTTAATCTAAAATTGTATTGATTGTTTGAAAAAATAATTATTAAAAATATAATAAAGTACAAACCACCAATCCACTGAGAAGATGATCTCCATAGTATCAATGTAGGGTCGAGATATTTAATATTTTCAAATATAGTAAATCCTGTCGTAGTTAATCCTGAAAAACTCTCAAAAATAGCATCGACAAATGTTATCTGATAATTACTTAGGTAATAAGGTAATGAGATAAATATTGATGAAGTAAAATATACTAAAATAATTAATACTAATTGATCATAGAAACTTACTTTTTTTAAAGCATTTTTCCCATAAAAACAAAAAAATGAGCCTGCTATTAAAGTTAAAAAAAAAGTTATGGTATAAGACTCAATACTTAAAAAATAGTCAAAATAAGTTGAATAAAGAATGTTTAAAAATGCAAGTGCAGAAAGAGGAAATATAAAAAGACCTAAATAGAATATGATGGCTTTATAATTCATTTACAGGAGGTTATCTCTTAGAGCTTTGCTGTCTTTTAATTTCACTTTTAATTCTTTTAACTAAACTTCTATTGCTATCAAAAAGTAATCTTATATTAATCTTTCTATTTCTCTTGATTGAAAGACTTCTAACATTTCTCAACTCTATATTATCGGCTACTGCTGCTATTGGTCTTTTTTCTTGATTTAAATTCCTTATTCTAACTACTGACTTATTTGAAATTATTTTTCCTTTCCATCTTCTCGGCCTAAATGGGCTAATAGGTGTTATTGCTAACTTTCCAGAGTTTAGAGATAAAATTGGCCCATGTACTGATAAATTATAGGCTGTACTTCCGGCTGGTGTCGACACTAGAACGCCGTCACCTATAAGGTTTTTAATAACTTGTTTTTTTCCAACAGTAATATTTAAAGAAGCAGTTTGTTTACTTTGTCTAAAAATTGAGATTTCATTTATAGCAATTAATTTTTTTTTTAAACCATTACCGTAGGAACAATTAACTGACAAACTATTTATAACTGTTTTTTTAGATTTTGATATTTTCCGCTCTAAATGATTTATGTTTGAATTATTCATCAAAAATCCGTAAGAACCACAATTAACTCCGTAAAAAGGCCTATTAAATTTGTAATATTTTTTTAAATTCTTTAACATAAATCCGTCACCACCAAAAACTACAATGACGGAAGATTTTAGTGGAGAATAGTTTTTAAACTTTTTTGAAAGTTTTTTCTTAAAGTTTTGAGATTTCTTATTTTTATCAAAAATAAAATGTAATTTATTCATATGAGTGGTGCCCTCGGCCAGACTCGAACTGGCACTCCCAAAAGGGCAAGGATTTTAAGTCCTTTGTGTCTACCAATTTCACCACGAGGGCATTATTTTTAATTAACATATTTAAGCTAAGTTTTAACCTTTTACAACTCTGTGTTTTTGCTTTCCTAACTTATCAATACCGAGAATTAATTCTTCTCCACCTTTTAAAAATTTAGGTGGTTTCATATTTTCCCCGACACCATTAGGTGTTCCAGTGCAGCATATATCACCTGGATATAAGGTCATACAGTGACTCATGTAAGAAACGAGTTGTTCTATATTAAATATCATATCTTTAGTGTTTCCAGTTTGCATTCTCTCACCATTCACATCTAAAAACATATTAAGGTTATTGTAATCTTTCACTTCATCTTTTGTTAGAATATATGGTCCTATTGGTCCGAAAGTATCAAAGCCCTTTCCTTTGTCCCATGTAAGACCTTTATTTTTTTGAAACTCTCTTTCACTTACATCGGTAACAAGAAAAAAACCAAGAACATAATCAAGTGCATTTTTTTCTTCAACATATTTTGCTTTTTTCCCGATAACAAAACCAATCTCAACTTCCCAATCTGTATGGTTTGAATTTTTCGGAACTTCTATATTGTCATTTGGTCCAACAATACAATTAGTAAATTTTGAAAAAATAATTGGTTCTTTCGGTATTGGTAAATTTTGCTCTGTTGCATGATCTTTAAAATTTAGACCAATTCCTAAAAATTTTGAGGGATTACTTACACAAGCACCTATTCTAGAGTTAGAATTAAGAGTTGGAAGATCTTTAATGTTTAATTTTTTTATCTTATCAATAGTTTCGAAGTTCAAATTTTCAGGATTAAAATCAGATACAGCACTAGATAGATCTTTGTATGAACCATCTTTATCTATAATTGCTGGTTTTTCTTTACCTAATTCACCTATTCTACAGAGTTTCATATCGTTTATTCAATTAAATTTCTTAAACTTTTCTCTAAAATTTTTCCCTCTAGAGACTTTATATTAACCTTTATATTTTTATCAACTCTCATATCTACCCCATTTTTCCATATTCCAGCTGCAAGATGCATAATTCCTATCTCGTTATTAGGAATATTTGGCTCTTTAAAAGTCTTATTTTTTTCGTCATAAACTGGAAGAAGGTGACTTGTTATCCAATTATGATTAATGGGTAAGAATTCTGTTGGTACATTATCTATATAAACTGACATATTAATTGCTAAACCTTCTGATCCGAATATTCTTCCTTTATTTAAAACCTTTTTTAAATTATTTTGCCAGGTTTCCCAACAAGAAGAATTTTTCATCAGAGAAAAAACACCAATATTTAAGTGTGGAGCAAACGCTAATTTTCTTGCGTCATCTTCTGAAATTCCTGACATCTTAGCGTGTTTATAGTTTTGTGTTTTAATAGCTGCAATTTTTCCTAATATCCAATTTACTTTTGCTAAACTTCTATAACCTGGTCCTATTGATTGTGTAATTCCTAATTTATTATTTTCACATGCTTTGAAATAATTTTCTATGCAACTCCAAGAATTTACCCAAGCATCACAATCAATCCATAAAAATTTTTCATAATTAGGAAAATATTTTGGAAGAAAAGCTCTTGATACCTGGCTTTTTAACCATTCTTTCTTTTTTTTATGAAAAGGTATTTCTATATCCCATTCTGCTTTTTTAATTTCATCAACTAAAGTACTTATTTTTTCCTTTTGTTCAGTATTTAAACCGGCATCTAAAACACTAATATCAATATTTTCACTTTCTTTAAATTTTCTTATAGAGTGAATTAATTCTAACAATAATGGAAAATAGTTTGAGTCTGCTAATGTAACTATTGTTTTTTTTGACATTTATTCGATCCAGTTAGAGTATTTTTCTTTATTTTTTTTAATAAATTCAGGAAGTTCATTTCCATCAGTTAGTTTGAGATCTTGTGTTCCATCAATTTTGTCAGCTTTCATATCAGCCCTTAAGTTATAAATTGATTTTTTATTTTTTATAATTTCTTTAATTTTCTCTGTGCCGAGTGGTTTAATATCGTACTCTCTGTGATGTAAATAAGTTCTCATTTTTTTTTCTATATCGTCTGCAGTTTTCATATTTGAAAAATGCCATCCCCCATTTTCTATAAATATAATATTAGAGTATTTTTTATCAGAAAATAACACATCTAATCTCCAAATGGGATAATTTTTACCTTTGATATTTCTAAGCCATTGAGGAGATTTAAAAATTTTATACCTGCAGGCTTTACTTCCGTACCAAGGCATGTTTTCAAGTTTTAAATTAAATTTGTAATAATAAAAGTTTTGTTTAAATAAAATTATTTCATCTTTAACCTTTTTAAAATTTAACTCGAGAAGATTGGGGATTTCATCTACGTCAGACACAATTATTAGATCCTCTGAATTTGCAGACTTAAGACCTTTGATAATTGTATTTCTCTGAAAATTTTCACGTTTGAGGGCATTCATAATATACTTTGAATTTTTTTTATCTTCACTGTCTTCAGTATTAATAATCTCTAAATTATCAGGCTCTTTATCCAATATTATATAATTGATTTTATTTTTAAACTTTGAATACTTTTTTATATCAAATAGTAGTTTTCTTTTTTCACCACTATGAGTAAATTTACTTTCAACTATTATAAATTCATCTACATGATCATATAAAATATTGAGTCTAAGATCTAAAACTAAATCTTCATCATAATACATGAAACAATCAAATATTTTCATACTCTTTTAATTTTGTTTTTTTTTACAATATTTTTCAAAATTTCATTTTTACATAAAGTAATTTTATGTTTATTTTGAGACCTTAAAACTATAGATACTCCTACCCTCCCCAGACGAAAAAAGGGATAGCTGCCAATATCAATATCTCTCTTATATTTCTTTTGTATTTTTTCTAATTGTTTAGATATATTACTTTCGACTGTTACAAGATTAATAGAGTCACTAAAAACTTTAGAACCTTTTTTTAAATACTGGGTACAATTATGTATCATTGATCGTAAAATTAAAGGTACGCCTGGAAGACAAAAAACATTTTCAATTTTAAAACCTGGGGCTGCACTTGATGGATTGTAAATTAGATCAGCTCCTTTAGGCATCTTACACATTTTTTTTCTTCCATCATTAAAATTAAGTTTTCCATAATATTTTTCTAAAATTTTAAAAGCTTCAGGATGATATACATATTTAACTTTAAATACTTTTGAAATAGATTGAGCAGTTATGTCGTCGTGAGTTGGTCCTATGCCTCCCGTAGTAAAAATATAATTATATTTTTTTTTCAATTCTCTGATAGTGCTAATAATTTTCTTCTCAATATCAGGAATTACCCTCACTTCATTCACAGATATTCCATTTTTTTCATTTAACCATTTAGATATAAATGAAACATTTAAATCCTGAGTTCTACCTGACAAAATTTCGTTACCGATGACTATAATAGCTGCATTTACTTTTTTGAAATTTTTCTTCATATTAAAAAATAATATATGATTTTTGAAAGTGAATTAATAGCAGGTGTATTAATTAAAAGATATAAAAGATTTTTTGTTGATATAAAAGTTAAAAATAAAGTCATTACAGCTCATTGTCCTAATACCGGATCAATGATGGGTCTTTTAAAAGAAGGTAATAAAGTCTGGCTAACAAAGAGCAGTAATGAAAAAAGAAAATTAAAATACACGCTGCAAATAATTGAAGTCAATAAACAAAAAGTTGGAATAAACACTCATATTACTAACAAGATTTTTTATGAAGCCTTGTTAAATGGTAAAATAATAAACTTACAAAAATCAGATATATTATTTAAAGAAAAAAAATTCAATTTAAAAACTAGATTTGATTTTTTTATAAAAAATAAAAATAAAGGATGTTTCATTGAAGTAAAAAATGTAACTTTATCAAGGACTAAAAGTCTTGCTGAATTTCCAGATGCTGTAACAGAGAGAGGCTTAAAACATATCAAAGAGTTAATAATAGCAAGGAAAAAAGGGTTTGATGTCTATCTTGCGTTTGTAATTCAACGTGAAGATTGCAAAAGATTTAAAATTGCCGATGACATTGATCCAGAATATAAAAAATTATTAACAATTGCTTTAAAAAATAAATTAAAAGTTATTTGCTATGATTGTAAATTTTTATCAAAAGGAATAAAAATAAATAACAGAATAAATATAATAAATGATTGAAAGTTTTGAGAAAACAATGATAGCTGGTTCTATTGCATCAGGGGCTCTAGATGAAGTTAATAATATTATCAAACCAGGTTTGAGCACATTGGAAATCGATAAACTATGTTACGAATATATAAACGATCATAATGCTTTCTCAGCTCCACTATATTATAGAGGTTATCCTAGAACCTGCTGTACATCGACCAATCACGTTGTTTGTCACGGTATTCCATCTGAAAAGATTTTAAAAAATGGAGATATAATTAATGTCGATGTTACTGCGATTAAAGATGGTTGGCATGGAGATACAAGCAGAATGTTTATAGTTGGGGAATGTTCAATAAAAGCAAAAAAATTAATTAAAACTACTTACGACTCAATGATGAAAGCCATCAGTATAATTAAGGACGATATAAAAATTGGTAATATTGGTTATACGATACAACAAAGTGTTGAAGCTGAGGGTTTTTCAGTAGTAAGAGATTTTTGTGGACACGGCATAGGTAAAAAATTTCATGAAAGCCCAAATGTTCTCCATTATGGAGAAAAAAATTCCGGACAAAAACTCAAAGCTGGTATGATATTCACAGTTGAACCAATGATAAATTCAGGAAAATTTGAGACAAAAACATTAAAAGACGGATGGACAGCAGTTACAAAAGATAAATCTCTGTCTGCACAATTTGAACACACTGTTGGCGTAACTAAAGAAGGATACGAAATTTTTACTTTGTCTAAAAAAGGTTTAAATTTTCCTCCAAATTTATAATGATTGAAAGATATTCGAGAGAAGAATTAAAAAATATTTGGAGTGATTATAATAAATACTCACTTTGGCTTAAAATAGAACTAGCAGCCGCAGAGGCGATGGAAAAATATAAAATTATTCCAAAAGGCGTTGCAAAAAAAGTTCGTAAAAAAGCTAAAATAAATCCTAAAAGAATTTTAGAAATTGAAAAGAAAGTCAAACATGACATTATTGCTTTTCTAACATCAATTACTGAAAAAGTTGGTAATGAAGCTAAATACCTGCATAAAGGGATGACCTCTTCCGATGTTCTAGATACTTGTTTTAACTTACAATTAAAACAATCTGGAGAAATCCTAATAAAAGACCTAGATTTACTTTTATCAACAATTAAAAAGCAAGCAAACAAACACAAGTTTACAGTTTGTATAGGAAGAAGCCACGGTATTCATGCTGAGCCGATTACTTTTGGTTTAAAAATGGTTTCTTTTTATCAAGAATTTTTAAGGAATAAAAAAAGACTATTAGAAGCAATAAATGAAATATCTACTTGTGCAATATCAGGAGCTGTTGGTACTTTTGCCAATGTTGATCCTAAAGTAGAAAGTTATGTTGCAAATAAATTAAAATTAAAAATTGAACCTATATCGACTCAAATAATTCCAAGAGATCGTCATGCACAATTTTTTTCTACTTTAGCAATAATTGCAAGTTCTATAGAAAGGTTTGCAGTGGAGATCCGACATTTGCAAAGAACTGAAGTTTTGGAAGTTGAAGAGTTTTTTGGTAACAAGCAAAAGGGATCTTCAGCAATGCCACATAAAAAAAATCCCATTTTAAGTGAGAATTTAACTGGACTTGCTAGATTAATTAGAGCTAATGTATTGCCTGCCCTAGAAAATATAGCTTTATGGCATGAAAGAGATATTTCTCATTCAGCTGTTGAAAGAAATATTGGACCTGACTCAACTATTGCTTTGGATTTCGCACTAATAAGATTAAATGAAATTATTAAAAATTTAAATGTTTATCCAAAAAATATGAAGAAAAATCTGGATTTAACCAGCGGTTTATTTTTCTCTCAAAGAGTTCTTTTGGAGCTTACATCCTGTGGTTTTACGAGAGAACAAGCTTACACAATAGTCCAAAAAAACGCTATGACTACATGGAAAAATAACACTTCCTTTTTAGACAACTTAATAAGAGATCAGAGGGTTATTAAAAAAATACCTGTTAATAAATTAAAAAAATTGTTTGATTTAGGTTACCATACCAAAAAAATTAATATAATTTTTAAAAGAGCTTTAAAAAAATAATCTCATATGAATAAAGGTAAAAAACTTTACGAAGGAAAAGCAAAAATAATTTATTCAACCAATGATAAATATTTGGTTATTCAACATTTTAAAGATGATGCAACAGCATTTAATAATTTAAAAAAATCTAAAGTTGAAGGAAAAGGAGTTTTAAACAACAGAATTTCAGAGTACCTTTTAGCAAGTTTAGCACAATGTGGAATAAAAACTCATTTTATTAAAAGACTTAATATGCGTGAACAATTGATAAGAAAGGCTGAAATAATTCCTTTAGAGTTTATTGTTAGAAATGTAGCTAGTGGCTCTTTAACAAAAAGACTTGGTATTCCTGAAGGAACTGTCTTAGATAAACCTCTTTTAGAATACTGCTTAAAAAATGATGAGCTTCAAGATCCTATTGTTTCAAAAGATCATATATTTAATTTTGATTGGGCGTCAAATAAAGAAATTGAAGAAATTGATAAAATGACATTAAGAATTAATGATATTCTAATAGGTTTGTTTAAGGGTATTGGTATTAAATTAGTAGACTTTAAAATTGAATATGGAAAAGCCTGGAATAAAGACAAGGGAGAGAATGAAATCGTACTTGCTGACGAAATTAGTCCAGATACTTGTAGACTTTGGGATTCAAAGACTGAAAAAAAATTAGATAAAGATAGGTTCAGAAAAGACTTAGGTAATATAATAGAGGGTTATCAAGAAGTGGCTCGAAGGTTAGGCATTATGCCTGAAATAGGAAATATTAAAGAAGTAAATTTCAATAAACCAAGTTCGGTTAAATTTAAAAAAAAATAAATTGAAATTTGCAGTAATCATAACTTTAAAGAAAGACGTTCTTGACCCCCAAGGAAAGGTTATTGAACAAACGCTTCAGAGTATGGGAGTAAACTCACTTAAAAATTTAAGACAAGGTAAATACATTGAATTAGAGTTAAATGAGACAGATGAAAAAAAAGCTCATAATTCAATTGAAGATATGTGTAAGAAGCTTTTAGTAAATCTTATTATTGAGGAATATAAAATAAAAAAAATTTGATGAATTCATCAGTTATTGTTTTCCCTGGATCAAATTGTGATAGAGATGTAGCAACTGCGCTGACGAAGCTTCAATTTAAAAATAAAATGGTGTGGCATAAGGATAATGTGCTTCCTAAATCAGATCTAATTGTAATACCGGGGGGATTTTCTTATGGAGATTACTTAAGATCTGGCGCGATTGCTGCAAAATCAAACATACTAAAGGAGGTCGTTAAAGCTGCAAATTCTGGTTGTCTTGTATTAGGAATTTGTAATGGATTTCAAATACTCATTGAAACAGGCCTTCTTCAAGGAGCGTTGTTAAGAAATAAAAATCTTAAATTTATTTCTAAAGATGTGCATTTAAAGATTATAAATAACAACAATAACTTTTGTAAAAAATATAAAAAAAATAATATAATTAATTTAAATATAGCTCATAATGAAGGGAATTATTTTACTAAAAAAGATCACTTAAAGGAGTTAGAAGATAAAGATCTTATTGCTTTTAAATATTGCAACAAAGATGGTTTAGTTAATGAAAGCACAAATCCCAATGGATCTATAAGTAATATTGCTGGTATATTAAATAACAAAAAAAATATTTTGGGTATGATGCCTCATCCTGAAAGAATGGTTGATAATTTAATTAGCAACTCTGACGGCGTAGAACTTTTTACAAGTATTTTAAATTAATGAAAATAACTAATGATATAATTGAGTCCCATGGATTAAAGTTGGAAGAATATTCTAAAATAAAATTATTGTTAAGTAGAGAGCCAAATTTTTTAGAGTTAGGTATTTTTTCTGCAATGTGGAACGAACATTGTTCATATAAATCATCTAAAGTTCACTTAAAAAAACTTCCAATAAAAAATAAAAATGTCATTCAAGGTCCTGGAGAAAACGCTGGTGTGATAGACATTGGTGATGATGATGCAATAGTTTTTAAGATAGAAAGCCACAATCATCCCTCATTCATAGAACCTTATCAAGGAGCTGCAACAGGAGTAGGAGGTATTTTAAGAGATGTTTTTACTATGGGAGCGAGACCAATAGCTCTTTTAAACTCTATTCACTTTGGTGATCCTAAGAATAAAAAAACAAAAAATCTTTTAAATGGAGTTGTATCAGGTATTGGAGGCTATGGAAATTGTATTGGAATTCCAACGGTTGCCGGTGAAACAAAGTTCAATAGTACCTATAATGAAAATATTCTTGTCAACGCTATGGCCGTTGGTTTAGCAAATAAAAAAAAGATTTTTTATTCAAAAGCTAAAGGTATAAATAAACCTGTCGTTTACGTTGGTTCTAAAACAGGAAGAGATGGAATACATGGAGCATCAATGGCATCTGCTGAGTTTGATGAAAATACCGAGGAAAAAAAACCCACTGTGCAAGTAGGAGATCCTTTTACAGAAAAACTATTAATGGAAGCTTGTTTAGAATTAATGAAAAAAGACTCTATAATTTCAATACAAGATATGGGTGCTGCTGGATTAACTTCTTCAAGTGTGGAAATGGCTCACAAAGGAAATTTAGGAATTGAATTAGATTTAGATAAGGTGCCATGTAGAGAAGAAAATATGAGTCCTTATGAAATGATGTTATCTGAAAGTCAGGAGCGGATGCTCATAATTTTAGAAGACGGAAAAGAAAATGAAGCAAAAAAAATTTTTAATAAATGGGATCTTGATTTTGTTGTTATTGGAAAAACTACTGATACAAAAAATTTATCTTTAAAATACAAAAATAAAACTGTAGCTACAATTCCAATTGAAGCTTTATCTTCTAAAGCTCCATTATATGATCGAAAATGGACTAAAAAAAAATTAGATAAAAAGAAAATTAATTTAAAGGATCTTAAGAAAATAAAGTTTGATGATGCTTTTTTTAAAATTATATCTTCTCCTAATCACTCAAATAAAAAATGGGTTACAGAGCAATTTGATCAAATGGTAATGGGAGACACTATTGAGCGCTCTGGAACTAATGCAGCTGTAGTAAAAATACATGGAAAAGAAAAAGCAATTGCTGTAACAGTAGATTCTTCTGCAAATTATTGTAAATCTCACCCACTGAGTGGTGGAAAGCAAATTGTTTGTGAAAGCTGGAGAAATTTAGTAGCTGTGGGAGCAAAGCCTATTGCGATCACTAATTGTTTAAATTTTGGAAATCCGGAAAATCCTGAGATTATGGGTCAATTCGCAGAGAATATATTAGGAATTAAAGAGGCATGTGAATTTCTAGATTATCCTGTCGTATCTGGAAATGTTTCTTTTTACAATGGCACAAATAAAAATAATATTTTTCCAACACCTGTTATTGGTGGAGTCGGATTAATCCAAAATATAAATAGAATTCAAAATCACAGATTTAAAAAGATTGATAGTCAAATAATTTTAATAGGTAAAACATTTGGTCATCTTAATCAAAGTGTTTTTATAAATGAACTGTATAATTTGTACGATGGAATGCCGCCAGAAGTTAATTTGTTAAATGAAAAAAATAATGGAGACATTATTCTAAAATTAATTAATGCAGGTAATATTCGATCTGTGCATGATGTATCTGCGGGTGGAATTATTTTAGCTCTAGCCGAAATGTCTTTAAGTTCAAATATTGGCATAAAGATAAATAAACCAAAAAAGTTATATAATTTATTTAATTATTTTTTTGGTGAAGATCAAAGCAGATATTTAATTGAGGTAGATAAGAATAATTACCCTAAAATTGAAAAAATATTAAAAGATAATAACATTTATTTTGATAATATTGGAGTTACTCAAGAAGAGTATTTTGAGTTAGATAAAGTTTTAAAAATAAATGTTAAAGAGCTTTATGAGCTAAATAATAGATGGTATAATAATTTTAATGGCCTTAACAGTTGAAGAAATTAAAAAACATATTTTAGAAGCTATTCCTGATGCATCAATAGAGATTAAAGATTTAATGGGCGACAATAATCACTATTCAGCAATTATAAAATCTAAGATATTTAAGGGAATGTCTAGAATTGATCAGCACAAATTAGTTTACAAATCATTAAAGGGTAAAATGGGCAATGAATTACATGCTCTAGCACTCACAACAGAAGAAAAATAAAATGAATGTTAAAGAAAATATACAAAATTTAATAAATCAAAATGACATATGTTTGTTTATGAAAGGTACACCAGAGTCTCCTCAATGTGGTTTCTCTATGGCTGTATCGAATGTTTTAAAGCACTTAAATGTTAAATTTAAGGGAGTAAATGTTCTAGAGGATCAAAATTTAAGACAAGGAATAAAAGACTTTAGTGATTGGCCAACTATTCCTCAATTATATATTAAGGGTGAGTTTATTGGGGGTTGCGATATTGTAAAAGATATGTTTGAAAAAGGAGAGCTTAAGAAAGTTCTTGAAGAAAAAAAATTAATTTAATTTTTTAATAAACGCAATAGCAGCACCTTCCGTTGAACCTTGATAATTAAAAATACTTACTTTCTCATTTGTTAATTTTTCAAGAGTGTCATTATCTAAAATTTTTGAATATAATTTTTTTTTCGATTTAATATTATTAATTAAGGTATCAATAGTTGACTCATCTTTATCATTGAGATGATCAAAAACATTAGGAAATTTATAATCTTCGATTATATAAAAACCATCTTTTTTTACGTGCTTAAATAAAATATTTAATGAAGTTAACATGTCATTTAATTTATGAGAACCATCGTCAATAATAATATCAAAAAATTCATCATTTTTTGATTGTGTAACATTTTTTATAAAATTGTTTACCTTTTTTTTATTTGTGACATCTAAATCAAATACTTTTATTTTTTTTGAAGAATATTTAAAATTTGAAATGTTTATATCTATACAAAAAATATTCGCATTCGGAAAATATTTAGCAAAACTTGCTGCTGAGGAGCCTGCGTAGCTTCCTATCTCAAGAATATTAATTTTTTTTTCTTTAATAGGATTAAAATGTTTTTCATAAAATTCTGTATACCCATGGTTGTCTTTATCGGTTCCATAATATTTAAATAAATCTTTTAAAGTGTTTTTTTCTGTTTTTTTATCAATATCAATATTAATTTTATTCTTAATTTTATAGTAAAATAATCTTTTATATTTTTTTAAGAAATTCAATTATCTTGAATAATATTCGATAACTAGATTTGGTTCCATTATAACAGGATAAGGAACTTCAGAAAATTTTGGAACTCTAACTAATTTTACAGATTTGCTTTTCCCATCTAATTGAATGTATTGAGGTATTTCTCTTTCTTTGCTTTGTATAGATCCATCTATAATATTTAATTTTTTTGATTTTTCATTTACTTCTACTTGATCTGTTTCTTTTAGAAGATAGCTAGACACATTAACTCTTTTTTTATTTACTCTAATATGGCCATGATTAATTAATTGTCTTGCTGCAAACACAGTTGGAGCTAATTTTGCTCTGTATACTACTGTATCTAATCTGCTTTCTAATAAAGCTATCAAATTTTCAGAAGTATCGCCTCTTTTTGATAAAGCTTTTCTATAAATATTTCTAAACTGTCTTTCATTTATATTTCCATAGTATGCTTTTAATTTTTGCTTAGCCTGAAGTTGAATTCCGTAGTCGGTTGGTTTGCCTTTTTTGTTTTGACCATGTTGACCTGGAGGATACGCTCGAACATTAAATGGGCTTTTCGGCCTTCCCCACAAATTTGCTTTTAGCCTACGATCAACTTTATGTTTAGAATTTAATCTTTTTGTCATTATTTGATCACGGGTTTACAAGGTTTAGGGGGTAAATGTCAATTATGCTTTTTTTTATTTTTACTAAGCGAACCAATTAAACTGCCCAAAATACGTAATTCTTTATCATTTGGCTCCATTCTGTAAAACAAATTGTTTATATTTTTAATCATTGAACTTCTTTTCTCTGCGGGTTTAAAAAAGTTTTTTTTCTCCAGATTATCTTTTAACAATTTTAGTATTGATGAAAGTTTGCCTTTTTGACCTATTTCTTTCTTAAAACTTGATTCTTTTATTAATTTAAAATTATTTAGTTTAAATATTTC
The DNA here is from genome assembly GCA_902633335.1 of uncultured Pelagibacteraceae bacterium. Classification (GTDB taxonomy): domain Bacteria; phylum Pseudomonadota; class Alphaproteobacteria; order Pelagibacterales; family Pelagibacteraceae; genus Pelagilacustribacter. Next base: position 33,102 of record CACPFY010000003.1, on the reverse strand, counting down.
ATAACAAACTAGAGTTATAGAGTGGGACAAGTTCATGGATTTAAATTTTGGTGATGATGGTATTTGAACTACGTAATTTGCATAGGATAGATCAAAATTTGACAATCCAGATGCCTCTGGACCAAACATTAAACCAATTTTTTTTTTCTTTTGTTTTTTTAAAATTTCAAGAAAATTAAACATAGTTATATGTTTTTTATTTATATCTCGCTTACGTGCACTAAAAGAAAATATTAAATCAAAATTTCTTATAGCAGAATCTGTATTTTTAAATACTTTGGTTCTTTTTAAAATATCAAAGGCACCTACTGATGTTGCTTTAGCTTTTACGTTCGGCCAGCCACATTTTGGTTCAGTAACAACCAAATTTTTAAATCCAAAGTTTTTTAATGATCTTGCAGATGCACCAATGTTTTCACCAAGTTGTGGTTGAATTAAAACAAAGCCATAATTATTTTTCATGAATGTTAGCTGGTGCTTTTTCTTTAAATAATTTATATTCTAAACTATCTATTAATGCTTTAAATGAAGCCTCAATAATATTTTGAGAAACACCAATAGTAAACCAGCTTTTACCAGTTTTGTCTGTACTCTCTATTGAAACTCTTGTAGTTGCTCCTGTACCAGTATTTAATATTCTCACTTTATAGTCTAAAAGTTTAAGATCTGAGAAGTATTTATAGTATTTCTCAACTTTTTTAAAATTAGATCTGATAGCATTATCTAATGCATTTACTGGACCATTTCCTTCACCAGCACAATAGATTTCTTTACCATCTATTACAAAGGTTACCTCTGCTGTTGTTTTAAGTTCATCATCTTTTTTTACATTAACATTATAATTTTTTACTTTTAAATATTCCGGAAGTTTGCCTAGCAACTTATTTGCCAAAAGTTCAAATGAAGCATCTGCTCCATCATATGAATATCCAGTAAATTCTCTCTCTTTAACTTCATTTAAAATTTTTTGAACTTTTGTATCTTTTGAGTCAATTTTTATTCCGTAATTTTCAAGTCTAGATATTATATTTGATCTTCCAGCTTGATTTGAAACAATAATATTTCTGTGATTGCCAACATCTTTTGGATCTATATGTTCATATGTTTTTGGATCTTTTTTTACTGCAGAAACATGTAATCCACCTTTATGAGAAAATGCAGATCCTCCTACATAAGCCATACTTTTATTTGGTTTTTTATTAAGAACTTCGTCCAAGAATCTTGAGCATTCTGTCAGTGAAGAGAGTTTCTTTTTATTTATGTTCAAATCAAATTTATCGCTAAAAGTTTTTTTCAAGAAAAGTGTTGGAATAATAGACATTAAATTTGCATTACCACATCTTTCACCTAAACCATTTATCGTCCCTTGTATTTGTCTGGCACCAGCTAAAACTGCCGTTAAAGAATTGCTTACAGCATTTTCAGTATCATTATGTGCGTGTATACCTAAATTTTTTCCTGGAATTACTTTTGTAACTTTGTTTATTATCTCTCCAACCTCATTAGGTAAAGTTCCACCATTGGTATCACATAAAACTACCCATCTAGCCCCCTCATCATAAGCTTGTTTTAAACAATCAAGTGCGTAATTAGGATTATTTTTATATCCGTCGAAGAAATGCTCAGCATCAAATAGAAATTCTTTATTATTTTTTACAAAATGCTTAGCTGTTTCTTTAATGTTTTTTAAATTATCCTCGTTTTTTATACCTAGAGCAGTTTTGACGTGAAAATCCCAAGTTTTTCCTACAACGCAAACTGTTTTACAATCAGCGTTCATTAAAGGAGATAAGTTTGGATCATTATCTGCGCTAACTCCATTCTTCTTTGTCATCCCAAAAGCTGTGAATTTCGAATTTCCAAGGTTTGGAGATTTGTCAAAAAATTCATTATCTACAGGATTTGCACCTGGCCAACCCCCTTCTATGTAATCTACTCCAATATTAGATAGAATTTTTGCAATCTTATTCTTATCTTCAACTGAAAAATCAACCCCCTCGGTTTGTGCACCATCTCTTAAAGTGGTATCGAAAATGTATATTTTTTCTTTACTCATTTATAATTCCAAGTCGTTTTACCTTTTTCATCTTTTATATCAATACCTTCTTTGTTTAAATCATCTCTAATTTGATCAGCAAGTTTATAATTGCCAGCTTTTTTGGCATCTTCACGATCTTTGATTTTACTTAATATATCGTCTTCAGAGATTTTGACTTTACTTTTTTTATATTCAGTTCTTTTTTCAACACTTTCATTAAATAAGCCAATTAAACGACATGCTTTGTTAAATTCTTTTTTTTTGTCTTTATCGCCATCTTGTGACTGTTGAAATAACTCATGCAATTTCGAAATATAAAGTGGAGTATTCATGTCGTCTAATAAATCGTTAAAGCAATCAGGTGTTTTCTCAATAACTTCAGAGGAATACATTGAATACCATTTATCTAAAGTTTTGGATTGTTCTATGAGTAAGTCGTCATTCCAATCCAATGGCTGTTTATACTGTGTGCTTAAGAGAGATAAGCGAACAACTTGCCCTGAATATTTTTTGGTAGCATCTTTTATCGTCGTTATATTGCCAAGAGATTTTGACATTTTTTCTTTATTCATAGTTACAAAACCGTTATGCACCCAATAGTTTGCAAATTTTTCTGTTCCATTATAAACGCACGATTGAGCAATCTCATTTTCATGATGTGGAAAAATTAAATCTAATCCTCCACCATGTATATCAAAATTTTTACCTAAATATTTTTCACTCATTACTGAACACTCTAAATGCCACCCTGGTCTACCTCTTCCCCAAGGAGATTCCCAACCAGGTTCATTATTATCTGAAGGTTTCCAAAGAACAAAATCTAAAGGATCATTTTTTAGTTTTGAAACTTCTACTCTAGCACCAGCTTTAAGATCATCCGGATTTTTGTTTGAGAGACTACCATATTTTTTAAATGACGTTACTGCAAAGAAAACATGGCCCTCTTTTTCATAAGCAGCTTTTTTTTCAATTAGTTTTTTTGTCATGTTAATCATGCCCTCAACATGATCAGTTGCTCTTGGTTCTTTAGACGGATTTAGACAAAATAAAGTTTTGCAATCATCGTGAAATTTTTTAGTTACAGATTTTGTTAAGTCTGAAATATCTATTTTTTTAATTTTTGAGGTTTCAATAATTTTGTCATCTATATCTGTTATATTTCTCACATATGTAATTTTTTTCTCTCCATAAAGTTCAATGAGTATTCTGAAAAGAAGATCAAATACTACTATTGCACGAGCATTTCCAACATGAGGATTGTCATAAACGGTTGGTCCACATGCGTATAAGGAAATTTTATCTTTATTTATCGGTTTAAAAATTTCTTTTTTATTTGTAAGTGAGTTAGTTAATTGTAAATTATTCATTGAATTTGCAAACTGGTATAGGATTCATTTTGTGTAAGTTTTTTTCTCTTATCTTTAAATATTTCTGATAGTTTGGATCATCTTTATTTTCCATAGCCTTTTCAAGATCCTCATAACTCATTCCTAATTGTTGGACATCGTTTCTTCCATCGTCCCACAATCCGTCTGTTGGTTGAGAATTTATAATTTCTTTTGAAACTCCAAGATATTTGCCTAATTCCCATACTTGAGTTTTTGTACAATCAGCTATTGGAGATATATCTACACCACCATCACCATATTTTGTATAAAAGCCAACACCAAAATCTTCAACTTTATTCCCTGTTCCAACTACGATACCAGAATTGGCTGCAGCTACTTGATATAGAGTTGCCATTCTTAATCTGGCTCTTGAATTTGCAAATCCATGCTCATTATTAAAGTTATTTAAAACTTGAGAAAAGGATCCAAATATTTTGTCCATCTCGATTAAGTGATGTTCAACATTGTTAAACTTATCTTTCAACCATTTAGCGTGCAGTAAGCTTAAGTCATGTTGGGATTTTATTTGTTTAATTGGCATTGTTAACACAATTGTCTTTCTTCCTGTGTTTGCGCATAAAGTACTAACTACAGAAGAGTCTATACCTCCTGAAATACCAACTACTAATGATTTAGGATTAAACGATGTAGTTTCACAATAATTGTTGATCCAATCAGTGATAATTTTTGCTCTTTGTTTTACTTCCATAATTAATACACTCCCTCTTTTAAGGTCATGTCTTAATAATTACAATAATTATTAAGACGCGGCTTGGATAATTTTTTTTGAATATTTAGAGTTTTTCTTAATTTCATCAGAAATTAGAAAAGCTAATTCTAGCGCTTGATCAGCATTCAATCTTGGGTCGCAATGTGTTCTGTATCTATTAGATAAGTCATTTTCAGATATTTTCTGTGCTCCACCTGTACATTCGGTCACATCCTGACCAGTCATTTCGACGTGCAATCCTCCAGCGTAACTTCCTTCAGATTGATGTACACCAAAAAAGTTTTTCACTTCTTTTAAAACACTATCAAAAGGTCTTGTTTTAAATCCTGTGGCTGCTTTAATGGTATTACCATGCATTGGATCACATGACCAAATTACATTTAATCCCTCTTTTTTAATTACTTTAATTAATTTTGGTAAATATTTTTCAACATTGTCCGCACCAAATCTAGAAATCAGTGTCATTCTTCCAGGCTCGTTATCTGGATTTAAAATATTACAAAGCTTGACTAATTCCTCTGGTTTTAATGTTGGACCACATTTTAAACCTAAGGGATTCTTAATGCCTCTACAAAATTCAACATGAGCACCATCTGGCTGTCTAGTTCTATCTCCTATCCAGACAAAATGTGCAGAGGTATCGTGGTATTCACCCGTTGTTGAGTCTACTCTTGTCATGGCTTCTTCAAAGGGTAACAAAAGAGCTTCATGAGAAGTATAAAAATTTACCGTTCTTAATCTTCTATTATTATCAGAGTTAATTCCACAAGCTTGCATGAAAGCTAAAGCATCGCTAATCTTATCTTCAATCTCTTTATATTTGCCTTTAGTTTTGTCTTTAATAAATCCTAAATTCCACAAATGAACTTGTCTAAGATCGGCAAAGCCTCCTTGAGAAAAAGCTCTCAGAAGGTTTAAAGTCGAAGCCGATTGAGAATACGCTCTAAACAATCTTTTTGCATCTGGTATTCTTGCCTTTTCATTAAAATCCATTCCATTAATATTATCACCTAAATAACTTGGTAATTCTTTTCCATCTTTTTTTTCTGTTGGAGCACTTCTTGGTTTAGAAAATTGTCCAGCTATTCTTCCAACTTTAACGACTGGCACTGACGCAGAAGCAGTTAAAACTAACGACATCTGTAAAATTACTTTTAATGTATCTCTAATATTATCTGGATGAAATTCAGCAAAACTTTCAGCGCAATCTCCGCCTTGAAGTAAAAAGGCTTTACCTTTTACTACATCAGCCAAAGATTTTTTTAGTGATCGCGTTTCACCTGCAAAAACTAAAGGAGGATATTTTTTAACTTTACCCAGCACTAAATCCAGCTCTTTTTTATCCTTATAGACAGGCAAATGCTTTGCAGGGTATTTCGTCCAGCTATTTAAGTTCCATTTTTTCATTTTCAACTTATGGTATGTATATATCTCATTTACAATTTTTCCAAGTAAGAATGTAAACTAAAGAGTAAAATCTATAAAACTACTTAATTCTTACTCAACTGTAACTGATTTTGCTAAATTTCTAGGTTTGTCGATATCACAATTCTTAAGTAAAGCAACATGATAAGCCAACATTTGCAAAGGGACCGCAAGTAATATTGATGAAAGGAAGTTGTCTAAGTGAGGAACTCTTAATCCAAATCTTATATTTTCACTAATTGAGTCTTTTTTGTTATCTGTTATAAAAAAAATTTTACCTCCTCTAGCTATTACTTCTTGCATATTAGAGAGTGTTTTTTCAAAATATTTATCTTTTGGAGCAATAACTATAACAGGCAAACCTTCCTCTATTAATGCCAAGGGTCCATGCTTCATTTCTCCAGCAGGATAACCTTCTGCATGTAAATACGAGAGTTCTTTGAGCTTAAGCGCTCCCTCCAGTGCTATTGGAAAAGAACTTCCTCTGCCTAAAAACATAGAGCCACGTGCATTTAAAAATTCCTTAGCCATTAGTTGAATATTAGTTTCTAAAGTTAATGTTTTTTTTATTGCATCTGGTAATTTTTTTAAATTTTCGATATTTTTATTATAATTACTTTTATTTATATCACCTCTAACTGATGAAATTTTTAAACATAGAATATAGAGAACTATTAATTGACCTAGAAATGCTTTGGTAGACGCAACGCCAATTTCTGGACCCGCATGAATAGGTAAAACCCAATCAGAATTTCTTGCTATTGTACTTTCTATAACATTCACAACTGAACAAGTTTTAACTTTATTTTTTTTACATATATCTAAAGCTGCAGCAGTGTCAGCTGTTTCGCCAGATTGTGAAACGAAAATATATAGGTTCTTCGGATCAAACTTAATTTTCCTATATCTAAACTCTGAGGCTATATCAATTTCTACTTCAATACTTGATAATTCTTCAAACCAATATTTAGCAACAAGACAAGAATGATAAGCTGTTCCGCAGCCGACAAGAACAATCTTTTTTAATTCCTTTGGACGAATTGGAAAATTAAGTATATTGATGTCTTTTTTTAAACTATCAATATATTCGTTTACACATTTTTTTGCAGTAATTGGTTGTTCGAAAATTTCTTTAGACATAAAATTTTTATAATTTCCTTTGTCAGAAATATTTTCATCATCAGAAACAATATGAACTTTTTTATTTATTTTGTTTTTCTTTACGTCAAAAAAACTAATACTATTTTTTGTTAATACACATGTTTCCCCGTCATCTAAATAAGATATCTTATTAGTCATTGATTTAAGCGCATAAGAGTCAGATCCTAAATAATTTTCATTGCTTGAGTAACCAACTGCTAGCGGACTTCCACGTCTAGCTCCTATTATTATATCTGGAAAGTCTTTAAAAATAATTCCCAAAGCAAAACTACCTTTAAGATCTTTTAAAGTCTTAAAAACTGCATCGAGTGGCTCCATATTTTTTAAAGCTTCGGTTATCAACAAAGTAATTACTTCCGTATCAGTTTGGGATTTAAATTTTGAGCCTTTATCCTCTAAAATTTTTTTTAATTCATCTGAATTTTCAATTATACCATTGTGAACAACAGAAACATTTTCAGATGAATGTGGGTGTGCATTAATTAAATTTGGAATTCCATGTGTTGCCCATCGTACATGTCCTATTCCTATATTTCCGTCTGATGGAGACTTTAATAATATTTTTTCTAATTCATCAACCCTGCCAGAACATTTTCTTTCATTAATCAATTGATCTTTAAGAGTGGCTATACCGGCAGAGTCATAACCTCTATATTCTAATTTTTTTAATGAATTAATAATATTTATAGAGACAGGTTTGCTACTAGCGATTCCAATAATTCCACACATTATTTTTTTTTCCTTTTGTAATTTCTTTTGATCATTTGTGGTGATCTAGTCAGCGCTAAAGAATTTTTTTCTATATTTTTTGTAATTACGGATCCTGCACCTATGACTGAGTTATCCTCGATTATTAATGGAGCAACCAAAGAAGAATTAGATCCTATAAACACGTTTTTTTTAATTTTAGTTTTATTTTTTTTTACTCCATCATAATTGCATGTAATTGTCCCAGCTCCTATATTGCTATTCTCTCCAACTTCGGTATCTCCTATGTAAGATAAGTGATTTATTTTACTTTTAGATTTAATTTTGGAATTTTTTGTTTCTACAAAATTGCCTACCTTTGAACCTGGTAAAAAATGTGATCCTGGTCTTATTCTTGCATATGGGCCCACCGTAACATTTTTTTCCAACTTAGCTCCCTCTAAATGAGAAAAAGATTTGATTGTAACATTATTTCCGATTTTAACTTTTGATCCAATAACAACATAAGGTTCAATTTTAACATTTTTGCCAAATGTTGTATCTTTGGATAAAAAAATTGTTTCTGGTGCAATTAAATCTACACCTTTCTTTAAGGCTTTAACTCTTAAATTGTCTTGTTCAGATCTTAGTTTAATCACTTTTTTCAATTTTAAATTTTTCTTCATAAAAAGTTCTCTTTACATTAGAAATAGATTATAAATAAGTCACAAAATATTTCTTTTTAAAACTTAAAAAAATGACTCAAAATTTAACTATTTTATTCGACCTAGATGGAACAATTGTAAATACTGCTCCGGATTTGATGGCTGCTCACAATCATGTAATGAGAAAATTTGGTTTTGAAGAAAAAAAGATGGAAGACATAAAATCACTCGCTGGCAAAGGGGCATGGGTGATGATGCAAAGATCTTTTAAAGAAGAAATAAAGAGTGAGAAAACTAAAAAAGCAATGACTAAAGAGTTTATTGATTTTTATGCTAAGAATATTGATAAGTATAGTAAGCCACTGAAGGGTTTAACCAAATTTTTAGATTGGGCGAAAAATAAAAATATTTCGATGGCTGTTTGTACAAATAAACAAGAGCGTTTAGCGGTTGATCTATTAAAGAAATTAGATATTTACAAGTATTTTGAATATGTTGCAGGATCTGATACTTTTGCTTTTAATAAACCTGATCCTAGACATTTAACAGATGTTGTTGAAATTATTGGTGGTGATTTAAATAAAACAATAATGATTGGTGATAGTGAAGTTGATGAAATGTCTGCTCACAATGCTAAGTTACCTTTCATTTTAGTAAAAGATGGCTACACAGAAAAATCTGAAAATGAAATCAATCACGTTGCTTTAATTTCAGATTTTGTTGGTTTTGAAAAAGTTATAGAAAAATATTTATGATAACTTTTGCTCTTTTCTCTGCATTAGCAACTTTTTATTTCACAATGTTTGTAACTCCCGGTCCTAATAACTCTATGTTAACTTTTTCTGGATTGAAATTTGGCTTTGTAAGAACTTTGCCTCATGCAATAGGAATACCTTTAGGTCATATATTTCAAATCGGTTTAACGTGTTTTGGTTTAGGTAAAATATTTCTAATTTACCCCCAGATTCAATTTTATATGAAGATTTTATGTTTTTTATATTTGCTTTATCTTGCATGGAAAATGATCGGATCTTTTGACATGGTAAAAAAAGAAATTGGTAGACCTCTGAGATTTTATGAAGCATCTCTTTTTCAGTTTATAAATCCAAAAGCTTGGTCTATCGCAATTACTGTCGCTTCAGGATTTTTTCCAACAGAAGAGAATATTTTTATTGGTATTTTATTCGTTACTATCACTGCGGCAGTGATTTGTTTTCCATCTATATGTGTATGGGCACTTTTTGGTAGTAGTTTAAAAAAATACATAAGTAATTACAGGGTAAAAAAATATACAGAGTATTCGCTCTCATTAATGGTAGTTTCAACTGGTTTCTTTATTTTGCTCAAATAATCTTTGATTTTTTAACGCTGCTCTAATATATATTTTGGCAAATGCATTTTACCAAAAAAAAGGTTTCTGAAAAAAGATCAGATTTAATAAAAAACCTTCAATCAAAAAAATTATTAAGATTTCCCGGGGCATATAATCCTTTATGTGCAAAACTAATTGCTGAAATTGGCTTCGATGGTGTTTACGTTTCTGGAGGTGTAATGTCTAATGATTTAGGTTTACCTGATATAGGACTTACTTCACTAGAACAAGTAAGTCACAGAAGTGGACAAATTTCTCGTGTTACAGATTTACCAACAATAGTTGATATTGATACAGGGTTTGGAAATTGCAAAAAAACAATTCAGACATTTGAAAATAAAGGTTTAGCTGGTTGCCACTTAGAAGACCAAATTGCAGAGAAAAGATGTGGTCATTTAGATAACAAAGAGCTAGTTACAAGAGATGAAATGGTTAAAAAAATTAAAGAATGTGTTGCTGCAAGAAAAGACAAAAATTTCCTAATAATAGCCAGAACAGACGCTAATTCAGTTGAAGGATTAGATAAAACAATAGAGAGAATAAAATCTTATGAGGACGCAGGCGCGGATATGATATTTCCTGAGGCGATGAAAGACGAAAGTGAGTTTGAAAAGGTAAGAAAAAATACTAAAGGATACTTATTAGCCAACATGACAGAGTTTGGTAAATCCAAACTCTTAGATAAAAAACAATTAGAAAACTTGGGATATAATTTGGTAATTTATCCAGTGACAACTCAAAGATTAGCTATGAAAAGTGCTGAAGATGGTCTTAAATCTATTTTTAAAGACGGTCATCAGAATAATATTATTGACAAAATGCAGACTAGAAAAAGGTTGTATGAGCTTGTAGAATATGAGAAATACAATACGCCAGATAAAAAAATTACAGATTTTTCTACCGAGGGACATGAGTAATGAGTGAAGAAATTAAAAAAGGTTTATTAGGAATAGTAGTTGACGAAACTACAATATCACACGTTGTTCCAGAGTTAAGTACACTTACTTACAGGGGTTATACCGTCCAAGAATTATGCGATAAATGTGATTTTGAGGAAGTTGCTTATTTAGTTTTACATGGAGAATTACCTAACAAAAAACAATTAAAAAAATTTATTAAAGAAGAGAGATCTGAAAGAAAGCTTTCAAAACAAATATTAAATGACATACAAAAAATGCCTAAGACTGCTCATCCTATGGATGTGATTAGAACTTGTGTTAGTTTAATGGCTTTAGAAGATAAAGATACTAAAGACAATTCTCCAAAAGCTAATATGAGAAAAGCTATGAGAATTTTTTCTAAAACGCCAACTGCCGTAGCAGCATATTTTAGATATAGAAAAGGTAAAAAAATAATTTCTCCAGACAAAAAATTGTCATTTTCAGAAAATTTTTTTAAGATGATGTTTAATAAAGTACCTGATAAAGAAATTGTTAGGGCTTTCGATATTTCGCTAATTCTTTACGCTGAACATAGTTTTAATGTTTCGACTTTCACTGCCAGAACAATAACAAGCAGCTTATCAGACTTACATGGTGCTATTACAGGTGCGATAGCTTCACTTAAAGGTCCTTTACATGGCGGAGCTAATGAAGCTGTAATGCACATGATGAAAGAAATAAAAAAACCAGAAAAGGCTAAAGCTTGGATTGAAAATGCCTTAGATAAGAAAAAGGTTATTATGGGATTTGGTCACAGAGTTTATAGAACTGGAGACTCGAGAGTGCCTACAATGAAACATTATATGTTTAAAGTGGCAAAACTTTTAAAAAAGGAGAAATATACTCAAATATACGAAATACTAGAAAAGGTTATGTTAGAGAAAAAGAATATACACCCAAATGTAGATTTTCCATGCGGTCCTACTTATTACATGATGGGAATAGATATAGATTTTTATACCCCCATATTCGTAATGTCTAGAATTACAGGTTGGTCAGCTCATATTATGGAACAACATGCTTCAAACAAATTGATTAGACCTTTGTCTAAATATAAAGGTCAAGAGGTTAGAGAAGTAATGCTACTCAATCAAAGGTAATCACAGCTCGATTACTGCAAACTTTCCTTCAATAATTTTTAAATTTAAATTTTCCTTTTTAACAAAATTGTCTATAGCTTTTTTCACTTCAGTGATATAGCTAGCGTCTTGATAATCATCACAGACAATTGTTCCCTTTCTGCCTTTCATGTTTTGATAAACAATTTCTAGATCATTAAATGTGGTTTGATAGCTATGACCTCCATCAATAAAGGCGAAATCAATTTTCGTAATATCTAAATTTTTAAGTACTTTGTTAGAATTTCCTTTATGAAGAGTAACTTTATTTTCAAATTTTTTTAAAAATTTTTTTACACTTCCAAGAGAATTTAAATTTTCTTTGATTATCAAATTATAATAAAGATGTTTTAAAGGATTAGAGAATTTTTGGTGCTTTATATATGCTGGTTTTTTTTCGTTATTATCTTCACTTTCATTACTAAAGAGATCTATACCAGTATAGGTGAAGTTACCATGGTGAATTAAATTTAAAAATTCGCAGACATTTCTAGAGGTCACCCCACAAAAAACACCAATCTCTAAAAAATGATTAGGTTTTTTTTGATTTACTAATTCAATTAATTTATTTCCCCATTTGGGGTTTAATCCAGTTTTGCGCCAATACTTTTTGAATTTAAAATTCAATCAATTTTAGGAGAACGCCTCAACCCACGTTCCTTTAGTTGAAGCTTTAGAGTATTCCGTAGCTCTACCTTCAAAAAAGTTCATGTGTTCTACTGCGTTAAGCATAGTATCCAACCATGTTAGTGGATTTTTTTTAACATCGTAGATAGGTTCCAATCCTAATTGAACCAATCTTCTATTTCCAATAAACCTAATATAGTCTTTTACTTCTTGAGCTGTTAAACCTTTCATTGGACCCATTTCAAATGCTAAGTCAATAAAAGCATCTTCGTGCTCAACTATTGTTCTACAAGCTTCATAAAGCTCTTTTTTTAATTTAGGAGTCCAGATTTCAGGGTTTTCTTTGATAAACTCCTTAAATATTCTTATCATTGAATTGCAATGAAGAGTTTCATCTCTTACTGACCAAGTTACTATTTGGCCCATACCTTTAAGTTTATTGTGTCTTGGAAAATTCAAGAGAATTGCAAAGCTAGCAAATAATTGTAGTCCTTCTGTGAAAGCGCTAAATACTGCTACAGTTTTAGCAATATCTTCTTTTGAATTAACGTTGAAACCTTGCATATAATCATATTTATCTTTCATTTCTTTATATTTCATGAAAGCAGAATATTCAGACTCTGGCATACCAATTGTGTCTAATAAATGTGAATAAGCAGCTACGTGAACGGTCTCCATCGATGCAAAAGCTGTCATCATCATTAATACTTCTGTGGGCTTAAAAACTGTTGTGTAATGTCTCAAGTAGCAATTGTTTACTTCCACGTCTGCTTGAGTGAAAAATCTAAAAATTTGTGTGACTAGATTTTTTTCAGGTTGAGATAAATTTTTTTGCCAGTCTCGTACATCATCACCTAATGGAACTTCCTCTGGTAACCAATGAATTCTTTGTTGTGTTAACCACGCATCATAACACCATGGATATCTAAATGGTTTATAAACAGGATTTTCTACTAATAATCCCATTTTTTTTGGTTCTATAATTTTCTTAGTATTTTCTTTTTTTGCTACTGACATGATAAACACTCCTCATATTTATTTTCTTCATTATTTGATTCTTCGTTAGCTTTATAAACGTTTTTTGTCACATCTGTTGAAGATCCAGTGTTAACGTTTTCAGCTCTTTGTATTGATTTTGATCTGCAATAATACAGACTCTTCAAACCTTTTTTCCACGCTTGAAAATGTATTTGATGTAATTCTTTTTTATGTATGTCTGCTGGTACAAAAACATTTATGGACTGAGCTTGAGATATATTTGGAGTTCTATCCGCTCCAAGTTCAACAATCCATCGCTGATCTATCTCAAAAGCTGTCTTAAAAGTATCTTTCTCTATATCTGTTAAAAAATCTAGGTGCGAAACAGAGCCTTGATTTGTTGTAATTGAAGACCAAGTTTCGTCGTCGTTCTTTCCGTGTTTTTCTAAAATCTTAGCTAAATATTTATTTCTTACATTGAATGAGCCAGACAAAGTTTTATGAGTATAACTATTAGCAGCAATAGGTTCAATTCCAGGAGAAGCCCCTCCACAAATAACAGAGATTGAAGCAGTTGGAGCTATAGCAGTTTTGTTGGAAAACCTCTCTTTGATACCATATTCTTCAGCATCGGGACAAGAGCCTCTCTCTTCGGCTAATTTTACTGATGCTTGATCAGCTTTTTCTTGTATATGTTTGAAAATTTTTTGGTTCCATACCTTGCTCATTACTGACCCGAAAGGAATATTTTTTTGTTGAAAGAATGAATGCAAGCCCATAACTCCTAAACCTACACTTCTTTCTCTAGCCGCAGAATATTTTGCGTTGCTGAAACTGTCTGGTGCTCTATTTATAAAATCGGACATTACGTTATCTAAGAATCTCATTACATCTTCAATAAACATTGTGTCATCTTTCCACTCATCATATGTTTCGATGTTAAGAGAGGATAGACAACAAACAGCTGTTCTCTCTTTTCCAGTATTATCTATTCCAGTAGGTAATGTGATCTCGCTACACAAATTAGATGTTTTTACTTTTAATCCAGCAAGTTTGTGATGTTGAGGAATTTGTCTATTAACTGTATCAATGAAAACTATATAAGGCTCACCTGTTTCGACTCTAGCTGTTAACAGTCTAATCCATAAATTTCTTGCAGGTAAAGTTGATTGCACAGATCCGTCTTTTGGGCTTCTTAATGCCCATTGACCGTCTGTTTCAACTGCTCTCATGAAATCGTCTGAAACTAAAACACCATGATGCAAATTCAAAGATCTTCTATTCACATCACCACCAGTTGGTCTTCTCATTTCAATAAATTCCTCAATTTCTGGATGATCTATTGGAAGATAACATGCTGCAGATCCTCTTCTCAAAGATCCTTGACTAATAGCAAGTGTAAGTGAGTCCATGACTTTAATAAAAGGAATGATTCCAGAAGTTTTACCTACTTTACCAATTTTTTCTCCTATAGATCTCAAGTTTCCCCAGTAGCTTCCAATACCGCCTCCTCTTGCAGCAAGCCAAACATTTTCACTCCAAAGACCAAGAATTCCCTCTAAACTATCTCCTGCTTCGTTTAAAAAACATGAAATTGGTAAACCTCTTTCAGTTCCACCGTTTGATAATACTGGTGTTGCTGGCATGAACCATAAATTGCTTATATAGTTATATAATCTTTGAGCGTGTAAGTTATCATCAGCGTACACACTTGCTACTCTTGCAAACAGGTCTTGAAATGACTCGTTTTGACCTAAATACCTATCTGTTAATGTTGCTCTACCAAAATCTGTTAGATTAGAATCTCTAGATCTATCAATTTTAATTGTAATACCTTTTTCATTTTGAAATAATTCAGTATCACCTGATAAAGAGAATAAATCTGGTTTTTTGGGGCCGTTGATAGCCAGGTCATTTTGGTTCATCTGGCTCATGTTGCCCATAGCTTTTTTTATTGCCAAAGATACGTTTTTACTCATAATTTTACTTGTTTTACTAGTTAATTGTTAATAAACAACTACATGTTGTGTTACAATTATGTTAATATACTATATAACATCAAAATCAATAGAACATTATAAGAACATCTTATTATTTTTGCAAGTGGAAAATTTTGTTAATAAACATTTAATAACAAATGCCTTTATTCTCTAGTATTTATAACTCATGAAAATCAATCCTAATGGTTTTAGAGAATACGATGCTCGGTGGATCTTTGAAAAAGACATCGATGTAGAGGGAATCACCAATTTAGGAAAAGGGCTAGGAACTCAAATAATAGGACATACAAAAAAAAATAATCCAAGAGTAATAGTTGGCCACGATTATAGGTCTTACAGTGAGAAAATTAAAAAGGCTTTAAGTGAAGGTTTATTATCGACAGGCTGCAATGTTGAGGATGTTGGTTTGTCTCTTTCTCCAATGGTTTATTTCGCTCAGTTTAATTTAAACTCTGATGCAATAGCAATGGTAACAGCTAGTCATAACGAAAATGGTTGGACCGGAGTAAAAATGGGAATTAAAAAAGGATTAACACATGCTCCAAATGAAATGTCAGAGTTGAAAGATATTACTCTTAATAATAAATTTAAATCAGGTAAAGGTAATTTAAAAAAAATCAACAACTTTAAAAATGTATACACACAAGATTTAATAAAAAATAATAAAATTAACAAAAAAATTAAAGCTATAGTTGCTTGTGGAAATGGGACAGCTGGAATATTTGCACCAGATATTTTAAGGGCCATTGGTTGCGATGTACTGGAATTAGATTGTAAACTAGACTGGTCATTTCCAAAATACAATCCAAATCCAGAGGATTTAAAAATGCTCCATGCTATTTCTAAATCTGTTATAGATAATAAAGCTGATATAGGTTTTGGTTTTGATGGTGATGGGGATAGATGCGGGGTGATCGACGAAAAAGGTAATGAAATTTTTTCTGATAAAATAGGTTTATTAATAGCTAGAAATTTAGCTCCAAAATATAAGAACTCCAAATTTATTGTGGATGTTAAGTCAACCGGTCTTTACTCAAAAGATAAAATTTTAACAGACAATCAATGTAAGACAATTTATTGGAAAACAGGACATTCACACATTAAAAGAAAAGTAAATACGGAAAAAGCATTAGCGGGTTTTGAGAAAAGTGGTCATTTCTTTTTTAATCAACCTTTGGGGTACGGTTATGATGATGGCATTAATTCTGCAATACAGGTTTGTCATTTATTAGATGATCGAAATAAAAAAATGAGTGAGTTAATGAAAGAATTGCCAAATACATATCAAACTCCTACGATGGCTCCTTTCTGTAAAGATGAAGAAAAATACGAAGTTGTGAATGACATGGTAAAAGAAGTTAAAAAACTCCAAAAGGAAAATATTAAAATTAATAATCAAAAAATTACAGAAGTTTTAACTGTTAATGGTGTAAGATTTTCTTTAGAAGATGGATCTTGGGGTCTAATTAGAGCTTCTTCAAATAAACCTTCCCTAGTGGTAGTAACAGAGAGTCCATCATCAGATAATTGTAAAAAGAAAATATTTGAATTCATCGATAGTCTTTTACAAAAGACTGGTAAAATTGGAAAATACGATCAAAAGATTTAAAGTGAAAAATATTCGTAAAGAAATCTTGTTCCTATAACAACTAAAAATAAACCAAAGTATTTTGTCATTTTCTTTTTGTTAATTCTATGACTAGCTTTAGCCCCCAATCTAGCCATAAAAGCTGTTATTGGAAAAAATATTAAAAATGCTGGAATGTTTAGAAAACCAATACTCAAAGGCAATTGAGCATTTAGGTACGAGCCAGATATTAAAAAACCTACTACACCAAACAATGCAATGATAAAACCAATAGCTGCAGCACTTCCAATGGCTTTATTAATTGGGTAACCAAAGAACTTTAAAATCGGAACATTCATAACTGCTCCTCCTATACCCATTGGTGCAGATATAAAACCACTAACAACACCTGCAATTAACCTCGCTGGTAAGCTCATTTTTACATCTAAGTTTTCCTCTTTTTCTTTAAGGAACAGCAAATAAAAAGCTAAAATGTAAACAACAATTGTGAAAAACAAAATTAAAGGTTTTGTTTTTAGACTTGCAGCTAAAATTGTTCCTAGAATAACTCCAGTAGCTACAAATATTCCGTAACCTTTAACAATATTAAAATCTACCGCTTTATGTTGATGATGGGTCATAACAGAAACTATAGAGGTTGGAATTATTATACCAAATGAAGTTCCAACAGCTAAATGCATTAAATAATTTGGCTCTATTCCAGATGTGCTAAAAATATAAAATAAAATTGGAACTGTAATTAACCCACCGCCTATTCCAAACAACCCTGCAGCAAATCCGGCAGGAACCGCTGTTATAATCATAATGAAAATTAAATAAATAATTTCTGATTGAGAAAGAATATCCAATATTATCTTTCTAGAGAAACTGGATTTGTTTTTTTAACTTGATCCATAATATGATTAACCTTCTGAAGATCAGCATCTCTAATACACATATTTTTTGAAAGATATTGTTTCCAGACTCTTGAGCCATTTTGTCCATGAAATAAACCTACTGTATGTCTCATAATATGATTGAGCTGCGTTCCTTTTGAAGTTTCTTCTTGAATATATGGAATTAGATTTTCCATTACTTCAGATCTTGTTGGAATATTTTTGTTATTAAAAACTTCTTTTTCTATGTCAGCTAGTAAATAAGGAGAGTGGTATATAGCCCTACCAATCATAACTCCGTCAACTTTTTTAAAATGATTTTTTATTTCTTTTGTTGTTTTAATACCTCCATTAATAATAATTTCATCATTTTTAAAATAATCTTTAAGCCTATAGACAAAATCGTATTTTAAGGGCGGGATGTTTAAATTTTCTTTAGGGCTAAGTTTTTTTAGTAATGCTTTTCTTGCATGAATAATAAATTTTTTTGAGCCGGCGTCTTTGGTTTTTTGAATAAATGATTTTAAGAATTCAAAGTCTTCAACCTCGTTATAACCAATTCTTGTCTTTATTGTTATTGGAAGTTTTGTTGCATGAGCCATCGCTTCAATACATCTTGCCACAAGGTCGGGCTCTTGCATTAAACAAGCTCCAAATTTATTTTTTTGGACTTTTTTACTTGGACATCCCAGATTTAAATTTATTTCTTTATAACCATAGTCTTCAGAAATTTTACATGCCTCAGCTAGTTCATCCGGGTTAGAACCGCCGACTTGCAAAATTACTGGGTTTGAAATTTTTTTGAATGATAATAATTTATTTCTGTCACCTCTTAAAATAGCATTGGCTACTATCATTTCAGTGTATAAATTAACATTTTTGCTTATAAGACTTAAAAAATAGATTTCATGCTTATCAGTGCAATCCATCATTGGAGCAACAGAGATAGATTTGTTCATTACTTCTCTTCTGGTTTTTCGATTTCTTCTTTAAGTTCTAAAGGCTCTTCTTCTAAATTTTCTTGCTTAATTTCTGGTTGCTCTGATTTAAGTTCTGATAAAGCTTCTTTAGCTAAATTGCTAGTGGGTTTTTGATCTGGCGCTCTTCTAGTCCTCTTAGATGGCAAAACTGCAATACCGCTTTTTGAAACTTGACCTTTATATAAATTTTCAAAATCGTCATTAACCTCTTCTTCTGTGTCTTCAAGTTCCTCAACTTCGTCGGGTTCTTTTCGTAATCTAGTTATCGCATTTTTTTCAAGTTCTTTTATTGATAGTTTCCCACCCCCTATTTCTCTAAGTGCTATGATAGTTTTTTTATCATTGTCTTCCTCAACAAGCATAGGTGAGCCAGAATTTAGTTGTGCAGTTCTTTCTTTTGCCAAAAGAACTAGGTCATATTGATTATCAATTTTTTCTAAACAGTCTTCTACGGTAATTCTTGCCATGAAGTTGAGTATATATTCAAATATTCTTAATAAATCAATTATTTTTTAATACTAACAGGCTCTAAAGAGTTTCTTATTACTACTAAAAGAGCTAGTGAAAAAACAATATATATAGCTCCAATCGAGGCTATGTTCTCAATAGAAAAACCATTATCGATTAATAATCCAAATACTGCTGTTCCAAAAGCGGTGGAGAACACCATGAAAGCTGTTGTTAAAGCTTTAATAGAGCCGATAAATTTTACTCCATAAATTTCTGCCCAAGTAGAGGAGCCTAAAACGTTAGCTAAACCATTAGACACACCTACCAAACCTAGAAAAATATAAGCTGAAAATTCCTGTTGATTATAAATTAATATAAACATAGCTAACAATAATGGTAGGTTCATTATTGGTATTAGTTTTCTGCTTGAAAATTTATCAACTAAAAATCCCGAAAAAAATAAAGTTATAATTGAAGCAACAGAATAAACCATAAATGCTTTTGGAATTGTGTAAATATTCCACATCTTTGAACTAGATATAAAAGATTGATAAACAAATATTCCGGTTGCTATCCAGGGCATAGCTAGCATATTTAGTGATAATATATAAAATCTATAATCCTTAATTACTTCTCCCCTCTTCCAGCTTTTTACTTTAAATATTAATTTGGAGTTTTTTTCTTTTTCTCTGGTATCGAGTTTAATAGTTTTTATAGTATAAAAAACTACAAGAGGTAAAAAGATGATAATAATAATTGCAATAGATTGCCAAACTGTTCTCCATGAATAAATTACAAATAAATAAGTTACTAGTACTGGTAAAATAAATTCAGCTGAAGATAAACCAAGCCAAATTGTACTTAAAGCCTTACCTCTAGATTTCTCAAAAAATCTAGAAATTGTAGTCGTGGAAGTATGACTCATTAAACCTTGACCTGAAAATCTCATAAAAAAAATACCAATAGCTAGAAAATAAATATTTTTTATGAAGGAGAAAAACAAAGAAGATAGAAATAATAATATAATTACAAAAAAAGAATAATAAATTATTTGATATTCATCTATTTTTTTTCCAACCCATATAAGCAAAAGACTGGAAAAAATTGTTGCCAATGCATAAATGTTTCCAAATTCACCATGTGTAATATCTAACTCATTTCTTATTGGTGCGTTAAACAATCCCAAAAAAAAGCTCTGTCCAAAACTTGAAAAAAATGTAAATATAAAACCGAATATAATTACTTTTTTATTTAAAGAGAGGTTAATCATTTATGAGTTGTAAAGTTGCTTTCATAGGTTTGGGTGTTATGGGATATCCCATGGCAGGATATATATCAAAAGCAGGTCACAATGTAACTGTTTATAATAGAACTAAATTAAAAGCTGAAAAATGGGTTAAAGATCATAAAGGAAAAATTGCTGATACACCCATGGATGCTGTAAAAGATTGTGATTTCATATTTACTTGTGTTGGAAACGACAATGATTTACGTGAAGTGACTTTAGGAAATAAAGGACTGTTTAAAACTGCAAAAAAAGGTGCAATCTTCGTAGATAACACAACAGCTTCTGCAAATATTGCTAGAGAACTTTACAAAGAGGCAAAATCTAAAAGCTTTGATTTTCTTGATGCTCCAATTTCTGGAGGTCAGGCTGGAGCTGAAGGTGGAACACTTACGGTTATGGTAGGAGGTGATGAAAAGCCATTCAAAAAAGCGGAGCCAGTAATTAATTGTTATAGTAAAAAAATTAAACTCTTAGGACCATCTGGAAGCGGTCAATTAACAAAAATGGTAAATCAAATTTGTATAGCTGGTTTGGTTCAAGGATTATCTGAAGCAATAAATTTTGGGATGAATGCAGGATTAAATATGCACGATGTAATTGAAGTTATATCAAAAGGTGCAGCCCAATCTTGGCAAATGGATAATAGGCATAAGACTATGATAGAAGATAAATTTGATTATGGTTTCGCTGTCGATTGGATGAGAAAAGATCTTAAAATCGCAATGGATGAAGCAAAGAAAAATAATTCTCCTTTACCGATAACTAAAATAATAGATAATTATTACGCTGAAGTACAAAAAATGGGTGGGCAAAGATGGGATACTTCTAGCTTAATAAGAAGATTTAGAAAATAGTGTCAGTAGAAAACGTCAGTTATTACGAAGATTTCAATGAAATAGAAAAAAAATTATGGTCATTACTCATAAGGGCAGTAAATGATCGAAGTTCAGAATTTAGAACACCTGTATTTATTTGTGGAGATAATAACAATTTGGATGGAAGAGTTGTTGTTCTCAGAAAAGCAGATGAAAAAAATATATCTCTTCAATTCCATAGTGATATAAGATCAACTAAAATAGATACTATCAAAAAAAATCCTTATAGCTCACTTTTATTTTATGGGAAAAAAGAAAAAATACAGCTTAGAATTAAGGTAGAAAGTAAATTACATTATAACGATGAAATAACAAAAGAATCCTGGGATAAAACAGGACATATTAGTAGGAAATGCTATTTAGTTACAAACGGTCCAGGTACAAAATCTAAAAAACCAACTTCAGGATTAGATAATAAGTTTGATAACTTTGATTTTACTAAAGAGGAAAGTGAAGCAGGTTATAAAAATTTTTGTGTAATTAGATGTAAGATTAAAAGCATTGAGTGGCTATATCTTGCTGCCAAAGGTCATCGAAGAGCTTTAATTGAATTTGAGGGATCGAAAAAATTTTCATGGTTAATTCCCTAAATTTTTATACTTCTTATAATTTTTTACGTAATGCTCGGCGTTTTCCTTAATATACTTAATTTCCTCATCTGTGACTTGCCTAATAACTTTACCTGGACTTCCAATAACTAGGGATCTTTCTGGAATTACTTTATTCTCAGTAATTAGAGCATTTGCACCTATAATTGAATTTTTTCCTATTTTGGCTTTATTCAAAATTGTACTTCCAATTCCGATAAGACAATCATCTTCAATAATACATCCATGTAGCATTACTAAATGTCCTACTGTAACATTTTTTCCAATTGTAGCTGGGCACCCAGGGTCAGTATGAACTACACTACCATCTTGAATATTTGATCCTTCCCCAACAGTAATCGGTTCGACATCTCCTCTAAGAGTTGCATTAAACCAAACGTTTGCATCTTTTTTCAAAGTAACGTTACCAATCAAAACTGAATTTGGAGCGAACCAACTATCTTTGTCAATCTTTGGACTTATATTGTTGAAATTATAAATCATTAATATAATTATAATATATTATGGTCTTAACAAAAACCCCTATCTGTAATTTTAAGGAAAAAGCTCATAATTTTAATCTAAAAGGAGTAGATAATAAATTTTACAAACTTGATGATTGCATTGGAGAAAATGGGACTATCATTATGTTTATTTGCAATCATTGTCCATATGTAAAAGCAATAATTAAAGATTTAACAGAGGATATTAACGAGTTAAAAAAAAATGGAGTTAAAACTGTCGCTATTATGTCGAATGATACAAAAAATTATCCTGAGGACTCTTTTGATAACATGTTATCTTTTTCAAAACTAAATAACTTTAATTTCCCATATTTGTATGATCACAATCAAGAAATCGCAAAAAAATTCGGGGCAGTATGTACACCAGATTTTTTTGGTTACAATAAAAATTTAGAACTACAATATAGAGGCAGATTCAGAGAGTTGAAAGAGCTCAACCCAGTAAAAAACGGAGAAAGTGATTTAAAAATAGCCATGATGATGATTTCTAAAACACAAAATGGTCCAAAAAAACAATTACCAAGTATGGGCTGTAACATAAAGTGGATTAAATAATGTTTGTAATATCAACAAGAAACTTCCCTCCAGATATTGGTGGAATACAAAATTTAATGGGTGGGTTAGCTTTAGCTCTTTTAAAACATGGGCCAGTAAAAGTATTTGCAGAAAAAACCATAGAGGAAAGTAATTTTGATAAAAATGCAGGCATTGATATTACTCGTGTTTCGGGTTTTAAAATTTTTAGAAAATATAGAAAAGCAAACTTAATTAAAGAATTTTCACTCAAAAATTCAATTAGGGCATTTTTTTTTGATCATTGGAAAAGTATAGAAAAAATAGATGATATGATTTTAAAAAACACAAAATCATTTTGCTTAATACATTCTAAAGAAATAAATCACGAAACAGGAACTCTTATAAATAGAAGAATGTTAAAAGCTTTAAATAAAGCGAACTATGTAATTTCTAATTCCGAGTTCACAAAAAAACTTGCCGTAAAAAATGGTTTAAATGAAAAAAAAATTAAAATTATCCATCCTGGCTGTAACTACCCAATTAAAATAGATAATAGAAATTTAGATAAAGCAAAAGAATTATACAGAAATTGCTTTCCAAAAATAATTACGGTTGCAAGACTTGATAAAAGAAAAAGTCATCAAAATATTTTGATGACAATTAAAAATTTAAAACCAAGATTTCCCAATATTAAATATATTTCAATAGGAGATGGAAATGAAATGCAAAATTTAAAGAATTTAAAAAATGAATTAGGTTTAGGTAATGAAGTGCTTCTTTTAAATGAAGCTAGTGAACTTTTAAAAGTTGCGTTATTGGAACAATCTGATCTATTTTTAATGCCATCAGTAATTTATAAAAAATCAGTTGAAGGATTTGGTATATCTTTTGTAGAAGCAGCTGCCTATGGAACTGGTTCTATTGGCGGTGTAGTTGGTGGTGCCTCAGACGCTATTCAAGATGGAGTTTCAGGATATTTGTGCGATGGTACAGACTTAAATTCTATTTATGAAACCATTGTAAAATTTTATGATAATGACAATTTCAAAAAGTTAGGTGGAAATGCTTTTACTTTTTCAAAAAATTTTCATTGGGATAAAATTATAAAAAAATATATAAGACTAATCTAAATTTTTTTTTATGTAATTAATTACATCATCTACCATTAATTCAGATAAATCATCAACAGTTATAGTTTTGAAATTAGTATTTCCAATATTTACTTTTTTAGCTGTGGTGTGACTTCCAAATAATGCCAAACCTTTTTTATTCAAATGAGAGCAAATATGTGCAGGTCCTGTATCATTAGATATTATATATTTAGCAGAATTAATTAAAGAAACCAAAAAGTTTAAATCAATTGGTTCATTATTATCTAGAACAAGTTTTGCTTTCAATTTTTTTGCATCATCTATTTCATTCGGTCCAGGTGCTACTAAAATTGGATATTTATTTTTATAAATTTCTTTTATTTTAACTATTAATTCTGAAAAATAGGGCCATTTTTTTTGAACATGTTTTTTTGAACAAAATGGAAAAAGCAAGATATAATCTCCATTTGTGTACTGTTTAAGAGTTCTTGAAATATCTTTAATACTCCAACTTAAATTTATTTCTTGAGTATTTTTAATTATAATTTTGCTTTTTTTTAATTGTTTTTCCATTCGTGATAAAACAGATTCTTTATTAAAGTCTGACAACTTTTCTCCTTCATCCAGTGAAGTTTCTGATGAAGACCAAATAGGTTTTCTTAATAAAAATTTTTTATAAAATTTAGTTCTTTTAGAATTTTGTAAATCAAAGACATGTGAAAACTGATATTTTTCTAATAATTTTTTTAAATGATTTAGATAGAATAAATTCCATCTTGGTAGTCGTTTATCTAGAAGGACGCCATCTATATATGGGCATGAAGACATAAATTCTAGATACACCCTTGAAGTTAAAAGTAGGACTTTAGATGTTTTGTAAGAATTTTTTATGTCTTGAATAGCCCCATTTGCCTGAATTAAATCTCCTAGCGATCCATGTTTTATTATTAAGATATTTGACATAATTTTAACTTTATATAATGAATTAATTAGTATAATCAAAAAAAAACTTTATGAATACAAAATTAAATCAAATACTAGCTGAAATTTCTGCTGGAGAGCTAATAGATAAAATAACGATTTTAGAGATAAAAAAAGAAAAAATAAAAGATAGCCAAAAATTAAAAATCATAGATAAAGAACTGTTATCACTTAAAAAAACTTCTAATGAAAAAATACCTGATAAAAGTAAAATAAAAGATCTTATAATAACTTTAAAAGAAATAAATCTTAAGCTTTGGGATATAGAAGAAAATAAAAGAAAAGCTGAAAAAGATAAAAAATTTGATGATGCTTTTATACAGCTCTCCCGTGATGTATATAAATCGAATGATGAAAGAGCCAAAATAAAATTAAGAATAAACAAAACACTAGGATCTAATATACAAGAAGTTAAATCGTATTATTAATCTTTATAAACGCTAGGAATAGTTTTTCTCAATTTAAATGGTTTTTTAGGATCGATAGCAGCAGTGATAATACCTTCACGTTTACCTAATTCTTTTAGAATTTTTCCATCAGGGGATACAATCATTGAATGTCCATAAGTTTTTCTCCCATTACAATGTTTACCAGCTTGTCCTGGTGCAAAAACATATGAAAAGTTTTCTATCGCTCTAGCTTTTAATAAAGTGTGCCAGTGTCTTCTTCCTGTGGTTTCTGTAAATGCTGATGGGATACTTAAGAAAATAGCTCCCATCTTTGACATCTTTCTATACATATTTGGAAACCTCAGATCATAACAAATAGATAGCCCTAGTTTTCCCCATGGAAGTTTGACCACTTTTATGTTTTTTCCTGCTTTAAAAGTTTTCGACTCAAAATATTTTTCTGATTTGCTTAATTTTGCGTCATACATATGTATTTTATCATAAAATGTTTTTATTTTTCCTTTGTCATCAATTAACACTGATCTATTTAAAAGTTTTTTTTTATTTTTAATTATAAGAGAACCTATTAAAATCCATTTTTTATATTTTTTTGCCAATCTTCTTATTCCTAAAAGATAAGAATCCTTGTCCATATTAGTTGCGACTTTAAAAAGTTTTTTTTTATCTAATGAAAATTTAGATGATACCTCTGGTGTTATAATAAGATTTGCTTTTTGACTTATTGCTTTTTTTATTAATTTTTCACTTCTTTTAAGATTGTTTTCAATACAATCTGAGGAACACATTTGGATACATGAAACTCTAAACATTTTAATTATTCTATGGAATAAAAGTGGAATATACTAGTATTTTATTATTGCAGAATATTTGTGTTTAACGCATCACTGAAGATGCAAAATTCCACTTACAGTCAAAACTAGGAACATAAGCTCCTGATAGTTTTACATTACCAAAATTTTTCTCTAAAACATTACACCATTTCTCAACTTGTTTGGGTTTTTTATCTTGGCTACCTACTTGAGCTGTAATCACACCGCCTTTTTTTAATATTCTTTTTAAACCTTTCATATTTTTTTTAGCAAGGTCAATACAATATTGATCGTCATTTAAATCAACAAAAATTTTATCATATTTAGAATCTTCGATCTCTTTAATGCTTTTGAAAGCATCACCCCAAAAAGTTTTAATTCTGTTACTTTTCT
This sequence comes from uncultured Pelagibacteraceae bacterium, assembly GCA_902633335.1. Classification (GTDB taxonomy): domain Bacteria; phylum Pseudomonadota; class Alphaproteobacteria; order Pelagibacterales; family Pelagibacteraceae; genus Pelagilacustribacter. The sequence goes on along the minus strand of CACPFY010000003.1, from coordinate 6,605 downwards.
TGACCTTAGAACAAACTTTAGGTAAATGTTTAAAACATGCGTCAACAATTTCGGGATCTAGTTCAAACCAATCTATGTAATTTGAATTATTTTCTAAGCATGCTCTAGCAACACCTCCGTCCCCTCCACCAATGATAGCAATGTTATTATTCTTTTTACTCAAATCGTAACTTGATTTAAAAAAATTTGAGCTATAAATTTTTTCATCTTTTTCAGATACCTGGATTTCATGATCAATAAATAAAGCGTTTCCAAATTCTTCTAGATCCATTATTTCGACAAATTGACCTACTTTTGAAGTAAATTTTTCTAAAACGTTTTTTTACTACATAATATTTTTTTTGTCCCGGAGTGCTATAAATATCGTCATATAAACCAGTGCTGCTCCTGTCAAAAGCGTTAGTTACAACTCTTTCGTGCTCAATTTCTTTTCTTAAAATTTTTAAAGCAACTTTAGGATTAACTTTTCCGCATGTGAAAAAATCAAAACTTATTACACCCTTTTCTGGAAAAGTGTGAAAACTAAAATGACTTTCTGCAAGTAGTGCAACCAGCGTAAAGCCTTGAGGTTGAAATCTATGAGAAGCTACATTTAAGATTTCTACTTTTGCAGCTTTAGCAATTGTATAAATAATCTTTTCGTAAAATTCTGGAGTATAATCTTTTTTTACACCAAGAAAATCGATTGTTATATGCTCCCCAACTTTAACCATAAAAAAACTATCCTTTTTTATAATTTTTAAATTTACCTAAAACTACTTTCATTTCTTTTTTTGAAAGAATCTTAGGTATTCCAATTCTTATGGCATTAATGTATTGATGGCAAATATTTTCGATCTCCTGAGCTAGCTCAAAAGTGTTTTCCAAATTTTCTCCAAAAGCAACTTGTCCGTGATTTGCAATTAAACAGGCTGACCTATTTTTTAAAGCCTTGATAATATTTTTAGAAAGATTTTTAGTACCAAAAGTTGCGTATTTAGTGCATTTAATATCTTCTCCACCTGCAACTGCAACCATATAGTGAAAAGCTGGAATATTTTTTTGATGAGAAGATACTGCTGTGGCACATGTAGAGTGAGCATGGACAATGGCTTTAGCTTCTTTTTTATTCACATAAATATCTTGATGAAATCTCCATTCTGATGATGGTTTCCCTTTTTTTTTATTATAGGTTCCCTTTAAAGAGACAAAGACTATATCTTTAGTTTTAAGTGATGAATATTTCCTTCCTGAAGGAGTTATATAAAACCCTTTTACACCTTTTTCTTTTGCTCTAACTGATATATTGCCGGATCTTAAAGCTGATAGATTAGTAGTATTTAATTTTTTTGAATATTTGATTACCTCTGTTTTAAGTTTACTCACTTAAATAATCCCTTTAATCCTTGTTCTGAAGCTTCACAAATACCTTTTTCTGTAATTAATCCAGTTACTAGTTTAGCAGGCGTTACATCAAAGGCTAGGTTTAATGATTTACTTTTCTGTGGGTAAATTCTTACTCTTTTAATGTTGTTATTTTCATCAACTCCTTCCACATGTGATAATTCTTCGGGGTTTCTCTCCTCAATAGGTATATGTTTGTGATCTTTAATATTCCAGTCTATTGTTGAGCTCGGTAATGCAACATAAAAAGGAACGTTATTATCTTTTGCAGACAATGCTTTTAAATAAGTGCCTATCTTATTACATACATCACCATTTGATAAAGTTCTATCGGTTCCTACAATACACATGTCAATCTTTCCTCTTTGCATTAAAATGCCTCCAGTATTATCTGTAATAATAGTATTAGGAATTTTTTCCTCGTTAAGTTCGTAAGAAGTTAAATTAGCTCCTTGATTTCTTGGTCTAGTCTCATCAACCCAAACATGTACCTTTATCCCTTTTTGATGAGCGTGATAAATAGGAGAAGTCGCTGTACCCCAGTCTATTGTAGCTAGCCATCCTGCGTTACAATGAGTTAAAATATTTACTACATCTTTTTTCTTTTTAGATATTTCCTCAATAACTTTTAGTCCATGAATTCCTATATTTTTACAAAACTCTACATCTTCTTCTGTAATTGCTTTTGCTTCATCTAAGGCTATTTTAAGGATATCACTATTATTAACTCCAGATAATTTTTTCATCATACGATCTACTGCCCATTTTAAATTTATTGCTGTAGGCCTTGAGGAAACTAGGTCATCACTTGATTTTTTTAAAAAGGATAAATCATTTTTTTCAATTATAGACAAAACCAATCCATAGGCCGCAGTAGCTCCTATAAGAGGCGCACCTCTTACCTCCATAGTTTTTATAGCATTAATTGCATCTTTTACATTTTTTAAACTTTTAATTATAAATTTATGTGGAATTTTAGTTTGATCAATAATTTTGATTTCATTATTTTCAAACCAGATTGTTCGGTATTTTTTGCCTTTGATTTTCATTGAATTCGTGAGGCAATATATTCTAAGATTACAGGATTATAGTACTGAAAACAAAGTCCTTGACTCATTTCATGACCACCATTTTTTCTTTCAGAAACTTTTTGTTCCCAGTCATTTCCTTTAATGACACAGTTTTTTCCATTTATTTTAAAATCCTCTGAAATCACAATTCTTTTAACGCCTTGAACTTCTTCTAACCAATCAGATAATAGACCCTCATACTTATCTTTTGGATGTGTAAAAGCAAGAACGGGTACGCTGTTTATTTTTTTTATGTTGTCAATCTGTCTTTGTCTTAGCTCAGCACCCCCTGGGTATTTTTTTGCAAATTTTGCAAGCGCCTTCTCAGAGCCAACTTTTTTTACTTTATATTTAGATGAAAGTTTACCGTAACAAGCTTGCATATATGATATACCTCCACCTACTTTGTCAGGGTGAGCAGCTAATAACATTAAAGTTAATAGACCCCCACAGGAGTGGCCTGATATAATAATCTGTTTTCTAGGCACGCCTATTTTTACAAATTTATCCACTAATTCTAAATTTTTTTTAATTCTTTTATCTAATTTATGTATACCTTCGTAAGGTTCTTTAAACTTCCAGTATTTTTTCGGTGACATGTCTCCAGCTAAATAGTTAGTACAAAAGTTATAAACCATAATTTTTTTACCATTTATTCCCACATCTACCAGTGAAACCTGATTTTTTATTTGATTAACCCAAATGCATTCATTCTTTATTGCTTTATCATTTTTATTTTGTCCATGATTGTAAATAATAATAATCTTATTTTTTGGGTCTTTAACGTCCATGCCTTCTTCTACTGAAGCTGATTTAGTAATAAACCCACTTTTTAAAATTTTACCATTAGCATAAACTTTATTTGAGACTGTAAAAAATATAAGAATTAACAATATTTTTTTCATTTTTTTAGTACTCTACCTGCAATATGTTTCAATTTTTTTATAGTACTTTTTTTTTGATATCTAGTTGGTGTTATTATCGCTGTATCTAAACAATCATTAGCTGGATCTCCCTTTGTACTAAAGGATTCAAAAGTCTTTATAATTTCAATAATCATATTTTGTGCATTTGAGGCATTTTGTTTGAGAGTTTTTATTACAGTTGGAACGTCTACCACATCGTGATCTGGATGCCAGCAATCAAAATCTGTTACCATTGCAACAGTGCAATATCTAATTTCTGCCTCTCGAGCTAATTTAGCCTCAGGCATGTTGGTCATACCAATAACATCAGCTTTCCACGATCTATACATTTTGGACTCTGCTAAGCTAGAAAATTGTGGTCCTTCCATGACTAAATAAGTTCCTCCTACTTGATGAGGTATTTGGCATTTTACTAAAGCTGACTCGCAACATTTCATTAATGAGGGACTTGTTGGTTTTGCCATCGAAACATGAGCCACTATTTCTTTATCAAAAAAAGTTTTGATCCTTGCAAAGGTTCTATCGATAAATTGATCAACTACAACAAAAGACCCTGGGGTCAAATGTTCTTGAAGAGAGCCCACTGCTGAAACTGAAATTATATCAGTCACCCCCATTTTTTTTAACGCTTCAATATTAGCTCTAAAGTTTATGTTAGAAGGACTTATTTTATGTCCTCTATTATGTCTGGGTATGAAGAACACTTCTTTTTTATTTAATGTCGCAGATAAAATTCTATCGGAAGGTTCACCCCAAGATGTACTTACTTTTTTCCACTTAATATTTTCCAAGCCTTCTATTTGATAAAGACCACTTCCCCCAATTATCCCAAGAATTCTTTTTTTCATTATTTAAAATCTAGCCTTTTTTTGTTAGATATTGAAGCTAAATATGGATTTAAAAAAATATATAAGATCAATACCAGATTATCCAAAAAAAGGAATACTATTTAGAGATATAACTACATTAATTAAAAATCCAGATGCGTTTAAATACTCAATAGATAGAATTATAGAAATATCAAAAAAAATTAAATTTGACAAAGTCTCAGCTATCGAGTCAAGAGGGTTTGTATTTGCATCAGCAGTTTCATATTTATTAAATAAACCTCTTGTACTTTTACGAAAGAAAAATAAATTACCAGCTGAAAGACATTCAGTTGATTTTAAATTAGAATATGGTGAAGCAACAATCGAAGTTCATAAGGACTCTATAAGAGCTGGAGAAAAAATTTTAGTCATAGATGATTTAATAGCAACCGGTGGGACAGCCGATGCTGCGGCCAAACTAATTGAGTTGTCCGGGGGTTCAGTTGCTGGATTTATTTTTGTTATTAACCTATTTGATTTACCGGGCAACGATCTACTTAAAAAGAAATCTTATTTTACTGAGAGTTTAATCGAGTTTCCAGGCCATTAAATTTCTTTATTTTTCCAAGTGTCTGGCGTGAGATCGTTATCAATTTCTAAATTGATATGGTACTCAAACGGTTTAGCCCCTCTTTTTTTTATATAATCAAATGTTTTTTTTATTCCCTCTTTTAATGAAACTTTAGTTTTATAATTCAATAATTGCCTTGCTTTATCTGCTGAACAGGTAGCATGTTTTACTTCTTGGGGTCTGTCTTTTTTATAAATTGGAGGTAAATTTACTCCAGTTATATTTGAACAAAGTTCAGCAACTTTATTTATTGTTACAAATTCTTCATCTGGTCCAATATTTATTATTTGTTTATTTAATTTTTTTTCGTCAAGCATCGGTATTAAACAAGACAAACAATCATCAATGTACGAAAAACATCTTGTTTGTTCACCATCTCCATAAATTATTGGCGCCTTACCTTGTATCATTCTATTTATCATAATAGATACAACGTTCCTGAACGGATCATCATATTTTTGCCTAGGACCAATTATGTTATGAGGGACGGCTATCACCCATTCAATTTTATTAAGTTCACATAAATTAATAAGAACTTGTTCCGCTGCAACTTTGGATATTGCATAAGGATCGACTGGATTTGGCTTCATTGTTTCTTTAAAAGGATATTCTTGAGAACCATATCTTGCCATAGATGAACAAAAAATTATCCTTTTAACTTTTTCGTTTACCGCTGCTGAAAAAATAGACACAGATGCAAGATAATTATTTTTTGTTATCTCATAAGGTGAAAAAACTGATAAACCCTCATGCGCTGTTGCCGCACAATGATAAACTATTTGAATTCCTTTCATGATTTTTTTTATTTTCTCATAATCACAACAGTCAATGTTATGAAATTCTACTCCCTTAGGAATATTATCCTCATAACCACCGATCATATTGTCAATCCCAACAACTTTGTGACCTAATCTTGAAAGTTGTTCTGATAAATGAGATCCAAGAAAACCAGCAACTCCTGTAACAAGTATTTTATATTGAATATTGTTCACTGCAGAATATTTATAATTTTAATAGCTATAAATCAACTTTAATTAATTTTTGGTCTATACCACGATTTTCTCATCAAGATTGAGTTAAGAATTCCTTCAAATCTAGAATAATAAATATCTTTTTTTTTGTCATTTGAAATCATTTTAAAAAAAACTGTTTTAAACATAGCCGATAAAAAGTTTGGTAATATTTTTATAAATGCGAATATATAACCATAATGTTTATAATGAAAATAAAATGAAGACCACATCCAATGCCAATTTCTAGATTTTTCCATTTCATGGTTAATTGACTCTTCATGAGAAGTGCCCCCAGCATGATTAATTTTAATATTTGTATCTAAATAAATTTTTTTATTTAATTGAGTTAATCTTCTACAAAAGTCTATCTCTTCAAAATAAATAAAAAAATTTTCATCGAAGAACCCTACTTCTTTACACTGTTTAACATTTAAAAACATAGCAAACCCCTTTACGTTTTTAACTTCAAAAATTCCATTCTGTTTATTCGTCATAGCGTCTTTATTTTTTGTTTCTTGAATATATGGAGCAATAATTGCAAAATTAGGTTTTTTCTCAATTGTAAAAAAGAAATTATCAATAGCCCGATTTTGAACTTCTGCGTCTGGGTTTATAATTAAAGCATAGCTTGTATTAACCATGGATAAACCTAAATTATTACCTTTTGCATAACCTAAATTTTGATCTGATAAAATACATTTTAAATTTGAATATTCCTTTTCTAGTTTATCCTTTAATTTCTTATCATTTGAATTTTCTATCACTATAATTTT
>CACPFY010000002.1 GCA_902633335.1 uncultured Pelagibacteraceae bacterium | reverse complement strand
TATAACAGCTATTAGATGAAGGGCTTTAAATGTTAGATATGCATTCATTTACAAAGCTCTTTTTGTTAATTTTTCAAGTAAATTTATATGATCATCATTATCATTTAAGCAAGGGACTACATCGAAATTTTTTCCTCCAGATTGTAAAAAGCTCTCTTTTCCTTGTATAGATATCTCCTCAAGAGTTTCTACGCAGTCAGAAGAAAAGCCTGGACAAATAACAAGTAAATTTTTTTTTCCCTCTCTTGGTAAGTTTTCTAAAGTTTTATCTGTATAAGGTTTAAGCCAAGCTTCTGGTCCAAATCTGGATTGAAAACTGGTTTTTATTTCAATGCTCTTAAATTCTTCTGATAGCAACCTAGAAGTTTTATGACAATAACAATGATAAGGGTCACCTTTATCGAAATATTTTTGTGGGATTCCATGGTATGAGGCTAGTATTAGATCGGGCTTCCAACTTAATTCAGAAATTTTTAAGTGCAAACTATTTGAAAGAGCTTTGATATAAAGAGGTTCTGACTCATAATGAGGTATAATTTGTAGACTCGGTTGCCATCTCATTCCCATTAAAACTCTATAAACCTCGTCACAAACCGTGGCAGTTGTTGCTGCAGCATACTGAGGATAAAGCGGTAAAACAACTAGTCTTTCACAACCAGCTTCATGAAGTTTTTGTATTTTGCTTTTAATGCTTGGATTACCGTAACGCATAGCATAATCAACAATTAAATTTTTACTTCTAATCCTGTCTAATAGTTTTTTTGTTTGCATAATAGTATAATACCTCAATGGTGACATATCCTCTTTTTTCATCCAAATTTCTTTATAAGCTTTTGCAGTTTTGGAAGGTCTTAAGTTTAAAATAAATAAATTAAGGATTATTTGCCATAGAAACGGGTTTACTTCTATAACTCTTTTGTCAGACAAGAACTCTCTCAAATATTTTCGTATATCTAGCCATTTTGTAGAATCGGGTGTTCCTAAATTGACTAATAGTACTCCCGTTTTTCCAAAACTTATTTTTGGGTGATCTTTATTCATCTTTTAACAAGGTTAACTCTATCTACAATTTTTTTTACAATCTCTGGATTTGTCTCTGGAAGAATACCATGACCAAGATTAAATATGTAGGGGTTATTCTTAAAAATATCTAAATACCTTTCCGTCTCTTCGAGCGCCACTCTTTCATTTCCCAACAAAAGCTTTGGGTTCATTCCTCCTTGTATACAAACTTCCTTAAAATTATTTTTTGCCCATAAAGGATCAACTTCTTGATCGATGCTTATCGCCGTTGGCTTTACTTTTTCTATAAATTCTTGATATTTATTTTTTAAACCTTTCGGGAAACAGATTGACGGTATCTCATTTTCATTACAAAACTTTACTAAACTCCTATTAGGGTTGAAACAATATTCATCCAATTCTCCTTCTTTGATAAGACCGGCCCATGAGTCAAAAATTTGTATTATCTCCGCTCCTGCTTCTTTTTGATGAATTATATGGAGTTTCAAAAATTCATCTAATTTTTTGAGGATATGTTTAATTTCACTTTTATTCTTTAAGTTTATTTTTTCACTTAAATTATGATTCTCTTTTAGATTATAAATATAGATCAATAAGGTCCACGGGGCACCTACAAATGCTATTAGAGATTTATCCTTTTTTAGTGTTTGTTTAGTCTTTTTAATCGCTTCATAAACAGGCTTTAATGTTAATAAAAAATCTTTTTCTTTAGTTTCTAAAAATTTATTTATATTTAAATTTTTATTCCACGGTCCATTTTTTTCTCTAAATTCTATTTGCTGTCGAAGAGCATAAGGTATTACTAATATATCTGAAAAGATAATCGCAGCGTCTAAATTAAATCTTTTCATAGGCTGCATTGTTAGCTCAGAGGCTAAGTCACTATTGAAACATAATTTTAGAAAATTTTGGTTCTTGGATCTAATTTTTTTAAATTCAGGCAAGTATCTTCCTGCTTGTCTCATAAACCAAATTGGTACACAAGAAATATCTTTATTAATTAAACATTTTAACAACTTGCTCATAAATTAAATAATATATTGATAAGTATGGTTTTTGTAATAGGTCATGTTAGTATTGAATATATTTTATTATACCTAGTTTTAAACAATTTATACCCACGAAGCCGTCATAAATTGCTATTATTATGATTATTAATTGAATTATATTAACAGTTTAAATTTTTTATGTATAAAACAATTAACATAGAATAAAATGTGCCGAATATGTTAATTAGTGTGAGTATTTTTTACTTGTTTATAGATTTTATTTATAAAGCGAGGTTATTCAATTATTACTAACAGGATTATGAACGAAAAATACAATGTATATCTTATTTCAGACTCAACGGGTGAAACTCTAGATAGAATTTTTTTATCTTTACAGTCACAATTTAAAAATTTTGAGTATGAAAAAAAAGAATACTTTTTCGTCAGAACACAACAACAAGTTGATAAAATAATCAACGAAGGAATTAAAGGCAATAATCCAATAATTCTTTATACTATCGTAGAAACAAAGCTTGCAAAATACCTATCTCAAAAAAGTGAAGAAGCTAACATCCCTTGCTTTGGTGTTCTCGGAAATTTAATCTTAGCTTTCTCAAAATTACTAAACCAGAAAGCTATTCATAAACCTAGTGCTCAACACGTTCTCGACGAGGATTATTATAAAAGAATAGAAGCTATACAATTTACAATGTCCCATGATGATGGAAAAAGAACAGAAGATTTATCAAATTCAGATGTAATTCTATTAGGCGTAAGTAGAACGAGCAAAACACCAACTTCTATTTACTTAGCTAATAGAGGTTTTAAAACTACTAATATACCCTTGGTTCCCAATCAAAGTATTCCTGAAGATTTAAAAAATGAAAATTTAAAATCTTGTGTAGTAGGATTATTCGCCGACCCAGACAGATTATCAGATATAAGGCGTAATCGGGTAGCTTTAATGCAAGAAAGTAGATCTTCTAATTATACTGATATTAGTTCAATTAAAAAAGAAGTAGAGGAATCAAAAAACTTATTTAAAAAATACAATTGGCCCACTATAGATGTTACTAGAAAATCTGTTGAAGAAACAGCAGCATCAATTATTAAAATAATCGAAATTAAAAAAAATAAATGAAGATAGTTTTAGCCTCCAAGAGTGGCGTTAGAAAACAAATACTTGATAAATATGGTTTTCAGGCAATCGTTTCCCCTTCCAATGTAGATGAAGATCAAATAAAAGAGTCGCTTTTGCATAAAGGTGCTGACCCAGAGATAATATCAAAAAATTTAGCAGAATTAAAATCAATTAAAGTAAGTGCTAAATTTCCAGACCTGCTTGTTCTTGGTGCAGATAGTGTTGTGTCTCTTGATTCGAAATTAATTAATAAACCTAGCTCAAGACAGGAGGCCCTTAAAATTTTAAAGCTATTAAATGGAAAAAAACATTATTTAATTAGCTCAGTTTGTATCTCCAAAAATAGTTCTATGATATGGAATCACACTGATAAATCTGAACTTAAAATGAAAAAATTATCAGATCAAGATTTAGCAACATATTTAAATGAAATAAAGACTGAAACATTGCTGGCTTACGGAGTTTACCAAATTGAAGCAAGTGGCCTAAATTTATTTGAGTATATAAAAGGCGACAAAGACTCTATAATGGGTCTACCAATAAAACAAATTAAAGAATACTTAAAAAACTATAAAATATGAAAAAAACAAAATTTGGGATAATAGGCAATCCGATATCTCATTCTCTTTCACCCGTTATGCATAACTATTGGTTTAAAAAATATAACATAAACGCTGAATATGAACTATTTGATATTGCAGAAAATGAAATACAAAATGTAATTACTAAAATAAAGGATAAGAATATAAAAGGAATAAACGTTACCTTGCCTTACAAAAAGGCAATAATACCCTATTTAAACAAAACGGTTAATGATGCTAATGAAACTCATTCCGTAAATACATTAATGTTAGATGACAAAGAAAACTTAATAGGTGAAAATACGGATGTGTTCGGATTCCAAGCTGCATATTTAAAATCTTTATCAAGTCAAGAAAAAAGAAATAAGAGCGTTTTAATTTTAGGAGCAGGCGGTGTTGCCCCCTCCATTATATTAGCTTTGATAAAATCTAATATATTTGACATCTCTTTGACAAATAGAACTCACGAGAAATCGTTGTTTATAAAAAAAAATTTTAAAAATATTAAAATAATTGACTGGAGCAACTTCCCAAAAGTACTCAACAAATTTGATATTATCATTAATGCTACTAGTCTAGGTTTAAAATCAAATGATAATTTTCAAAGTGATTTTAGTAATTATAAAAAAGGAATGGTTTATATTGATACAATTTATAATCCTTCTGAGACGAACATGATAAAATATTTTAAGTCAAAAAAAATTAAATCATATAACGGATTAAATATGTTTATTTATCAAGGACAAAAAGCATTTTATCTTTGGAATAAAATAAATCCTGAAATTGATGACGAATTGCTAAAGCTGTTGGAGTCAAAGCTCAATTAATGAAAATAGGTATAACAGGCTCACTATCCTCTGGAAAATCTTCAGTTGCAAATATTTTATCAAAAAATAAAAACTTACTTTTCAGCGCAGATAAAGAAGTTAAAGATTTGTATTCCAATTACCAATTTAAGAAAAAACTAAAAAGGAAGCTTAAGATCAAAAGTCGAAATATTAAGCAAGAAATAAAATTGAAATTATTAAAAAAGGAAATATCTCTTAAAGAACTTGGTTCAATTATTCATCCTTTTATTAGGCGTAAAATGAAACAATTTTATAAAAAAAACAAAAACAAAAAAATTATTTTTTTTGAAATCCCACTGCTGATAGAGAGTAAATTAATGAATTTTTTTGATTATATTATCTTGGTAGTTTCCCCAAGAAAAAGTAGACTTAAACGTTACTTAAAAAATGGAGGAAAAAAAAATATGTTTCAACTTTTAGACAAAAATCAAATTCCCGCCCAAAAAAAAGTCAAATATTGTGATTATTTAATTGTTAACAATAAATCTAAAAAGTTATTAAAAAAAAAAGTAAATGATATAATCAAATATGTCTGAAATATTTTTAGATATCGAGACCACTGGATTATCTTTTAGAGAAAAACACAAGATTGTAGAGATAGCTTGTATTGAAACTAATGAACTTATCCCGACTAAAAGATTATTTCATAAAATAATAAATCCAGAGCGCGAGGTTCCTGAAGAAGCTTTTAAAATTCATGGATTTTCTTCTAATTTTTTAAAAGACAAACCTAAATTCGTTGAAATTGCAGATGAACTTTTGGATTTTATTGGTGAGAGCGATTTAATAATTCATAATGCCTCTTTTGATATACCTTTTATTAATCATGAACTAAAACTAGTTAAGAAAAATCTTATTACCAAAAACAAAGTAACTGACACATTAGATTTGGCTAGAAGTAAGTATCCAGGAACTTCTAATTCTCTTGATGCTTTGTGCAAAAGATTTAACGTAGATTTGTCTAAAAGAACTAAACACAATGCTATTCTAGATTGTGAATTATTGCGAGAAGTCTATATTCATCTTTTAGATGCTAAAGAGCCAAAGTTATCTTTTGATCCTTTTATAGAAAAAAAAATTAGTCATAGAAGTACTTCAAATTATTCAAAGATTATTATTAAACCAACCGAGCAAGAACTTAAGAGTCATGGTCAATTTATTAAAAGTGAATTTAAAAAGAATTATTTTTAATTTCTTCTTGATAAATAAAGTTTTTTAAAGTCTATATTTGCATCAATCTTAATTTCTCTGAAGCCTGAATTTTCAAAAACAAAAATAAAGGCCTTTCTAAGTTCTGGATATATCTCGCTGGGTATTTCAACTAATATAATTTCCTCTAATTTTTTTTTATCTTTCAATTCTTTGTCAACTTCAACCAAAGTAGAATAGCAAACCAGCGCATCAATTTTGTCCTCTTTATTTTCTTTTGGTTCTAATGCCAACGTCGTTTGAATTTCAATTATGTTCTCTTTAAATCTATTGCTTTTTATATCAATTTTAAATTTATAATTTGAAATGTCTTTAGTAAGAGAAAAGTACTTTTCAGGTTTTGATAAATTAAATTCTAATTTTTTTATATATTTTGCGATTATTTTATAATTCATCTTTCTTTTCATCAATTATCTCAGCTTCAATTGTTTTACCTTCTTTATTAAGATTTTTATTTTTCTTCATAATTGAATTAAGTAAAAGCTTTCTCGTAAATGGAATAAGAAGAAGAAAACCGATAACATCTGTAAAGAAACCCGGGATTATAAGAAAGATTGCTGCTATTGCTATCGATGCACCAGAGAATATTTCATAAATTGGCAATTTATTCTGGTAGAGGTTCGTAAATCCGGATTTTATAGTCATGATTCCCTGCATTCTTGCAAAATAAACACCGACTACTGCAGTAAAAATTATTAATAAAATGGTATTTATTGCTCCAATATTCTCTCCGATTTTAATAAATAGCAATATTTCTATTATTGGTATTGCTATAATTGATATTAGTATTGTGTTCATTTGTCTGATACAAAAATATATTAATAATGTATATTTAGCAAATAATGAGTAGTAATTTTGGATACATAGATATTATTTTACTAGCTATGATAGCTGGGTTTATAATCTTAAGATTAAGAAGCATCCTAGGAAGAAAAACTGGTCATGAAGATAAAATTTACCCAAGATTCTCAGAAAAAAAATTTGAGGAATTCACGAAACAACAAGAAGTTAAATTTAAAAAGAAAAGCTCAAATGAACTAGAGGGTGAAGAAAAAGAAAAATTCATTAAAGGTGCCGAAATAGCTTATGAGACTATAATTACGGCTTTTGCAAAAGGTGACAAAAAAAGTTTAAAAGGTCTTCTCACGCCTAGAATGGCTACAAATTTCAACCAAGCTATTTCTGACAGAGAGGATAAAGGCATAAAGTCCGAATTGACATTTATAGGCATGAAAGAATCTAATCTTGAAAAGTATGAAAAGATTCAAGATAACATCTTTGCCACAGTAAAATTTGTATCTGATATAATTTCAGTTAAAAAAGACAAAAGTAACAATGTTTTAGAAGGTAATCCAGATCGAATAAAAACCGTAACAGATCACTGGAAATTTTCTAAGAAAGAGACAAGTAATAGTCCTAATTGGTATTTAGCTGAAATCTTACCTAAGTGAAAAAAAAAGATACTCTATCACAAAAAGATAAGGAAGACTGGAAAAACTTTTTGGAAGACACTTCTCGCGTTCCTGATAAAGACCAAAAATATCAAATTAAGGATACAAATAGTAAATTTAGGTTTGATCTACACGGACTAACTTTGGACGAAGCAAATAAAAAAGTTAAAGAAATTATAAATTACTGTAGTGAAAAAAATTACAAGGAGATACTTTTAATTACTGGTAAAGGACTACATTCAAATCAGGAGGATGTTTATAAGTCTTCAGATTTGAGTAAACTAAGATTTTCTGTTCCCGATTTTATTAATTCAGATCCCGAAATCTCAAAATTAATTTTATCTATGGACAATCCTCCACAAAAAGATGGCGGAGAAGGTGTATTACTTATTAAATTAAAAAAATTATAAAATAAATTTTGAAAGGTCTGTATCTTTTACTAGATTTCCCAAGTTTTTCTGCACAAATTCTTTATCAACGACTATTTTTTCCCCAGCTCTATCAGTTGCATTAAAACTAATATCATCTAAAACTTTTTCAATGATCGTGTGCAATCTTCTTGCACCAATATTTTCTATAGAAGAATTTACTTCAGTAGAAATTTTTGCAAGCATCTCAATACCATCGTCTTTGAATTCCAAATCTACATTCTCTGTTTTTAAAAGAGCTTTATATTGTTTAATTAAACTGTTGTCCGGTTCTTTCAATATTCTGATAAAATCTTTCTCATTTAGTGCGCTTAACTCAACTCTGATAGGCAGCCTACCTTGTAACTCTGGAAGTAAATCAGAAGGTTTTGCAAGCTGAAAGGCTCCTGAAGCTATAAATAGAATATGATCTGTCTTTATCGGACCATGCTTTGTATTTACAGTTGTACCCTCTATAAGCGGAAGAAGATCCCTTTGGACGCCTTCTCTAGAAACATCTCCGCCCACTCTATCACCTCTAGCTGACACCTTATCAATTTCATCTAAAAAGACTATTCCATTATCTTCCGTTGATTTTTTTGCTTCTTGCACAATTTTATCTTCTTCGATCATTTTATCCGACTCTTGAGCTACTAAAATTTCGTGAGACTCTTTCACAGTCATCTTCTTCTTTTTACCTTTCTTATTGCCCATAGATTTACCTAATATATCTCCAATATTTACCATTCCAACATTGGCACCAGGCATACCAGGTATCTCAAAGCTTGGCATAGATGAGGATGTATCCATTACCTCAATTTCAATTTGATTGTTATCTAGATCACCATTTCTTAATCTCTTTCTAAAGCTTTCTCTAGTTGCTACAGAAGCTTTATTACCTACTAACGCATCAAGTACTTTGTCCTCAGCTAATAATTGTGCTTTTGCATTAACTTCTTTTCTTTTTTTCTCTCTTTCCATCGCAATAGCAATTTCAACTAGATCCCTAATAATTTGTTCAACATCTCTCCCAACGTATCCAACTTCGGTAAATCTAGTTGCTTCAACTTTTATAAAAGGTGCTTCTGCCAATTTAGAAAGTCGTCTTGAAATTTCTGTTTTACCAACTCCAGTCGGCCCTATCATCAATATGTTTTTAGGTAAAACCTCATCTTTCATTTCATCCGATAAAGCTTGTCTTCTCCATCTGTTTCGCAAGGCAACTGCCACAGCTTTTTTTGCTTCTTTTTGACCAATTACATATCTATCTAATTCTGAAACTATTTCTCTAGGAGATAAAGCGCTTACCTTGCTTTGTTCAATCTTTTCTTTATCTTTGACTAAATTTAAGCTTGTAATTTTTTTTGACCCAGACATTTTATAACTTTTCCATTGTTGTATTATTATTTGTAAAAACGCAAATTTCCGATGCAACTTTAATTGCCTTTTTAGCAATATCTTCAGCTTTCATATCGGTGTCCATTAAAACTTTTGCGGCTGCTAGCGCATAATTTCCTCCGGATCCTATACCGATAATTCCATCTTCAGGTTCTAAAACATCTCCAGTACCTGAAATAATAAAACTTTTTTCTTTGTCGGCGACTGCCATTAAAGCCTCTAATCTTCTTAAATATTTATCACTTCTCCAATCCTTTGCCAATTCCACAGCAGCTCTTGATAAATTACCAGCGTGCTTTTCGAGTTTAGCCTCTAAACGTTCAAACAATGTAAGCGCATCAGCAGTTGATCCTGCAAAACCAGCAATCACATTTCTTTTCTCAATCTTTCTGACTTTTTTTGCTTTGCTTTTAAGCACTGTATTGCCTAGACTTACTTGCCCATCTCCAATAACAATAGTTTCATTGTTCTTCCTTAAAAGGACAATTGTGGTTCCATGCCATTTTTCAGCTGTATTCATGTTATTCTATGTGGAGATTAATTTTATTTCTTCAATAGACATTTTGTGTTTATTGATAAAATGCCCAATTATATATATATCATAAGGGTAATCGGCGATTATTATGAAACGAAAAGCTAAAATATTACGAAAAACAAAAGAAACCAGTATTTTTGTTGCTGTAAATTTAGATGGTAAAGGCAAGTATAAGATTAAAACTGGAATAGGTTTTTTAGATCATATGTTAGAGCAACTATCAAAGCATTCTTTAATAGATTTAGAGGTGAATGCTAAAGGTGACACTCATATTGATTTACATCACACCACAGAAGACACAGGTATTGCAATAGGAGAAGCTATCAAAAAAGCTGCTGGAAATAGAAAAGGAATCACAAGATATGCTTCGACAATGATACCAATGGATGAAACACTTAGCCGTGTTTCTATTGATGTATCAAATAGACCTTACTTAATTTGGAAAGTAGACTTGTCTGTGGAGAAATTAGGTGAAATGGATACTGAACTTTTTAAAGAGTGGTTTCAAGCATTTTCACAATCAGCTGGAATTACTTTACATATCGAGAATATTTACGGTGATAATAGTCACCACAAAGTTGAGTCTTGTTATAAGGGATTAGCTAGATCACTTAAGGATGCTTTAGCTATAGATAAAAGAATAAAAAATTCTATACCTTCGACAAAAGGCTCTATTTAAATTTGATGAACGTCACAATTGTTGACTACCAATCGGGCAATATAAGCTCTGTCATAAATTCTTTTACAGAGGTAGCTAAAGCTAAAGTTAATTTAGAAGTGACTTCAGATCTCAAGAAAATTAAGTCTAGTGATAAAATTGTTCTACCTGGTCAAGGCTCATTTAAAAGCTGTGTTGACTCTCTTAATAGTATTAATGGATTAGTTGATACAATTAAAGAATTTGCAATAATAAATAAGAAACCTTTATTAGGAATTTGTGTTGGTTTGCAAATGTTCGCAGATGTTGGCTATGAGGAAGCAGAAACAAAAGGATTAGGTTGGATTTCTGGTAAAGTTTCTAAAATAGATAATCAGAATGGAAAATTTAAACTTCCACACATTGGTTGGAATGAAATTGAAATTCAAAAAGAGAGTAAAATTTATAAAGACATAAAAAATAAATCTCATATGTATTTTGTTCACAGCTACGAGTTTATTCCTAAAGATAAATCAGTCATTTCAGCAACAACAAACTATTCATCAAAAATTGTCTGTTCTGTCGAAAGAGATAATTTATTTGGAACACAATTTCACCCTGAGAAGAGTGATCAAATTGGATTAAAAATAATTGATAACTTTTTGAAATTATAATGAAAATATTCCCTGCTATAGATATTAAAGATCAGAAATGCGTAAGATTAATAAAAGGAGACTTTGAAAACAAAACTGAATATAAAACTTCACCCATTGACCAAGCAGGAAAATATAAAGATCACGGCTTTAAAAATTTACACATTGTTGATTTAGATGGTGCATTAACTGGGAAAACAGTTAATTTAAATATTATTCAAGAAATAGTAAATAAATACAATTTGAAGATTGAAATAGGTGGCGGTGTTAGATCTCTAGATAGCATTAAAAAATATATCGATGCAGGTGTTGAGAAAGTAATTTTAGGAAGCGGTGCAATTAAAAATAAAGAATTTTTAAAAGAGGCTTGTGACAAATTTAAAAATCTAATTGCCTTAGGGCTAGATGTAAAAGATGGAAATCTTTCCGTGTCGGGTTGGAAAGAAAATCTAAATGTTAAATCCATAGACTTTCTTAAAGAAGTAAATAGTTATGGAGTGAGCAGAATTATTTATACAGATATTAATAGAGATGGAATGAAAACTAGCCCAAACTTAGACGAGACTGTAAAAATTGCAGAGCTTTCTAATTGCCCTGTTGTGATTTCAGGAGGTGTTTCTTCAATAAGTGATATTAAGAAAGCTAAAGGATTAAATAATAAAAAAATTGAAGGTATCATTGTTGGTAAAGCAATTTACGATGGTGATATTAAACTTAAAGATTTGGCAAAGGAAATAGATTAAAATGGTTGCAAAATTATCTACGATTAGACGTAAAATAAGAAATGGAGAAAAACTTGGTTTTTCAGAAAGAGCTAGAGCAGTAAACAAAGGATTGTTACCGAGTAAAGCAAAAAATAAAAAAAATGTTAAAAAATAGAATTATACCTTGTCTTGATGTTAAAAACGGAAGAGTTGTCAAAGGTATAAACTTTATTGAACTAAAAGATGCTGGAGATCCAGTTGAACAAGCTAAAATTTATAGTGATGGCGGCGCTGATGAAATTTGTTTCTTAGATATTACTGCATCTAACGAAAATAGAGATACGATAATAGATATAGTGAGAAAAACTGCAAAAGAATGTTTTGTTCCTTTAACTGTTGGAGGAGGCGTAAGGTCTCTTCAAAATATTACTGACTTATTGTTAGCCGGAGCAGACAAAGTTTCTATAAATACTGCGGCAGTAAAAAATATTGGATTTGTTAAAGAAGCTTCTAAAAAATTTGGATCTCAATGCATTGTAGTAGCTATAGATGTAAAAAAAGTATCAGAAAACAAATGGGAAGTATTCACACATGGAGGGAGAAATAAAACAGGTATCAACGCTGTAGAATTTGCTAAAGAGGTAGAAGTTAATGGAGCTGGAGAAATTCTATTAACTTCTATGGATAAGGACGGGACTAAATCTGGTTATGATGTAGATTTATTGAAAGCAATTTCAAAAAGCACCAATATTCCTGTCATAGCATCTGGTGGAGTTGGAACATTAGATCATTTTTATGATGGTATAGTTAAAGGAGGGGCAAGTGCAGTACTTGCAGCCTCTATTTTTCATTATGGAGAATTTACTATTAAAGATACAAAAGAATATTTAAAATCAAAGGATATTCCAGTAAGGTTGTAAAATGCTTAAAAACTTAGAAGATTTAATTAAAACAATCAGAGATCGAAAAAACTCATCTCCAGATAAATCCTATACCAATAAACTTTTAAAAGACAAAAATTTATCAGTGTCTAAAGTGAAGGAAGAAGTTGCTGAACTAATTGAGGCTGTGGAAAAAAACACAAATAAAATTCATGAAAGTGCTGATGTATTATACCATCTTTTGGTATATTTAGAGGCAAATAATATAAAAATCGAAGATGTTATGAAAGAACTAGAAAAAAGAAAAAAATAATGGATTACGACAAGAATAATATTTTTGCTAAAATTTTAAGAGGTGAAATACCTTGTAAAAAAATTTTTGAAAATGATTATGTGTTATCTTTCCATGACATAAATCCCCAAAAGAAAATACATGCGCTTGTTATTCCGAAAGGGGAATATATCGATTACGATGATTTTAATAAAAAGGCGAGCGATAAAGAAATTTTGGAATTTCATAAGGCTGTAAGCCATGTTTCTAGTTTATTAGGGGCTTCAGTAAAAGGTTATAGAGTACTTTCAAATATTGGCTCAGATGGTGGTCAAGAAGTTCCGCACTTGCATTTTCATATATTTGCAGGAGAAAAAATTGGAAAGATGGTTGCATAGCATGAAAAAGGTTCAAAGATATTTTTTAGATTATGAATTTTTAAACAATAACAAAGCTTATGAAATTAAAATTGATAACTCTTTAAATATTACTTTAAATGATAAAAAAAATTATGAGATAAACAAATTTTTCTACAAGCAAATCGGAAAAGATCATTTCTGGCGTGATCGACTTGTATGGACCGATAAACAATGGCTTAAGTACTCTTCCAATCAACTGTTAGAGACTTGGGTACTTAAAAACAATAACAATGATTTAATGGGTTATTATGAAATTGAAAAACACGAGAACAAAGAATTTGAGCTTATTAATATGGGCATTCTTAGTGATTACAGATCTAAAGGTTTTGGCGCATTACTTCTTGATCATGTGCTCAATAAGTCATACGAAAATAAAGCCGAAAAGGTTTGGGTTCATACTTGTTCCTTAGACCACAAGTTTGCTTTAGCAAATTATTTATCAAGAGGTTTTAAGATATTCAAAAAAGAACAAATTGATTTCGTTGCTTAATTTCTGTTAGGCAAAGTAAAAATTTTTTTATCGATCATCTGGTTAATAGAATTAATCTCTATTTCAAAAGTTACTTGATTATTGTATTGATCTGACGAGACCCATCCAGCTAATAAAAAATTTTCTTTATCAAATCTTATTAAAGTATTGGAGTTTACTTCATTCATAAAAACAATATTAAAATAATCATCAATAAATGTATCACTTTCTTTAATTATTTTTATTAATTCATCTTTACTGAGAATATTTATAAAAGTAGATTTTGATAATGGATAAAATAGTGTTTTTCCATATCTTTTTTGTGTAATTGCCATCATTTTTTTATTTATGATTAGTTCCTTTTTGTTTTTATCCTCATAGTTACATTTTAATTTGTTTGAAAAAACAAGAACGCATATTCCCTTTTCTATATTTTCATTTATTTTTTGAGTGAATTTAAACTGAATATTATCTATATTTTTTAATTTATTTATGATTTTAGATTTTTCATTAGCATTAGAATTTGTAAATATTAAGTATAAGCCAAAAAAAATAATAGCTCTCGATAACTTCAAACTTATAACACCTCTCGCTTACCAACATGATTGGCTTTGCTAACGATACCTTTTTCTTCCATCATATCAATAATTCTAGCTGCTCTATTATAACCAATTTGAAGTTTTCTTTGTAAAAAACTAGTCGAAGCTTTTCCCTCAGATTTTACAATATTTATTGCTTCGTTATAAAGTTTATCCTCTTCCCCATCTAAAACATCACTATTATGTTCTGTAGTGCTAGAACCAGCTGTAATATCTTCAATATAATCTGGTTCTCCTTGAGCGCGCAAAACACTACTTATCTTTTCTATCTCTTTTTCTGAAACATATGGTCCATGAATTCTTATAATTCTATTTGCAGACGACATAAAAAGCATATCTCCTTTACCCAACAATTGCTCTGCTCCTTGTTCTCCTAATATTGTTCTGCTGTCTATTTTTGAGCTTACCTGAAATGAAACTCTTGTTGGAAAATTAGCTTTAATGGTCCCAGTAATTACATCAACGCTAGGTCTTTGA
This sequence comes from uncultured Pelagibacteraceae bacterium, assembly GCA_902633335.1. Classification (GTDB taxonomy): domain Bacteria; phylum Pseudomonadota; class Alphaproteobacteria; order Pelagibacterales; family Pelagibacteraceae; genus Pelagilacustribacter. Next base: position 125,627 of record CACPFY010000002.1, on the reverse strand, counting down.
GTTGCCATAATGATATGAATTCCAGCTGCTCGTGCCATTTGAGATAACTTTTGAATGTAATTTTCAATTTCTTTTCCAGCCACCAGCATAAGATCAGACATTTCATCAACCACAACAACAATATAGGGCATTTTTAATTTGTGTTTTTCATTATACCCATCAATATTTCTCACTCCGACTTTTGACATAAGTTTATACCTATTGTTCATTTCTTTAACCGTCCAACCAAGAGCAGAAGTGGCTTTTTTTGCATCAGTAATTACAGGAGATAATAAATGAGGTATTCCTTCATAAGCAGAAAGTTCTAGCATTTTTGGATCAATTAAAATCAATTTACAAAGCTCAGGACTTAATTTGTATAACAAAGATGTTATTATTGTATTTACACAAACAGATTTACCAGACCCTGTTGTACCTGCAATTAATAAATGAGGCATTGAAGTTAAATCACCTATTATTGGAGTCCCTGAAATACTTTTCCCTAAAGCTATAGGTAATTTTAAATCACGACTTTTAAAACGCTCGTTTGATATAATTTCTCTTAAAAACACTCCTTCTCTTTTTTCATTAGGTATTTCTATTCCAACAGTATTTTTACCGGGGATTACCGCAACTCTTGCTGAAGTCGAGCTCGTGTTTCTTGCTAGGTCATCAGATAGGTTTACAATTTTCGAAACTTTAACACCAGCAGCAGGTTCGAACTCGTATAAACTTACAACTGGTCCATTATTAATTTTCTGTATTTGTCCATTAATTCCAAAGTCTTGTAAAATTCCTTCCATAAATTTTCCGTCAGGTCTATTTTTATTCATTTCCTGAGGAGATAATTTTGAACTATTTTTTTCTAGCAAATCAATCGATGGTAGTTGAAATTTTTTTGACTTTTCTAAAGTTTTTGTCTGGTCTTTAGCAAAGAAAAAACTTTGTTGAGTTTCTTTTTGTTCATCATGCACTATATTTTCTGACACTATCTCACTATTTTCATTCTCGTTAACTGTATTTTTTTTACTAGAAGAAAATGAAAATAGATTTGAAACAATTTTTTTTAAATTGATGTCAGAGCTAAGAATAAAAAATAGTATTGTTAAAGCAATCAGAGCAAAACTTGTATACTGATTTTCAATTAATGGAGTGTATTGGTATATAAAATTATATACCAGTTCTCCGACAAAACCTGAGTTACCATTATCAAGAAGCCAAAAAGAATTATTAAATGTTATATGTAAAAATGTAGATCCAAAAATTAGACACAAAGTTAAAAAAAATAATTTGTAAATAAAATTTTTTAACTCTTTTTCAATAAATAATTTTAAGCCCCATGAAATTAAAGTAGCTAGTATTAAAAATGAGATTAAACCAAAACTCTGTAACAAAAAATCTGAAACCTTGCTTCCATATATCCCAAAGAAATTTTTTATATTTGAGCTAGATTGACCATATATTAATGAAGGATCTGATGGAGAATAAGTCGCGAACGAAATTGTTAAAGCTATTCCTAATGAAATTAGGATCAATCCAACGAACTCAAAGGTTCGTTTTTTTAAAAAATTTGTTAAACTATTTAAAAAGTTTGTATTCATATCGAATCGTAATACTTACTTTTTATCATTATTATGAAAAAACATAAAATATGCATTGTAGGTGGCGGTTTAACTGGTCTGATATCTGCTCTTGTTTTAAGTGAAAGAGGATTGGATATAGATTTAATACTTGAAAATCATACTTCTAAAAACAAAGATTTAAGAGTTACAGCAATATCTGAGAAAAATATGGAATTTTTAAAATCTACGATAAAAAATATCAACTTAAAGTTATTTTATCCTGTAAAAAAAATTAATCTTTTTTTTGAAAAAAATAATCAGATAAAAAATTTTTTAAATTTCGATGAAAATAAGAATTTAATGTTCTTTTTTGAAAACAGATTGACCAAAGAACATTTATCTAAATTATTGAAAAAAACTAAAATTAAAATTCAAAAAAAAACAATAAAATCAATTGATCTAGCGGAAAATAAAATCTTTACTAATCTTTCTTCAAAATCTTATGATTTATTAGTTTTATGTTTGGGCTCAAACTCTCCAATTTATAAAAAGATAAGTAGCAACAGGGAAATCCAAAAAAATTACAAAGAGCACTCTGTAACTTGTTCTGTAAAACATCAGATTAAAGATATTGGAGCTCAACAGTTTTTTTTGAAGGAAGGACCTCTTGCAATACTACCCTATAACAAAAACAAGTTTTCAGTGGTATGGAGTATTGAAGATAAATATTTTATAAAAAATAAAGAAAACATTACTAACTATCTAAAAACGAGAGTATCAAATTTGTTAAAAACAAATAAAATATCCTTAGGAAATATTCAAAGTTATCCTTTAAAGTTATCATTAAAAAAAAACTATTATAAAAAAAATGCAATAATATTAGGAGATGGATTACACGTAGTTCACCCTTTAGCAGGACAAGGATTTAATTTAATCTTAAGAGATATTGAAAAATTGAATGAACTTGTTTCTAAAAATCTTCGATTGGGTTTAACTATAAAAGGTTCTAATATTCCAAAAGATTTATCAGATAGCAGGAAACCAGAAAACTTACTAATGGGACTAGGAATAGATACAACAAGAAATTTTTTTAAGAGCAATAAATATTTAGATCCAATAAAAGAAAATATTTTAAATAATTTTTCTAAATCAACATTATTAAAAAAAATTACTAAAAGAGTTGCAAACCTAGGTTTAAGCTAATGAATATTTTTGCTTTGTCCTCTGGTAGAGGGCCATGCGGTATAGCTATAATTAGAATGTCAGGCCCTGATACTTTAAGTATTTGTAAGCTTATTTCAAAAGAAAAGAAGATTAAAGAAAATGAGATAAACCTCTGTAAATTTTTTGACCCAAGTAATGGCACTATTATTGATCCTGAAGCTTTAATCTTATGGTTTCCAAAACCAAATAGTTTTACAGGTGACGACCTAGCGGAATTCCATGTTCATGGAAGCAACGCAATTATTAGCTATTTTTTAAAAGTATTATCAAATCAAAAAAATTGCAGAATGGCAGAACCTGGCGAATTTACAAAAATAGCTTTTCATAATAATAAAATTGACCTATTAAAAGCTGAGAGTATTGGGGATCTAATACACTCTGAAACCGAACTACAAAGAAAACAAGCAGTAAATTTAGTTAATGGACATGTTTCCAAATATTACGATGATTTAAGATCAAAATTGATAAAGTCACTTTCTTTTATTGAGGCTAAAATTGATTTTGCTGAGGATGACCTTCCTGAAAATGTCCTAAAAGAAGCCCATAAATCAATTAAATCGATACACAGTGATATAAGTAAAATTATTAATGATAATAAAGTAGGTGAAAAAATCAGAGACGGATTCCGAGTATCAATTGTTGGCGAAACCAATGTTGGAAAATCATCTTTATTAAATTTATTATCAAAAAGAGATGCAGCAATAGTCTCTGATGAAGCTGGAACAACTAGAGATGTCATTGAGACCTATCTAAATTTAGATGGTTATCCAGTTATTCTCGCAGATACAGCTGGAATCAGAGAAGCAAAAAATGATGTTGAAAAAAAGGGAATATCATTAGCGTTAAGTAAATTTAAAGAAGCCGATTTAAATATTGTAGTAATTGATAATTCAAACAAAATAATTAGCGACAAAATAAGGTCTATGATTAATAAAGACTCAATAGTTTTACTAAATAAATCTGATGTTCAAGCTAAAGAAAACCATAAATTTGATGTAGATGCTGTACTAGCATCTGTAAAAGATAATAAAAATATTGATAAGTTAATAAATTTAATCAAACAAAAACTTAATAAAAAATTTTCATCAAATAACAGTACTTTAATTACAAGAGAGAGACATAGAGTTAAGCTAAATGAGTGTTTGAAAGAGATTGATAAGTTTCTAAAGAAAGATCAAAACAAAGACTTAGAATTAGCTGCTGAAGATCTAAGAATGGCTACACGACACCTTGGTAGTATAGTTGGCAAGGTAGACGTAGAAGAAATACTTGGATCTATATTTAAGGACTTCTGTATAGGCAAATAAAATAGCTCTTGTATTATTAATTAAGAGCGTTACATTCACCTCATGACTAAAGAAAGCTATGATGTAGTAGTTATAGGTGGTGGACATGCGGGATGCGAGGCTGCTGCGGCATCCGCTAGAATGGGCGTCAATACTGCACTTTTTACACATAAAATTGAGACTATTGGTGAGATGTCGTGTAATCCAGCCATAGGCGGACTAGGTAAAGGCCATTTGGTTCGTGAAATTGATGCACTTGATGGTGTGATGGGTGTGGTCTCTGATAAATCAGGTATTCAGTTCCGATTATTGAACAGAAGCAGAGGTCCAGCAGTTAGAGGACCGCGAACTCAATCAGATAGGGCGCTTTATAAAGAGTACATGCAAAAAATTTTATTAAATTATAAAAATTTAACTGTAATAGCTGATCCAGTAGTTCAATTTTTGTTTAATAATAATCAGGTCGAAGGATTCTTATGTCAGAGTGGTAATGAGATCAGATGTAATGAACTCATTTTGACGACTGGAACATTTTTAAATGGATTAATACATATTGGTGAAACTCAAATCCCTGCTGGTAGATACGACGAAAAACCATCTACCGGTCTAAGCGAACAACTTGCTAAATTCAAAATGAAAATAGGTAGACTTAAAACTGGAACACCTCCTAGGCTGGATGGGTCTACAATTAATTATGATGATTTAGAAATGCAGCCAGCCGATAATGATCCTTACTTTTTTTCTTTCTTAACGTCTAAACTAGAAAACAAACAAATTTCTTGTGGCATGACATATACAAATGATGAGGTTCATAAAATTATTAGTGATAATATTAATCGAAGTGCGATGTATTCTGGTAACATTAAAGGCGTTGGACCAAGATATTGTCCATCCATTGAAGATAAGATTGTTAAGTTTAAAGAAAAACAAAAACATCAAATCTTCTTAGAACCAGAAGGATTAAAGGACAATACTGTTTACCCAAATGGTATATCTACATCTTTACCAGAGGAGGTCCAACTCAAAATATTGAGTAAAATCAAGGGTTTAGAGACCGTTAAAATGAAAAGGGCTGGTTACGCCATAGAGTACGATTATGTAGATCCTAGAGAGCTAAATCCGACTTTAGAGACAAAAAAAATTAAGTCGCTATTTCTTGCAGGACAAATTAATGGAACTACTGGTTATGAAGAAGCTGCTGCTCAGGGACTAATTGCCGGTATAAATGCTGCTCTTAAAATTTTAAAAAAAGAAGAATTTATTTTAGATAGATCCGAGTCTTATATTGGAGTGATGATAGATGACTTAATTACTAAAGGTGTATCAGAGCCATATCGCATGTTTACATCTAGAGCAGAATATAGATTATCTTTAAGAGCAGATAATGCAGATCAAAGGTTAACTCCATTAGGTATTAAAATTAATTGTGTGGGAAAGTACAGAACCAAAATATTTTTAGATAAACAAAAAAAATTAACACAAATTTTAGATTATCTTCATTCAAATTTAATATCTCCTAATGAAGCGAGTAAGTATGAAATTAAAATTGCTCAAGATGGCGTGAAAAGATCTGGTATTGAGCTAATGGCTCAGCGAAATTTAAATATGGCAAAAATAAGGCAGATATGGCCTACGTTACCATCGTTTGGAGTTAGTTTTGATGATCAAGTTGAAATCGATGCTCATTATTCTGGATATCTTAAAAGACAGTCTCATGATATAGCTGCTTTTAAAAAAGATGAAGGTATAAAAATTCCTGACAAGATTGATTATGATATCTTTAGTGGTCTTTCAAATGAGGTTAAATCAAAGTTAAAGAAAGTGAGACCTAAAACGTTGGGTCAGGCTTTAAGAATTGATGGAGTAACTCCAGCTGCTGCTATAATACTGCTAGGTTACATAAAATCTAAAAATAAAAGGATCTCAGCTTGATAACTGAGACTGATGCTAAAAGAATTCTAGTTCAAAACTTTAAATTTGACGCTCTTAAGATGAAAAAATTAGATGATTTTGTTAAAAATCTCCTAATTTACAACAAAAAACGTAATTTAATCGCTAAAAGTACTGAAAATGTGGTCTGGGTTAGACACATTCTGGATAGTGCACAATTAATCAAATTTATAGATGATATAGAATGTACTGGGATAGCAGATCTTGGATCAGGAGGGGGTTTTCCAGGTATTATTTTAGCTGTTTATTATCAAAATTATAATTTTCACGTGGAATTATTCGAGAAATCTCCCTTAAAATCTGCTTTTTTATCAAATATTACAAAAAAATTGGGTCTTAAGTGTAAAGTTATATGCGGTGATGTGAATTCCCTTAAAGTGCAATCTAATTATATAGTCTGTAGGGCTTTTCGGAAAATACCCTACATATTGAATATTTCACGTGAAAACTGTGTAAAAAAACATAAAATTATCATTATGAAGGGAAAAAATGCACAACAAGAGATAAATAAAGCTTCCCAGATGAAAAATTATGAGTATAGATTAGAAAATAGCATTACAGATAATAATTCTAAAATAATTATTCTGAATGCAGAATAAAATTTGTGAAACCGAATATTATAGCAGTAATTAATCAAAAAGGCGGAGTAGGAAAAACCACTACTGTTATAAATTTAGCAGCATCCTTGTCCATTTTGGGTCTAAATAATCTTGTAATTGATTTAGATCCTCAAGGAAATGCAACAACAGGTCTAGGAAAGTCAAATAATGATGATGATAAAAATATATATAATCTCCTTATTAAAAAAATAAATTTAAAAGAAGGTTTACAGAAAACAAATATTAGCAACCTAGATATTTTTGGATCTAATGTGAATCTTTCAGGATTAGAAGTCGAAACTGCTAACGATGAAAATAGAGCTTTTATACTCAAAGAGATACTGAAGAACAATTCTGAAATAATAAATGAGTACGATAATATTTTTATAGATTGTCCTCCATCATTAAGTTTATTAACGATAATGGCTTTAGTCTCCGCAAATGAAATATTAGTTCCACTTCAAACAGAATTTTTTGCTTTAGAGGGAATAACACAACTTGTAAAAACAATAGATAGAATAAAAGTAAATTTAAATCCATCTTTAAGTGTAAGAGGAATTTTACTCACTATGTTTGATAAAAGAAATAAATTATCGTCTCAGGTTGATAAGGAAGCGAGAAATTATTTTAAAGAAAAAGTATACCAATCTGTAATTCCCAGAAATGTAAGATTGTCCGAAGCTCCATCTCACGGTCAACCATGTGTTACATATGATAAGACATGTAGTGGAAGTAAAGCATATTTTAAACTAGCAGAAGAATTCAAAAGCCAAACTAATAAAATAGGCAGTGCAGCATGAACGCGAAAAAAAAAGGTTTAGGAAAAGGGTTATCAGCTTTGTTTGGGGATCAAAAAAAGCTAGAAAATACAAGCAAAAATGAGGACAATGTTCAAAAAGCTCTTATAGGTGAATTAGCCAGAAACAAATATCAACCCAGATCGATATTTGATGAAAGTAAGCTAGAGGAATTATCTAATTCAATAAAAAAAAATGGAATTATTCAACCAATTGCAGTTCGGAAAAATAAGTCATCATCTGAACCATATGAAATTGTAGCAGGTGAGAGAAGATGGTTAGCTGCGCAAAAAGCTGGTTTACATAAAGTACCTATAATAATTTTAGATTTAAATGATAGTGAAACTTTAGAAGTTGCTATTGTTGAAAACATTCAAAGAGAAGATTTAAATATTATTGAAGAAGCAAATGGGTATAAAAGATTAAACGAAGAGTTTGGTTATGACCAAGATAAAATTGCTAATATGATGTCTAGAAGCAGAAGTCATATTAGCAATACATTGCGATTATTAAATCTTCCAAAAGATATTATTGCAATGTTAGAGCAGGGTGAATTGACAGCAGGACAAGCTAGACCATTAATAGGTATGCAGAACGCATCTAGTATTGCTGAAGAAATAGTATCAAAAAAATTATCAGCAAGATCTATCGAAAGTATAAAAAAAAGAAAATCCCAATCTTTTACAGTTGATCCAAACGTTTTTGATGCTCAAAGAGATATAGAAAGATCTTTAGGACTCAAAGTTAACATTCGCAATAAAAAAAATAATTCTGGGAAATTAACTATTGAATATAAAAACTTAGATCAATTAGAACTTATTTCTCGATTACTTAAAAATAAGTCCAAGAATTAGTACAAATATTGGTAATTGAGTTTTTCACCATTGTTAAATTATTCAAACTGCTATTTTTTCTTAATTTTCTCTCAATTTCTCCTAAGTATCTCAAAGCGTCTATAACGCTTGATATATCCCACTTTTTTAACAATCTCTGGAACACAGGTTTATCTTTCCAGAAAATTGGTGGCCTCATTTTGCTCATTGTAACATTGAAATCATTATTTTTGACATTTTGCTTATGTATATCTAGAAGTTTAGTTAATCTATAGTTGATTATGTTTAAGTACAGAAAAGACTCATCATTTGAGAAAGCAAAACTACTAAAGAGATGATTAAGTTTCGTTTTATTTCCGTCTAGTGCCGCATCCCTAATATTTTCAAAGATTTCATTCCTATCTGAATTTAATAATATTTCTAAACTCTCTTCTGACAATTCTTTTTTGTCAAAAAAAGATTTAATTTTTTCTAAGTTGTTTAGAATAGTTTTTCTATTTGAATTTGAATAACTTAATATCATATTTAATGTATTAGAATTTAAATTCTTAAAATCTTTTAATTCAGTCTGAACCAATTTTCTTAAGGTGATATCATTATCGTTATAGCATGGAACCACTGCCAAATTACTTTCATTTTCAAAAAGATTTCTTAATTCTGATTTTTTGTCTAACAAATCTGCGATCAGTATAATTGTTACATTTTCTTTACTATCAAGAAAGCCTTCTACTTCAGAAAAAAATTTCTCATTTATTTGATTAACGATAATAATTTTTTTTGGTACAAATAATGAAATATTCTTAATTTCTGATAATAACACATTTTTGTTTTTTGTTAGATCTTCTTGATATAAGTTTATTATATCTGCATCATTACTGTAGTTGATAATTTTTTTTTTTAATATCTCTTTGAGACCTATATTTTCACCATATAGAAGTATAAACTTAAATTTCAGGATTTTTTCTATATTATTTTCTATTTCAAAACTTTTAAATATCATTTTAGCTATAATAAATTCTTAACTGATCTAGTATTTCATTTACCATTTTGTCTATCAACGAATTATTTGCTTCTTTAGAATTATTTATAGTAGCCGAATAGCTATCACTTACATTATATACTTCACTAAAAGTTAGATTTCTTTTAATCTCCTTGTTAGTGTTTAGTTCAATAATTTTAATATTTGCAGACAATGACAAATTGTATTTAATCACCTTATTCTGGATGTTTTTTTCCTCAATTGTCTTGCTTTTTGATAAATCTACTAAAATTTTAATTTTATTCGGACTATTTTTATTAGAAAATCTTTGTATCTTTTTTTGTAAAACAAAAGATTCTCTTGCTCCACCAGTTACTTCAAATTCTTGGATATCAAATTTTTTTTGGTCAATAGAATTCATTTTTTGATAAGAACAAGAGCTAGTTAAAAAGATAATTGAAAAAAAAATTAATATTAATTTAGGATTCATTTTTTTATTATAAAGTTTATAATTCTATTTTGTACAAAAATAATTCTACTGATCGACTTATTCAAAATTTTATCTTTTATTTTGTTATTTTTTTTGCATAGTTTTTCAATTGTTATTTGATCAATACCTTTTTCTATTTCAATTATATCTCTTGTTTTTCCGTTAATTTGTATTGCCAACTTTATTTTTTCTTTCAAAATTAAACTATTATCAATTTTAGGCCAATTTTTAATTTCCTTTTCACCCAACATTTCAAGACACTCATAGGCAATATGAGGTGTAAAAGGTATAAGAATTTTCATTAGTTTTATTAAATTTAATTTCAAACATTTATCTGAAATGTCCTTTTCAAGATGATCATTAAATAAATTATAAATCTCATAAACATTTGCTACCACTACATTTAAATTAAAATTATTTATAGATTTTGTAATTTTATTTACATATGAATTTATTTTTAAGTCAAAATCTTTATCAAAAGAATTTTTGTTTGATACTTTTTTATTCACAATGTTGCAGAGGTTATAAATCTTTTGTAAGAAATTGTAAGCAGCATTCACACCTTGATTAGACCATTGAATGTCTTTTTCTGGAGGGCTATCGGAAAGTATAAACCATCTTACTGCGTCAGCACCATAAGACTTGATCATATTTTCTGGATCTATAACATTTTTTTTTGATTTAGACATAGATTCGGAAGGGCCAACTTTTACTTCTGACTTATCAGATATTTTAAAAAATTTTCCATTAGAGTTTTTTTCAACTTCTGATGGGTTAAGCCATTTTCCATTTTTGTCTTTATAGGTTTCATGACAAACCATGCCCTGAGTAAATAAGCCCTTAAAAGGCTCATTTGTTTTAATTTCATTGTTGTTTTTTTTTAATGCTCTCATAAAGAATCTGGAGTAAAGCAAGTGTAATATTGCGTGCTCTATTCCCCCTATATACTGATCAACTGGCATCCAGTAATTTACCTTTTTAATATCAAAAGGTTCTGATTTAATCTCGGGTGAGCAAAATCTTAAAAAATACCAAGATGAGTCCACGAAAGTGTCCAAGGTATCCGTTTCTCTAATTGCAGGCTTTCCTGTTTTTTTATGAAAAGTATTTTTCCAACTTTTGTGACTTTCAAGTGGGTTCCCGCTTTGATTTAAATCTATGTCCTCTGGTAGTTTTATAGGTAATTCGCTTTTATCTACTGGCACTATAGAACCATCTTCTAAATGTATCATTGGTATAGGACAACCCCAGTATCTTTGTCTTGATATTCCCCAGTCTTTTAATCTAAAAGTAATTTTTTTCTCTCCAAGTTTCAACTTTTCGATCTCTTTAATAATTTTTGATTTTGCTTGTTCTACGTTTAAGCCATTTAAAAAATCAGAATTAATCATTTTGCCATCACCCACGTAAGCTTCTAGTAATTTATCAAAGTTTTTAGGTTTTGAAGGGTTGTCAGAAACAACTTCTTTTATTTCCAACTTATATTTTTTTGCAAAGTCTAAATCTCTCTGATCATGAGCTGGACAACCAAATATAGCACCAGTGCCGTAGTCCATTAAGATAAAATTAGCAACATAAACAGGTAATTTTTTTCCTTTTATAAATGGATGAGTTGCGAATAATTTTGTATTAAAGCCGATTTTTTCAGCATTTGCCAAAGCTTCTTCTGTAGTTCCAACTTTAAGACATTCATTTTTAAATTTATTATAACTTTCATCATTTGCAAAATTTTTACAGATAGGATGATCAACTGAAACCGCTAAAAAAGATGCCCCAAATATCGTATCTGGACGAGTAGTGAAAACATTAATGTTTTGATTGACCCCATCAATATTAAATTTTATCTCACAACCCGTAGACTTACCTATCCAATTTTTTTGCATAATCTTAACTTTCTCAGGCCAATTTTTTAGTTCATCTAACCCTTGCAACAAATCCTCAGAAAATTTTGTAATATCAAAAAACCATTGTGAGAGTTTTTTACGTTCAACTACTGCTCCAGATCGCCAGCCTCTGCCATTTACAACCTGTTCATTTGCTAAAACTGTTTGTTCCTTTGGATCCCAATTGACATAATTTTCCTTTCTTTTTACAAATCCTTTATTATAAAAATCAATAAATATTTCTTGTTGATGTTTGTAATATTTTTCATCACAAGTAGACACCTCTAAATCCCAATCGATTGATAAACCCATGAGCTTAAGCTGTCGTTTCATTTCTGATATATTTTTTTTTGTCCATTCTTTTGGATGTAAATTATTTTCTTTTGCAGCATTTTCTGCAGGTAAACCAAAAGCATCCCAGCCCATCGGATGTAAAACATTATATCCGTTCATAAATTTAAACCTGGCAATAACATCTCCAATTGTATAATTTCTTACATGCCCCATATGAATTTTTCCTGATGGGTAAGGGAACATCTCTAAGCAATAAAACTTTTTTGCACTTTTTTTATTATAAAGTTTTTCAGTTTTAAACGTAGATTGCCATTTTTTTTCAATTGCTTGAAAATTAAGTCTGTCCATAAAAATTATTTTTTATTTTTTTTTTTGTTTTTCTAAAATTGATGCCTCTCTTAAAATTGACGCAACAAGTTCTTCTTGTATTCTTGACTTAAATATCTCAACATTACATGTTTGATTAACAGAGCATTTTTTACTATGTACGGTAACTTTGATACTATTTGTTTGTATTGTATTAGATAAAAATCTAACTGTAATTTTAAGTGCCTGATTTTTATTTGAGTTATCTGTGTACCAATCTGAGATAATAACTCCTCCTGAATAATCTACTGTGCTAAGAGGTAAAAAATCTAAAACATCAAGAGTAGCTCTCCACATTGGATTAGAAGTGCTGAATTCATAATTAGTAGATCCTCTACCCACAGCCTTTCCAAGGCTAATCCCTCGACCTTCTTTCACATTTTGTTTTGCTCTTTCGGGACCAGAGATGGGTACTTTTCTCGAATCAACTTTTTTAAAACCTCCACAAGAAACTATTGATGAAAAAAGAATAAAACATGCAATTATTTTGATAAAATTTCTCATTTTTTGGATCTCAGACCATTAAATAGCATTGTTAGTTCAAAATCCAATGAAAATGAAGGTAAATAGGGCCTTTTTTGGTGTGGTATAATTATCACACCTATTTAGAATTTGGTGTTATTTACTAAGTTTTCGTACAATTCACCTTCAAAAAGGAAGATAAATATCCTGTTAATTATAATTAACGTTTTAAACAAAGGAGAAACAAATGAGTAAATTAACAAAAATATTGTTCTCAGTTTTGACTTCAGTAGCTCTTTCAACATCAGCTTTTGCTGGTGAGTTTGCAGTAACTGGTGGTGCTAAGGCAACTTACACTATTATGGGACAAGACGGAACATCAGGTACGCATGCATCTGGAAAAGGAGTTGGTATATCTAACGAATTTTCTTTAACTGCATCTGGCGAACTTGACAACGGTATGACATGGTCATATGCACAAGACATTGACGGTGCAACAGTACAGGACGATGCTAACGTAGCAATCGGAACTGACTACGGTACATTCAAAATTTGTGTATCTGAGTGTCCATTATCAACTAAGTACGGTTTTGATAACTCTGCTTACGGCGTAGGTTCTGACACAGGTTATGGTGGAGGTTCAGCGACTACTTCTACTATGCAGTATGGAGCGAACATCAACTCATACAATAACATTCAGTACCACACTCCAGCAGATGTATTACCATTAGGTATTACTTTCAAAGCAGCGATGACTCCAGGTAGAGCAGGTGGAACAGCTAACGACTCTGTTCACTCTACAACAGGTGTTACACACGCTGGTTCTATGAAGCAATACGCACTAACTATGGCGCCTATCGACGGCTTAAGCCTAAAAGCTTCTTACTACACTTTTGGTGATTTAGGCAGCGTAGATGACAGACAAACAAGAGAAGGTGGTTCATATTCAGCGAACTACACACTTGGTCAAGTGTCATTAGGTTATGGTGAAACATTGCACGCAGCAGCGCAGCAAAAAGGTGTCTTTACAACAAAAGACTCAGCTGCAGTTCAACACTACGAAAACGATGCATATTCAATCGGTTTTGCAGTAAATGACAATCTTTCTATCTCTTTCACTGAAGAGAGTTCAACAAAAGTGCAAAAGAAGAAAGCTGCTTTAGCAAATACTACTACTAGAAGCGATGTAGAGATGGAAATCACTACTATCGACGTAGCGTATACAATCGGTGGAGCAACATTAGGACTTTCAAATTCAGAAGTAACTAATGACAGCTACTCGAACAATACGGACGTAACAGAGACGATCTTAGCATTGACTCTTGCATTCTAATTAGTTAGTTAGAAAAAATTAAAAAAGCCGGTTAATTATTTTAGCCGGCTTTTTTTTTATGGGTGTTAAACAAGCAAATGAGGTAGATTTTACAGTTTTTAATTTACAGAGATTTGTTTCGTTAATTCCACCAAGAGGAACTAATTCGAGCATATTTCTTAGAGAGATCAAATTAAACTTTTGTACACCTAAATAACCTTTTTTAAAGCTATAAGAAGTTTCAAAAAGTCTCGAAAAAATTACTACTTTACACCCTTGCGTAATTTTTAAATTAATTTCTTTTTGATTATGAGCAGATCCAATAATGTTAAAACCTTTCATTGAAAAATTATTCAAGAGTAAATTTTTATTATGAGCAGATATATACAATCCATCAGCTTTTAATTTAATTAATAAGTCAGTATTATTTGCCACATAAAAAGCTACATTTTTTTTCTTACAGCTTATTCTAAATTTTTTAAGATCTTCTAAACTTTCTATATTGTTTTGGTTTCTATAGATTATATTAAATTTATTCCTAATTTTTATTAAATTTAAATCAAAACCCCTAGTATTTTCCAAAAATAAGTAGTATTTTTTTTTAAGCACCAACATATGACTATAATAACCAGTTTAGAGAAAATAAAACAAGAAATTAAAAATAGCTCTATATCCAAAGAGGTTGAAATCATTGCTGTTAGTAAAACATTTCCTATTTCTGACATTATGCCTTTAGTGAGTCACGGCCATAGGCATTTTGGTGAAAATAAAGTACAGGAAGCAGAAAAAAAATGGAGTGAGGTAAAAAAAAATATCAAAGATTTAAAGCTACATATGATTGGAAGTTTACAATCTAACAAAGCAAAAAAAGCTGTTGAGTTATTTGACTTCATACATTCATTGGATAGCGTAAAATTAGCGAATGAATTAAGTAAAAGACAGAAACAGCAAGGAAAGAATTTAGGTTATTTCATTCAATTAAATCTTGGCTCAGAGGACCAAAAGGGTGGATTAGAAATTAATGACTTAAAAAGCTTTTACGATCACTGTGTTAATGAGTTAAATTTATTAATATTAGGTCTTATGGCTATACCTCCTAATGATCAAAAACCGGAAAAACATTTTAAAAAAATATCTGAATTAAACCAACAATATAATTTTCATAACCTTAGCTTAGGAATGTCTAACGATTACTTATCAGCTATTAAATACGGAGCTACTCATGTCAGAATTGGCAGTTCTATATTTGGAGCTAGAAGCTAAAGAATTTTTAAAAATGTGTTTTTACCAATTATTGATAACAATTTCAGCATATTACTCTTTGATATTGCAACACAACCTAAAGTAGGAGAGTAATTTTTTTTTGCGATATGTAAAAAAATTGCGCTACCTTTATTTTTTTTTATTGGTTTTAAATTGTAATCTATAACCACAATAATATCATAGATATTATTTTTAAGATATAATTTTTCAGCTCTATATTTAAAAGGAAACTTTATAAATTTATTATAAGATTTTGACCTTACATCATCACACCAACCAAAGTTTTTCTTTATAGGTATAAGTTTGAAGATTGTATCTATTTTTTTAATCCTTTCTTTTCTATAAAAAATATATTTAAATTTAAAGCGGCCTCTTGGAGTACATTTATCCCCTTCAAATTTTTTACTTGTAATTCCTCTTTTACCTATTGCACATTTTGCCTTATAGTCTTTAAGATAAATAAAATTTTTTTTTAATATTATGTCCATGATTGATAAAAAAAATATCATTTTAGCATTAGGAAATAAAGAATTTAATAATTCTTTAATAGAGCTTAAAAATCATTTTAATTTCAATCTACAAGTCGTTGATAATTTTAAAGATAATAAAAACCTTAAAAATTATAAAGGCTTAATAATTCACGAAGATGCATTAATTGATAAAAATTTTAGAGAAGTAATAAAAAATTCTAATATTAATAAAATTATCTTTTATAGCTCTAAAAAACCTAGTGGTTTAAAAGATGTTGATAAATTATCTCTGCCAGCATCTGTAGATCAGATTAATAAGATTATAATAAATAACATTGTAAAAAAAGAGTTCAAGATCAACTCATCTTTAAAAATAAATGATTACAAACTAGACAAAAACTTAAGAAAGTTAATTAAAAATGACCTCACATTAGAATTAACCGAAAAAGAAATAGATTTGATAGAATTACTTTACAAAAAAAATTTTATTAAAAAAAAAGAAATATTATCAACAATTTGGAAGTATTCTGAAGATGCTGACACACATACAGTAGAAACTCATATTTATAGACTTAGAAAAAAGATTAAAGAAGTATTTAAAGATGAGAAGTTTATTAAGAATGAAAAAAAGGGTTACACAATTTGAAAAAAAGAAATAAATTTGCAAAAGACTTGTTGACTCCAAAATATCGAACAAGAATTGTTAAACCTAAAAAAGGCAAAGGCAGTTTTAAGAGGAAAAAAAAGAATAAGCACTCTGAGTAAAATTAACTATTATAGTCTTGCTCCAACTTGTTGAATAATTTTAGATGAAAGATCTGTTCCTTTTTTTAAACTATCTTTCAAAGATAAGTTGTTTACGTATCCGTGTAAGAAACCAGCAGCAAACAAATCTCCTGCTCCTGTAAGATCTACAATTTTTAAATTTTTTTCTGCATCGCATTCTACAACCTGATCGTCCTTAATAGCTATCGCACCATTCTCCCCTCGAGTAACCACTATTAATTTTTTAATCTCTTTAGCGAACGAAATAATATCTTTAAAATTTTTAGCTTCTATTAAAGCGGTGATTTCTTGTTCATTTGCAAAAATAATATTCAATTTATTTTGGACTAAATCTAAAAAGTAAGTTTTATGTCTTTCAACACAAAATAAATCAGAAAGAGACATAGCAGATTTGGAAGAATTACTTATTGCTTTATTAAAAGCTTTTTGTGGATCACCTTTGTCCCACAAGTATCCTTCAAGAAAAGTAATTTCACTTTGTTTAACTATTTTTTCGTCAATATCCTTTTCATTTATTTTACCTGCTGTCCCTAGAAAAGTGCACATAGTTCTCTCAGAATCTGGAGTAATCAAAATTAAACAAGTTCCGGTAGGCACTTTCTCTTGCTTAATATCATAGCAATATTTAACTTTTTCTTTTTCAAGTCCTTCTAAATATTTTTTGCCAAAATCGTCATCATTTACCTTACCAATAAAACCTACTTCATTGCCAAGCTGAGAGAGTCCAACTATAGAATTGGCCACTGAACCACCAGAAACAGTCTTTTCAATCTTTAAATTTTGAATAAGTTTGTTGAACTCATTTTCGTCAACCAGTTTCATCGTGCTTTTAATAAGCCCATTCGCGTTCAAGAAGTTGTCATCGATTTTACAAATAACGTCAACGATAGCATTTCCAATACCTAAAATTTTCATATCAAGCTTTTTTTGCAATAAATTTCTTTTTTCTATTTGGGTAACAGCTTTTACAAATTTTGCAAGATAATCCAAAGCATTCTCTAGCTTTACAGTATTCTCTACCATACCAGATAATTTGTAGATGAAGTCTATTCCAATTTTTCTTTGGAAATATAGCTTTTAAATCTTTCTCCGTCTGAAGAACATTCTTACCATTGGTCAATCCCCATCTTTGGGCAAGTCGATGAATATGAGTATCCACAGGAAACGCTGGGTAGCCAAACCCTTGGGACATTACTACACTTGCAGTTTTATGCCCGACACCAGGAAGTTGCTCAAGTTCTTCGTAAGTACGTGGCACTTTACTTTTATATTTTTCAACTAAAGTTCTTGAGAGATAATAAATACTTTTAGCTTTTACTCTGAAAATTCCAATCTTTCTAATTAATTTTTCTATTTTTTTTCTACCTAGCTTAACAAAGTGTTTTGGATGATTATATTTAGGATAAATATTCTTTGTTACATTATTTACGTTTACATCAGTACATTGTGCCGAAAGCAATACAGAAACAAGAAGAGTAAAGATATTTCTATAGTTTAGAGGAACAGGGACATTAGGATATGTATTATTCAATATTCTCTGAATAATTTTAGATTTCTTTTTTTTTTTCACTTAAAGTTTAAAAGATCCCTCATCGAATAAAGACCTGGCTTTTTTTTCATCAACCACTTGGATGCAGTCAATGCACCCTCAGAATATAAAGCCCTATCGAAAGACTCGTGATTTAAAGTTACAATTTCTTTACCACTAGAGAATTTCACCTCATGTTCTCCAATAATTTTACCTTTTCGAATAGAGTTAAAATTTATCTTTTTTCCGTAAGGAAAAGTTTTTTTATTTAAATATTTTTTTCCTATTAAGCTGTAAAAGTTCTTATTTTTTCCGTCAGCTATACCTTTACCTAACATTAAAGCTGTTCCAGAGGGATAATCTTTTTTATGCTTATGGTGAACTTCGTAAACTTTTGTAAGAAAATTATTACTTAAAGATTTAGAGGCTATTTCTGTTAAATACATTAAAAGATTTACACCTAAACTCATATTTCCAGCTTTCAGAATTGGTATTTTTTTAGAGTATTTTTTTATTAAATTCTCCTCTTTTTTAGAAAAACCAGTTGTACCGATCACAATTCTTTTCTTTAATTTAGAAGCAATTTTTAAAACTTGCATAGTACATTTTGGTACCGTGAAGTCTACAATCACATTTGCTTTTTTAAAAGCATTAATAGTATTTAATTCAAGCTTAATACCAGAAATTTTCTTTGTAATAATTCTGCTCTCTGTTAGAGAAACTATTTTGAAATTTTTATTATTCTTAGTAGATCTAACAAGTTGCTGTCCCATTCTTCCTAAACAGCCAGTTATAGCTAAATTGATTTTTTTCATTATATAATTAGATTAATAATTACAACAATAATTAGTACAATTATAGCCCAAATAGATAAATTTTGAATTAATTGCTTTCGTTTTCTGTTGGTATTTAAAAAAGAGGGAAGAACTAAAAACAATACTGCTATTAGAAAGACAGCAGACATAATTTCTTGCATAGGCATGATTAATTAAGATTTTTTCCAGAATTGTTTTGCTTTTTCAAAAAAACTTTTAATAATTGGACTAGATTTTTCTGATTCTATTTTTCTAAACTCTTCTAAAAGTTCCTTTTGCTTAGAATTTAAGCTTGATGGAACCTCTGTAATAATTTTTATATATAAGTCACCGCAACCACTACCTCTAAGTAACGGCATACCTTTACCTTTAAGTCTGAGTTGCTTTCCATGTTGTGTTCCAGCAGGAATTTTAATCTTTGCTCTACCGCCGTCTATAGATGGTACTTCTACAGAAGTGCCTAACGCAGCATCTGCAAATGTAATAGGCAGCTCAAAATACAAATGTTCATCCGATCTTTTAAAAATATTATGATTATCAACCGAAATGAATAAATATAAATCTCCTGTAGAACCTCCCTTGCTCCCAGCCTCTCCTTTGCCAGAGACTCTAATTCTTGTTCCATCATCAACACCTTTAGGAATTTTTACTGAAACACTTTCTTTACTTTGTACTTTGCCATTACCACTACACTGCTTGCAAGGATTGCTAATAGTTTCACCATACCCACTGCATTGAGGACAAGTTTGCTGGATTGTAAAAAATCCTTGATTTGATCTTACTTTACCCCTACCACTGCAATATTTACATGTTATTGGTTTTGAACCAGGCTCAGATCCTTGTCCTGTACATCTAGAACATTTTTTGTAAGTGGTGTAATTTACTTTTTTGTTCAGACCAGAATATGCCTCTTCCATACTTATAGAAACATCATACCTTAAATCATTACCTCTATTTGATGATCTTCTTCCAGATCTTCTTCCACCTCCAAATACATCGTCACCAAAAAAATCTTCAAAAATATCGGAGAATGATGAACCAAAATCAAAATTACCAAATCCTTGATTTCCGCCACCCTCAAAAGCCGCGTGGCCGAATTGATCATAATTAGTCTTTCTTTTATCGTCAGATAAAACATGATAAGCTTCACTAGCCTCTTTAAATTTATCTTCCGAAGCTTTATCGCCTTTATTTTTATCAGGGTGATATTTTAATGCTAGTTTACGATAAGCTTTTTTAATTTCATCCTTTGAAGCGGATTTAGATACACCTAAGATTTCATAATAATCTCTTTTTGCCACAAGAAATTGCTCCTTTTTTTATCCTAGGCGCTTTTTTCTTTGTCTTCTTTTACGTCTTCGAAGTCAGCGTCAACAACATTCTCTTTATCATTGCCTTTATCTTTAGAATCTTTATTGTTTTTATCATCTTTAGGCTGATCTTTTTGTTGGCTCTTATAAATTGCTTCACCAAGTTTCATTGAAACCTGAATAAGGCTTTGGGTTTTTTTCTTTATATCCTCTGTGTCCGTGCCTTTTAAGGCCTCTTTAAGATCAGAAACACCAGCCTCAATAGCTTTTTTCTCTTCAGCTGAAACTTTATCACCGTGTTCTTTTAAACTCTTTTCAGTTGAGAAGACAATGCTGTCTGCTTGATTTCTTGCATCAACACCATCTCTTTTTTTCTTATCAGCTTCTTTGTTTGCTTCGGCATCTTTAACCATTTTATTTATCTCTTCTTCAGATAAACCGCCCGATGCTTGAATTTGTATCTTCTGTTCTTTTCCAGTTCCTTTATCTTTTGCCGAAACACTTACTATGCCATTTGCGTCAATGTCAAAAGTCACTTCAATTTGAGGAGTTCCTCTCGCCGCCGGAGGTATACCAACTAATTCAAAATTTCCTAAAAGCTTGTTATCAGCTGCCATCTCTCTTTCACCTTGTAGAACTCTAATAGAAACTGCAGGCTGATTATCTTCTGCCGTAGAAAACACTTGGCTTTTTTTAGTAGGAATTGTTGTATTCTTATCTATAAGTTTTGTAGATACGCCACCCAAAGTCTCAATACCTAATGACAACGGTGTAACATCCAAAAGCAAAACATCTTTTACATCACCTTGTAGCACACCAGCTTGAATTGCTGCACCCATTGCAACAACTTCATCCGGGTTTACACTTTTGTTAGGTTCTTTCCCGAAAAAGTTTTTTACTGTCTCTATAATCTTTGGCATTCTAGTCATTCCTCCAACTAAAACTACTTCATTAATTTCTGCAGCTGAAAAACCAGAGTCTTTTAAAGCTGTTTTACAAGGCGTTAATGTTCTCTCAATTAAACCCTGAACCAAAGCCTCTAATTTTGCTCTAGTAAATTTTAAGTTTAAGTGTTTTGGACCAGATTTATCTGCTGTAATAAATGGTAAATTTATCTCAGTTTGAGTCGCTGATGAAAGTTCAATTTTTGCTTTTTCTGCAGCTTCTTTTAATCTTTGTAATGCTAGCTTATCCGATTTTAGATCTATTCCATTGTCTTTTTTAAATTCATTAATTAAATATTCAACAATAGTATCGTCGAAATCTTCACCACCTAGGAAGGTATCTCCATTAGTGGATTTTACTTCAAATACACCATCACCAATTTCTAAAATTGATACGTCAAACGTACCTCCACCTAAATCATAAACTGCTATTTTTTTTCCGCCTTTTTTATCTAAACCATAAGCTAAAGAGGCTGCAGTTGGTTCGTTTATAATCCTTAGAACTTCTAATCCTGCAATTTTACCAGCATCTTTTGTTGCTTGTCTTTGAGAGTCGTTAAAATAAGCAGGTACAGTTATAACTGCTTTTGTAACTGCTTGACCTAAATATTTTTCTGCTGTTTCTTTCATTTTCTGAAGAACGAATGCTGAAATTTGAGCGGGTGAATATTTCTTTCCTTTGCCCTCCACCCAAGCATCACCGTTCTCAGATTTAATTATTTTATAAGGGACTTTTGAAATATCTTTTTGTACTGAGGGCCCATCAAACTTTCTACCTATAAGTCTTTTAACCGCAAATATAGTGTCCTCAGGATTTGTTACCGCCTGTCTTTTCGCGGGTTGACCAACTAATTTTTCCTCTTTCTCTAAAAAAGCAACTACCGAAGGCGTAGTTCTCGTACCCTCAGCATTTTCTAATACCTTAGCTTGTGTACCATCCATTATAGCTACACAAGAATTCGTTGTTCCTAAATCTATTCCTATAACTCTACTCATGTTTTCCTTTGTTTACAGTTCCTATATGGGGTTTAAATGCTATTCTACAAGGCGTTTTTTTATTTATTTTTGTCATTTTTTTCACCCTTTTTCTTTGATATTCCTACAAAAGATGGTCTCAATAATCTCTCACCAAACATAAAACCTGGTTGAATTTCTTGTAAAATAGTGCCCTGATCAACCTTATCATCTTCAATTTCTAACATTGCTTGATGAAAATTTGGATCAAAAATTTTATTCAAACAATCAATTTTTGTGATTTTATTTTTTTCAAAAGTAGAAATTAAATCTTTTTCAATTATTTCAATATTTTTGAGAAATTTTTCAAATTCTTTACTTTTTTTAAGCACCTCATCATCTTGAATTGATTTTTTTGCTCTTTGTAGATTATCTAGCGAAGTTAACATTTCTTTAGCAAAATTAAAGCCCCCAAAATCAAAAGCATCCTTAATTTCCTTTTCAAATCTCCTTCTTTGATTTTCAGAGTCTGCCAAAGATCTTAAAAGTTTTTCCTCAGATCGTTTTAGTTTTTCTTCAATAGTGAGCTCGACTTTTACATCTGTCCCCTCACTAGTCGTAGACTTATTATCCTCTTTATTTTTATTTTCGTCTTTGTTAAATTTACTCATATAACTGCTATATAATATTGAAAACCACAATTACTAGTATTAAATGAAAAAAAATGAATTATTGCTTATAGGCACCCATAATGATGGAAAATTTAGAGAAATAAGTAAATTAATTAGCAAAAAAATAAAAAAAATCTCACCAAAAAGTTTAAAAATTAAGGCTCCAAGAGAAACGGGCAAAACTTTTAGATCAAATTCAGAGCTTAAAGCTAATTATTTTTATAAAAAATCTAAACTAATATCCTTATCAGACGACTCTGGATTAGAAATATCAGTATTAAAAAAAAAACCAGGAATTTATTCGGCAAGATGGGCAAAAAGAAGTGGAAGTTTTAAAAAAGCAATGCTTAAGATCTTAAAAAAGATTAAAGATAAAAAGAACAGAAGGGCAAGATTCATTTGCAGTTTATCAATAAAATTAAACAAAAAAAAAATAATTACTTCTATCGGCATAGTTGATGGAAATATTTCTTATAAAATGTTAGGAAACAAAGGATTTGGGTATGATCCAATTTTTATTCCTAAAAATTCTAAGCTTTCGTTTGGCCAAATTAGTACATCCAAAAAAATGAAAATTGATCATAGAAGTAGAGCTTTTAAGAAATTAAAAAATAAATTAAAATTTAATAAATTTTTTATCTGACACTTTATAAATATTAAGTTTTTGAATTAATTTACCTTCTTTGATACTAAAAGTTCCAATTTTACCTTTAATATTATCTTTTATAATAAAATCTTTTATAGAAGTAATTTTATAATTTTTTTTATTCCATATGTAATAAATAAGTCCAAGAGCATCATATGTTAAAATAGTAATTTCAGTTGGTTGTAAACCATATATTTTTGAATATTTTTTTTTGTATTTTTGAAAATTTTTAATATCTACAGATGGATAGTATAAATTCTCTATAGAGTTTTCTAAAAAAATACTTTTATCAAACCATTGATTGACAGTTACTATTAAAACTTCTTTTTGATCAACATCCGAATAGACTAATGAAGTCAGCACACTTTTTAGGCTATCACCGAAATCAATTATTACCACAGAGTCAAAATTTACTTTACCAATAGTATATCTTTGCTCTAATCTTTTGAGTTCTATTTTTGAAGCTTCATCATCTTTTTCTTCCAATATTTTTACCCTTGAAACTAAATTTCTTTTTCTTTGTTTATAATTAGTTAATTTTTCGATATCACTTGTGAGAACTTTGGGGTCAGAACTATATCTAAATATCTTTTTATTATTAATATTTATACTGTTTATTTTTGCATCAATAAGAGGCGTATATTCGTTTTTCGGATACATGATTATAGTTTTTTTTCTTTTCTTTTCTTTAATAAAATTCTCGATAGATTTAATTTGTGACTCTAGGCTGACACCCACACTTAAAAT
This sequence comes from uncultured Pelagibacteraceae bacterium, assembly GCA_902633335.1. Classification (GTDB taxonomy): domain Bacteria; phylum Pseudomonadota; class Alphaproteobacteria; order Pelagibacterales; family Pelagibacteraceae; genus Pelagilacustribacter. The sequence goes on along the minus strand of CACPFY010000002.1, from coordinate 101,477 downwards.
ATTATTTTGAATCTTGGGATCAATATTTGATGGAGAAATAAAAATCATATCTTTAAAACTTGATAAGTGTTTAAAATCTTTATGACTAATAGGTCCGATCACAATCTTTATATTTTCTTCCCTTAGAGTCTCAACAGACTGAATTAATTTTTCTGAGTTATTAAAACCCGAGTCTCTTGGATAAATCTTTATATTTTCATCACCAATTTCATCTAGCGCAAGCTGAAGTGAAAGCATTATCGATTGACCCAAATTTTTGTATTCCCCACTAAATGGTGCTAGTAGACCTACTTTAAGATATTTTTCATTTTCATCTGCAAAAGAGTTAAAATTAAAGAATAATAATATATAAGTAATAATAGTTATTTTTTTAAACATTAGATTATGAGTGATTTCAAAAAAGGTTTATATATTGTTTCTACGCCAATTGGAAATTTAGAAGATATTACCCTTCGAGCAATAAAAATTTTAAAAAACTCAGACTTTATACTTTGTGAAGATACGAGACACTCTTCAAAACTTTTAAATAAATTTAACATAAAAAGTAGATTAATTCCTTATCATAAGTTTAATGAGAAAAAATCTTTAATTAAAATTATACAATATTTAAATGAGGGCAAAATTTTGTCTTTAATTTCAGATGCAGGTACACCAGTATTATCAGACCCTGGAAATATCATTATTAATGAATGTATTAAAAATGAACATCAAATCTTTACTGTCCCGGGGCCTTCAGCTATTTCATCAGCTGTAAGTTTATCAGGTTTCGGAGATAAATTTTCATTTTATGGTTTTCTTCCCAAGACTGAAAATGAATTAAATAAAGCATTAAAAAAACTCAATATTGAAGGATTTTCACTAGTGTTTTTTGTTCCAGCAATAAAAATAAATTTTTACATCAAACACTTCAAAAAATATTTTTCCGGAAGAAATATATTTATAGCAAGGGAAATGACAAAAAAATATGAAACCTATTATAGACAATCTATTGATAACTTAACTCTTTTTAAAACACAATTAAAAGGAGAGTTAACAATTATTATTTCTGAAAAAATAAAAAAGGAGTTATTAACAACCGACAATGATAAAATAGATTCTTTAGTTAAAAAATATCTAAAAAATTATACTGTAAAAGATACAGTCGAATTGATATCTAAAAAAGAAGGAGTATCAAAAAAAATTATTTACAACCTTTGCATAAAGAATAAAAAATGAGAATTTATTTATCAATAATTTTAATAATAATATTTTTAACGAGCTGTTCATCTGCGGGTCGATGGGGTGCAGGAGTTGATATAACTTTTGACCCAAGAACTATTGGCATGCAAATAGACGACACAATAATGCAAAAAAATTTAGTCGCGAGATTATCTTTGAATGAGAAGAAATATTTTTTGAGTATTCAAGTCGAAGTGCTAGACGGTCGAATTTTCTTGTCCGGAAAAGTTGACGAGCCGGAAGAGAAAATTAAAATTACAAAATTAGCCTGGGAAACAAAAGGTGTTAGAGAAGTAAAAAATGCAATAACAATAAAAGGGGACTCTAATTTTAAACAGACAGCTAAAGATATTCTTATCACAAGCCAATTGAGAACTGCTTTAATTTTCAATAAAAAAACTAAAGCTAGAAATTACACTATAGAAACAATTAACAAAAAAATTTATATTTTTGGTATCGCAATGAATAATGATGAAAAAAAAGAAGTTCTATTAGAAGCTGAGAAGATATATGACGTTGAAAAAGTAATTCCTTCTATTTATTTAGTATCTGAGCTTAGTAGAAATAAAATTTAGTTTTTATTATAATCAATTATTTCAGCTGAATAAGCTGCAATTGAAGCAAGATTTAAAATATCAGATGTACTAGATCGCAACGGTGCCACTTCAATCGGCAAATCTAATCCAATTAATAATGGTCCAATTAGTTTAGCGCCTCCAAATGATTTCATTAATTTAGTTGATATTGCAGCACTGTGTAAAGCAGGCATAATTAAAATATTTGCTTTTCCAACTATTTTTGAAAAGGGATAAACCTCTTGGTATATTGGATTTAAGGCTACATCCGGCTGCATTTCTCCGTCAAAATCAAAATCAACTTTTTCCCCTTTCAATAAATCTATTGCATCTCTAACATGCTTAGTATTTCTAGAAATTGGCTTACCAAAAGTAGAATGAGATAAAAAAGCAACCTTAGGATCAAAACCAAATAATTTAGATACCCTTACACAAGATTTTGAAATCTCTACTAATCTTTCAGCTGATGGAAAATCTTCTACATTTGTATCAGCAACTAAAACAGTTCTACCTTTAAAAACCATCAATGTCATTCCAAATATAGGCTCTCCTTTTCTTGCATCACAAACATATTTTAATTTTTCTACAGAAGCAGCGTAATGTCTTATATTACCAGTAACCATTGCATCTGCATCTTTACAAGCAATCATGGAAGAACCGAAGGCTATCCTGTCATTTCTAACTAAACGATCTACATCTCTTTCAAGTTGTCCTGTCCTTTGAAGTTTTTCGTATAAATACTTTGTATATTTTTCTCTCTTTTCTTTATTTGTTGAATTGACGATTTCAATTTTAAAATTTTCATCTAAACCTATATTTTTAAGAGTTTCTTTAACTCTTTTTTCATTTCCTATTACAACCGGAGTTCCTAATTTATTTTTTCCAAATTCAATAGCTGCTTTAAGCATATTTTGGTCTTCGCCTTCCGCAAAAACAACCCTCTTAGGGCTTTTTTTAATGTTTGCATTTATACCTTGCATCAAAGACATGGATGGATCTAATCTTGCAGAAAGTTGATCTTTATAGTCCTCCAAATTTTCAATTTTCTTTTTCGCTACACCGCTTTTCATTGCAGCTTCAGCTACAGCAGAAGGAATTCTTCGAACTAATCTAGGGTCAAATGTTGACGGTATAATATATTCTTTTCCATACTTTGGTCTTTCACCTCCATAAGCTGCAACAACCTCATCTGGTACATCTTCTCTTGCTAGTAATGCAATTGCATTAGCTGCAGCAACTTTCATTTCGTCGTTAATAATCTTAGCCCTTACATCCAATGCCCCCCTAAAAATATATGGAAAACCTATTAAATTATTAACTTGATTAGGATAGTCTGATCTTCCAGTTGCAATTATTACATCACTACGTACTTCATTTATTATTTCTGGTTTAATCTCAGGATCTGGATTCGCACACGCGAATACTATGGGATTTTTTGCCATTGATTTAATCATGTTTCGATTAACAACATCTTTTGCGGATAGCCCTAGAAATACATCGGCTCCTTTCATAGCCTGCTCTAAGGTTCTAAGTTTAGTTTCAACAGCATGAGCAGATTTGAATTGATCTACTTGACTTCTTCCTTTGTAAATTACACCTTTTCGATCACACATAATTACATTTTCACTTTTTACGCCTATTTTTTTAAATAAATTTGTACATGCTATTGCCGAAGCACCTGCTCCGTTCACAACTATTTTAACTTCGTTAACTTTTTTCTTTGAAATATCTAATGCATTTATTAATGCTGCTGTTGTTATAATTGCTGTTCCATGTTGATCGTCGTGAAAGACAGGTATATCTAAAATTTCTTTTAACTTCTGTTCTATAATGAAACAATCAGGAGCAGCAATATCCTCAAGATTTATACCACCAAAAGTGCCTGCTATGTTTTTAATTGTTGAAATAATTTCAGCTGAATTTGAGTTATCTATTTCAATATCAATGGAGTCTATGTCTGCAAACCTTTTAAACAATACTGCTTTACCCTCCATCACAGGCTTTGAAGCTAATGAGCCTAAATTTCCTAAACCAAGAATTGCGGAGCCGTTACTAATAACTGCTACTAAATTTCCTTTAGAGGTGTAGTCGTAGGCTTTTGCAGAGTCTTTAGAAATTTCTTTGACTGGTGCAGCTACCCCAGGCGAATAAGCGAGTGATAAATCTCTTTTTGAAATAAGGGGTTTTGAAGAATTAACCTCAATTTTGCCAGACTTATTCCCTATATGAAAATCTAAAGCCTCTTTATCTGTATAATGATCAATTTTTGATTTTTTTGTCATCAGATTTTGAGTATGTAATATATAAGTGAATATATCACTAAAAATTTTGTCTTAATTATGAATTTATTATCCTCTACTACTGTATTTAGTTTTTATACTATGCTGAGCCGAGTTCTCGGTTATTTCAGGGATATATTGATAGCAATATTTTTAGGAACTTCTATATACGCTGATGCTTTTTTTGTAGCGTTCAGGCTTCCTAATACTTTCAGAAGATTATTTGCAGAAGGCACATTTAATGCAGCATTTATTCCAAGTTATGCTTCTGAAAAATTGAAAAGCAAGGCACAAGGCAAAAGATTTGCAGATGAAGTTTTGACTTTATTGACCTTGGGCCTTCTAATAGTAGTTTTAATAGTAGAAATTCTTACTCCGTATGTAGTTTATCTAATTGCTCCAGGATTTATAGAAGATAATACTAAATTTAATTTAGCCGTGGATTTAACTAGAATTACTTTCCCCTTTTTAGCCTTTGTAAGCTTATCTTCTTTTTTCGCCGGAATTTTAAACACTGAAAATAAGTTTGCTGCCGCTGCAGCTGCACCAATTTTTTTAAATTTAATTTTAATATTATCTTTAATTATTTCATATAATTATAATTTAGATTACGCACTGAATTTATCTTACGGGGTTTCAATATCAGGTCTTATACAATTGATTTTTTTAATTTTTTTTGCTTCAAAATATTATCAGCCCTCTTTAGTTTTTAAAAACAAAATAAGACAAAAAGTAAAATTTTTTTTAAAAAAACTTTTGCCTAGTATTTTTTCCTCTGGAGTAATACAAATAAGTATCTTGGTAGGAACGATTATAGCATCATTTCAATCTGGGGCAGTTTCTTATCTTTACTATGCAGATAGAGTTTATCAAATTAATCTTGCTATAGCTGGTATTGCGGTGAGCACTGTATCACTACCACTACTGAGCAAATTAATTAAAAATAAAAAAATTAATGAAGCAAATAAGATTCAAAATAAGTCTTTAGAATTATCTTTATTATTATCATTGCCAGCAAGCATAGCTTTAATTATTGGCTCTGATGAAATAGTAAATGCTTTGTTTGGTTATGGATCTTTTACAGAAAATGACATTGAACAAACATCACTTGCATTGAGTTACTTTGGTTATGGTATACCAGCGTTTGCAGCATTAAAAATATTTGCAAATTTCTTTTTTGCTAGAGATAACACGATGACACCATTCAAAATCTCATCAGTTGTTGTCATTATCAACATTGTCATTAGTGTTTTATTTTTTAAACAAATTGGATTTATAATTATTCCAATTGCAACAACTCTATCTACTTGGATTGGGGTTCTTTATTACCTATATACTCTTTTAAAAATTGGATATTTAAAAATTGAACCAACGTTTTATACTAAATTTATGAAGATAGTATTTTCCACTTCTATTATGTCTTATGTTTTTCACAAAAACTTAAATTTTTTTGCAAAAAACTTGAGTTATTCTAGTGATTATAAAATTTTATACTTATTATTTATAGTAATCTTCGTAGCTTTATTGTATTTTTTAATTTGTTATTTTTTAAAAATACTCAATTTAAGAAGTTTTAAAACTAATTAGTATGAAAAAGGAATTAGTATTTTCTGGGGTTCAACCTACTGGTAATTTACACCTAGGAAATTATCTAGGAGCTTTAAAAAATTTTGTTTCGCTTCAAAAGTCAAAGAATTGTTTATATTGCGTAGTTGATTTACACGCTATTACAACATTTCAAAACCCCAAAGAATTGAACTCAAATATTTTAGAAACTACAGCAGGTTTTTTAGCTTCGGGGCTAGATCCGAATAAGAGTATAATTTTTAATCAATCATCAGTGAGTGGCCATGCAGAACTTGCTTGGATTTTAAATTGTATTTGTAGAGTAGGATGGTTAAATCGTATGACGCAATTTAAGGATAAAGCTGGCAAAGATAAGGAAAAGGCAAGCGTTGGTTTATACATTTATCCAAATTTAATGGCCGCAGACATTTTATTATATAAAGCTACACATGTGCCTGTTGGTGCTGATCAGAAGCAGCACTTAGAATTGTCAAGAGATATTGCTCAAAAATTTAATAACGATTTTAATAAAAAAGATTTTTTTCCTTTACCAGAACCCTTAATTCAAAAAAATATTTCTCGTGTAATGAGTTTAAGGGATGGAACAAAAAAAATGAGCAAATCAGAAGAATCTGATTATTCTAGAATAAACTTAAAAGATAGTTCTGATGAAATAGTGAAAAAAATAAAAAAAGCAAAAACTGATACAGATCCGATTACTGAAAACATAAAAGATTACGAAAAAAGACCGGAGGCATATAATTTACTAAGTATATACTCAGATCTATCTAACCAAAAAATTGAAACTACAATTAATGAATTTATTGGAAAAGATTTTTCTTCCTTAAAAACAAAATTATCTGAAAAACTTGTTGAGACAATAAGTCCAATCGGAAAGAATATTGGGAAACTAATGAAAGAACAAAAACACCTTGAAGATGTATTAAAAAAAGGCAAACAAAAAGCCAATATTATAGCTGAGGAAAACCTAAAAAAGATACGTGAAATAGTAGGATTTGTGTAATATAAATATCATACTATGATACAAGTAGAACAAACACCAAATCCGAATTCGTTAAAATTTTTATCACAGAAAATTTTGTCAAAAGTTGGAACAGAAGAGTTTAAAAAATCAAATTTAAATAATATAAAAATTCCTTTCATAAAAGAGTTATTAAATTTTTCAGGAGTTGAACTTGTTTTAATTTCAGACAATTTTCTGACAGTAAAAAAAGAGCAAAATGCATCTTGGGATAGTTTAAAACCGATGATCATTTCACAATTAAATGATTATTTTGAAAAATCTGAAGATCCAATTTTAACTGATAATAAAATAGAAAAAAAATCTGATGATAATGAGACTATTTCTAAAATTAAGGATGTTTTAAATACAAAGATAAGACCGGCAGTAGCAAGAGATGGAGGAGATATAAAATTTAAATCTTTTGAAAATGGCGTTGTTAAAGTAGAATTACAAGGTGCTTGCTCAGGATGTCCTAGTTCCATTATGACTTTAAAGCAAGGTGTACAAAATTTATTGAAACATTATGTTAAAGAAGTTAATTCAGTAGAGGCGATTTAAATGAAGAAAAATTTAAGTTATAGGGATAAGTTATTAGAGTTAAGCAAGATATATAAAATTGCAGAAATTCAAAATTATATAAAAAGAAAAAAAAATCTTACCACTCATCAGATTGAACATATTTTAAAAAAGAATAATGTTCCGATACCAAAGGATTTCAACGTAAGTTTTTTTAAAAAAACTTTTTCAAATCCCATTTCGAAAGCAGGAAAAGGAGTTACCGGGTTATATAGTGATACATCCGAAGGCGTTGGAAGATTTTTCAAAAAAACCAGAAAAGGGGCTACAGGCTTATACGATGATACTACTGGCGGCGTAGGAAATTTCTTTGTTGGGTTATGGCGAAGTTCAGGAAATCTTGGAATTGGTATTTTGAATACAATTCCTAAAGTATATAACATAGTTTCTACTTTTATTTCAGATGCACTAGTAGATACGTTTAGCAGTTTCTATACCTCTGAAGTTGAAAAAACAAAAACAAACAAATTAATTAAAGGATTTGGAATTGTAGTTTTTGTGTGTGCAATTGGTATAATTTTTTTCACATTAAAAGAAAATTTTAATGAAAATAATACCACCCAATTAGTACAAGTTGAGAAAGATAAACCAAAAAAAATTGAAAAACAAAAACAAGTTAAAAAGCAAACTGAGACAAAACCACAAAAAAGAATTGAAGAAAAACAGGTCAAAAAACCTGAAGTTAAAAAAGAAAAATCACCAAGCCAAGTTACGGAGTTAGTTCTACCAAATTTAAATATTAAAACAGAAACAGTATTAAGTCTTTTTAAAGATGTAGAGTACGATTTAAAAACTGTTAGATATCAAAAAAGAGTAAAACCAATATACTTCACCCAGTTTCCAAAAGATCTTGACGAAATAAAAGATACAAAACTTAAAAAAGAAACATTTATTAAAATTGTATTACCTTTAGTAGTGGCTGAAAATGATAAAATTTTAGATGACAAAATAAAGCTTAAAAGAATTACTTCTAAAAAAATGACTACAGATAAAGAAAAATCTTGGTTAAGATTAAAGTTACGAGAATATAAAGTAAAAAATTCAGATATTACAGAACTAGATAAAAGAATGGATATTATTCCAGTGTCTATAGCTTTAGCGCAGGCTGCAAAAGAAAGTGGTTGGGGCACTTCAAGATTTGCATTAGAAGGTAATGCTATATTTGGACAATGGACATGGACAGGTCAAGGTATTGAGCCTTTAAATAAAGGCAAGCACGAAAATCACAAGATATTAAGATTTCCAATATTACGAGCATCTGTAAAAGCTTATAAAAATAATTTGAATACTCACAAAGGTTATGCAGAATTTAGAGAAAAAAGATATACCTACAGAAAAAGAAATAAAAGTATAAAAGGACTTAACTTAACTGACACTCTAGATAGATATGCACAAACAGGGAAAGAATATACCGATATTCTTGAACAAATTATAAAACAAAATGATTTGTCAGATTTTGAAACAGTTCAGCTAACTAATTCTGTTGTTAAAAAAGATATACAGCTTTAAAATTAATTCTCTTTTACAACAAACTGAATACCGAGCCATCTATAAAAATTATTATTCTCTCTTAAAGAGCAATTTATCCTGCCTCGCTCAGTAACAAATTTTCCTTCTAAAGTTATATTTAAATTAAATTTTCCATCGAACTTAATCTTTGAATTTCTCCAATTATCTTCTTCATTTGAAAAGCAATTAATATTATTTAAATTTTTTAAATTTTCATAGAATTCAATTCTAACTTTTGGTGGATTGTTATCGTCACTTATATATCTATTTTCTGGTTGTATTGATTTAAAGGGAAAAGGTAAAGTTTTGAGTATTGTTTTAAATCTCTTGGTTTTCCCATATTTTTCATTAATTGGAAATCGTGGCATTTCGAAATAATTTTTAGTATGGTCAACTACCCCAGAGTGTTGACCAAAAGCATATTTAAAACCAAGATCAATTACAATCTTTTTTAAGTCAGTGCTGTATTCACCAAAAGGATAAGAAAAAAAAATTGAGTTTTTTCCAAGCTCTTTTTTAAATATATTTATAGATTTTGTTAAATCTTTTCTTATCTCTTCATTTGTAAAATCAATTAAATATTCATGAGTATGACTATGATTTCCAATTTCTACAAAATCATATTTTTCTATTTCTCTTATATTTTCCCAGCTCATGTATCCTTTTTTTCCCACTTCTCTAGTACTAATAAATAAAATAAAGGGGATCTTTAAATCTTTTAAAATTGGCCAAGCTTTTTCATAGAAGGACTGATAACCATCATCAATTGTAAGCAATAATTTTCTCTGTTTTTTGTTATTTATAAGCTCTTCCTCAAAATTTAAAGGATTGATAAATTTAATTTCATTTTTCTTTATCATCTCAAGATGGCTTTTGAAGTCATTTATCCTAATATTTGTTGAGGGGTATTTATTTTCTTCAAATCGATGATACATTATAGCAATTATGCCATAATCATCTATAACTGCCTCTGATGACTGTAGATTTAAGGCAATAAAAAAATAAGAAAAAATAATGATTAATAATTTTTTAATAATTAGTTGCACAGGCAAAAATAATTCAATAGGTTTAAAGTCTGATAATAAATTTTTTAAAGAAAAATTACAAAACAATATTAACTCTAACAACCAACTTGTTAGTAATATCATTAATTTTGCGAAAAAGTATAAAGTTGAATTCAGTGAAAAATACTCAATAATAGTTAATATGGGGCCAGGGAGCTATTCTTCTATAAGAATATCTTTATCTGTGGCAAAAGGAATTCAAATTGTGCTTGGTTCTAAATTATATGGTTATAAAAACAATCAATTATCGGAATTTAAACTTGAAAATATTGAAATTTTGATAAAAAATAAACAATTAAAAAATAAAATGGTTAATCCAATTTACGAATAGAAGGTATTGAACTTATGAGTGTAATTGAGGAAAAGTGTAAAAAAAGAGGGGTGAGGTTGACTGAGCAAAGGCGAATAATAGCCAAGGTAATTTCAGACTCCAAGTTAACTTTTGGCTCAAAAGATCATCCAGATGTAGACGAATTACATAAAAGAGTAAGTTTGATTGACAAAAAAATTAGTATAGCAACAGTTTATAGAACTTTAAAATTATTTGAGGAGTCAGGCATTATTGAGAGACACGATTTTAAAGAAGGTAAATCCAGATATGAGCCGTCAACGGAACAACATCACGACCACCTAATTGATGTCAACACTGGAGAAATTGTTGAATTTGTAGATAAAGATATTGAGGAGTTACAAATTAAAATTGCAAAAAAGCTTGGCTATAATTTAGTTGACCACAAGCTAGAGCTTTATGGATCAAAAAAAAGAAAGTAACTTGAAAAAAAAAATATTCATAAAAACTTTTGGCTGTCAGATGAACGAGTATGATAGTAATCGAATTTTAGATATTACAAAAAAAATTAATTATTTTCCAACCAAAATAATATCAGAAGCAGATTGTTACATAATTAATACTTGTCATATAAGAGAAAAGGCAACCGAAAAAGTATTTCACGATATAGGAAGAGTAAAAAAAGAATATAGAAATAAAAAAAAACCTATTCTTATAATTACTGGATGTGTAGCTCAAGCTGAGGGTGATTTAATATTGAAAAAAGATCGTTACGTGGATGCTGTCATCGGTCCACAGTCCTATCAAACCATTAATAAAGTTATAAAAGATATAGAAAATAAAAAAGGTCAATTTGATATTACGAATTTTGAAACAATAAAGAAGTTTGATGAACTTAATTCAACAAATAATAGCAATTCTAAAGTATCATCATTTTTAACTATACAGGAAGGTTGTGATAAATTTTGCAAATTTTGCGTAGTTCCTTACACAAGGGGCCCAGAATATTCTAGAAGTTTTGAAGAAATTTTAGATGAGGCGGATAGGCTTATAAGCAATGGATCACGAGAAATAACTTTATTAGGACAGAACGTAAATGCCTACAACAAAAAAAATAAACGCCTTTCAGACATTATTTATGCGCTTCAGGAAAAAAAAGACCTTTTGAGGATTCGATATTATACCTCTCACCCGAAAGATATGACAAGTGATTTAATCGAGACACATAAAAAATGTCCTAAACTTATGCCTTTATTACATCTCCCAGTTCAATCAGGCTCTGATAAAATACTTAAAACCATGAATAGAAAACATAGTGTAAAACAATATCTGGAAATAATAACTAATCTTAAAGAAAAAAATTCCAAAATAGAATTTGCTAGTGACTTTATAATTGCTTATCCTGGTGAAAAAAAAGATGATTTTGATAAAACCTGTGAATTAATGAAAACAGTTAAATTTATTAATTCTTACTCTTTTATCTTTAGCCCAAGACCAGGAACACCAGCAAGCGATATGGAAAAAGTTGATGAAAAATTAGCTAGAGAAAGACTCACAATATTTCAGAATATTGCTGAAAAAATTAAATTAAATTATAAAAAAAAACTTTTAAACAAAGTAGTTAAAGTTCTGTTCGAAAATAAAATGAGCAAAGAAAAATATAAATATTTTGGAAGAGACGAATATCAAAATCCGGTTATAGTTTATTCAAAAAAAAACGTGATTGGTCAGGAAAAAAGAGTCCTTATTAAAAAATTTTCCCAACATACAATTTATGGTGAATTAATTGATACCGATAACTTTCTCGCAGCTTAAATATGTCCAAAATAGAAAATTTTGATAAAAATTACGGTATTAAAAAAATAGATAAGGAAACAATTAACATCAAAGTACACAATAATGATATTTTGGTATCAGTTGTAGGTGAGTTTAACAGTAATTTAAACGAATTAGAAAAATTGACAAAGACAAAGATTTTTTTTAGAGGGAATTCGATTACAATCAAAGGAAATAATGATGAAATCAACAGAGCATCAGATGCTATAAAATTTTTAATAAATAAATATTTAAAAACTAATTTAATTGAAAAACAGGATTTAGTGCTATCAGTAAAAGAGAGAAATACGAATTTTAAATCCAACGTTCATAATTTAGATCAATTAATAAAAACCCCAAAGAAAACAGTTATAGCAAGATCAAAAAAACAATCTGAATATATTAAGGCCCTAACAGATAAAGATATTACAATTGCTTTAGGTCCAGCAGGAACCGGAAAAAGTTTTTTAGCTGTTTCAGTTGCTATGACTATGTTATTTGAAAAGAAAGTAGAAAAAGTAATTTTATCAAGACCAGCGGTAGAAGCAGGCGAAAAGCTGGGATTTTTACCTGGTGATATGAAAGAAAAAGTAGATCCATATTTAAGACCACTTTACGATGCTCTCTACGATCTTTTTGGCTTTGAAAAGATTAATAAGAAAATTGAGTCTGGTGAAATTGAAATAGCACCTCTGGCGTTTATGAGAGGAAGAACTCTTAAAAATTCTTTTGCTATACTGGACGAAGCTCAGAATGCAACTTTAACTCAAATTAAAATGTTTTTAACAAGAATAGGTGAAAATTCGAAAATCGTAGTAAACGGGGATCCTTCACAAATAGATTTAATTAATAAATCCCAATCTGGGCTGCTGAAAACAAAAAAAATTCTTAACAAAGTAAAAGAAATTAAATTGATAGAATTTAATCATAAAGATGTGGTCAGACATCCTTTAGTGACTAAAATTATTCAAGCTTTCAATAAAAATATTAATGATAAAGATTAATGTTATTGTCAAAGATAAAACTTGGCTTAAATTTATAAAAAATCCAGAAAGTTATTTAAAACGTAAAATTAAAAGAATCCAGAATGAAAAATTTTTTGGAAAAAAAAATTACTCGTTTAGTTTGAAATTGTCTAATTCAAAAGAAATAAAATATTTAAATAAAAAATTCAGGAAAAAAAATAAACCAACGGATATTTTATCTTTTCCCAATCAGACAAAAAAAAAATTTCATGAATTAACGAGATTAAATAAAGAAATATATTTAGGAGATATAATAATTAATTCAAACAAAATAAACACTTCTTCAATAAATTTATTTAAAAAGCACTTTAATATATTGTGGATTCACGGTCTAGTTCACTTATTCGGATATGATCATAAAAAAGATAATAGTTATAAAAAGATGAATTTAATAGAAAAAAAATTTCTTAGAAAGCTTAACTAGATGATCAATTTTTTTCTCAATAATAGAATATTGATGGTATTAGTAATTCCTCTTTTATTAGGATGTATTTCAGTTTTTTCATTTCAACCATTTAATTTAACAATAATTAATTTTATTATATTTCCATGTCTTTTTTTTATTTTATGCAATATTAATAAGAGGTCAAAAAATAAATATAGAAAAAAACCACATTTAATAAATATTTTTTATGTAGGTTATTTTTTTGGCGTTGGTTTTTTTTTAACCGGAACATATTGGATTTCGAACTCTTTACAATTTGATCAATCTTTTAAAAATTTAATACCATTCACAATAATATTAATACCACTGGCATTGGGTTTATTTTATGGCTTAGGTTCAATAGTTGTTGGAAAATATTTAGAATACGATATTAAGTCTTTTTTTTTGTTTTGCGCCTCAATATCTTCGGCTGATTATCTTAGAGCAAAAATTTTCACTGGATTTCCTTGGAATCTTTGGGCTTATAGTTGGTCATGGTTTACAGAAATCATACAAATTTTAAATCCTATCGGATTATTTGCATTTAATTTATTGGCAATTACATTTTATTGTACACCCGCAATATTCTTTTTAAAAAAATTTAAATTCAAAAGTTTAATAATATTGATATTTTTCACATCTTTTTTGGCTAATTATTTATATGGAAATTACATATTAAATAATAATAATAAACAAATTCAAAAATACGTAAATGAAAACAAGTTTGTAAATATTAAAATAGTTTCACCAAATTTTGAATTAAAATATAATTTATCAGAAAAGGAAACACTTGATCGAGTAAAAAAACTAATAAGATATAGTAATACTGAAAAAAATAAAAAAACTCTGTTTATTTGGCCTGAGGGAGCATTGTCTGGAAAATATTTTTTTGAAATTGAAAAATATAAAGGTTTAATAAAAGAAAATTTTTCTAAAAATCACTTAATAGTACTAGGTATAAATACGTTAGATAAAGAGAAAAATAAGTTTTTTAATAGTATGATTATAGTAGATAATAATTTAGATAAGAAATTTCAGTATAATAAAATTAAATTAGTACCTTTCGGCGAGTTTTTGCCTTTCAATACATATTTGGAAAAAATTGGATTAAAAAAAATTACCGAGGGTTTTGGATCCTTCAGCAAAGGAAGTATAACAAATACTTTTTTTTATGAGAATTTAAATATAATACCTCTGATTTGTTATGAAATAATTTTTCCAGAGTTAATTCAAAAAATAAAACAAAAGAGCAATTTATTAATTAATATTTCAGAAGATGCCTGGTTTGGAGACACTATAGGCCCGTACCAACATTTTTCAAAATCAATATTCAGAGCAATCGAAAGTGACTCTTTCGTTTTAAGATCAGCAAACAAAGGCATCAGTGCGGTGATAAATAATAAAGGTCAAATTATAAAGGCTTTAAAAAACAATGAAACAGGGAATTTAGAGTATAAGTTACCAGTATTTGAAAAAAAAGAAGGAAATAAAAATGATTTGATATTTTTTGCTCTTTTATTTACATATTGTTTTATCTTCTTTAGATTGAAAAAAAATGACTAAAAAAAATTATTTATTTACAAGTGAATCAGTATCAGAAGGTCATCCTGACAAAGTATGTGACAGAATTTCAGATATGGTAGTTGATAGTTATTTATCTAGAGATCCATTCTCTCGAGTGGCTTGTGAAACATTGACAACAACAAATAAAGTTATCCTTGCAGGAGAAATACGTGGACCAAACATTAATAAAAATGAAATTATTGAAAAAGTAAGGAATTGTATTCAAGATATAGGCTACGACCAAGAAGGATTTTCTTGGAAAGAGCAAACCAAAATTGAGTCTCATCTTCACGAACAATCAACAGACATAGCAATGGGAGTAGACTCCAAAGATAACAAGGATGAAGGAGCTGGAGATCAAGGAATTATGTTTGGATACGCATGCAGTGAAACAGAAGATTTAATGCCAGCACCGATATTTTACTCACATAAAATTTTGAGATTAATGGCGCAAGATAGAAAATCTGGAACTTTAACAGGGATAGAACCTGACTCTAAAAGTCAAGTAACCATGGAGTACGAAAATGGAAAACCTAAAAAGGTAACATCAGTTGTAATATCAACTCAGCATTCAAAAGAACTCAATCAGGAAAAAGTAAGAGAAATAATTCTTCCTTATATAAACAAATCTATTCCGAAAGAATTATTAATAGATCTTAAAAATTCAGAAATTTATATCAATCCCACAGGACAATTTGTTATTGGTGGTCCCGATGGAGATACTGGTCTCACTGGTAGAAAAATAATTGTAGACACTTATGGAGGAGCTGCTCCACATGGAGGAGGAGCTTTTTCCGGTAAAGACCCTACAAAAGTCGATAGATCCGCAGCCTATGTTTCTAGATATTTAGCAAAAAACGTTGTTGCGTCTGGTTTAACCGATAAATGTTTGATTCAGCTATCCTATGCGATAGGAGTTTCAAAACCACTTTCTATATATGTAAAATTAGGAGAAAAAGACCAAGATAAAATTGTAGAGGTTGAAAAAATTATTAAAAATAATTTTGATTTATCGCCTAGAGGAATAAGGGAATTATTGAAGCTTAATAAGCCGATTTACGAAATAACGTCATCTTATGGACACTTTGGAAGAAAACCAACTGATAAAGGCGAATTTTCCTGGGAAAAAACCGATAAAACGTCACTTTTTAAAAAGGTGTAATCTTGAAAAAACCTTAATTTTTCTTTATTAATAGGAAAATTTTTAAAACTACAAAATGGGCACTAGCCCATTTTTTTTTAGGAGATTAAAAATGTTAAACAGAGGACTAGATAAACTTGAATTGTTAAGAATTGTTGATGCAGTGGCAAATGAGAAATCAATAGATAAAGACATTGTTATTGGTTCTATGGAAAGTGCAATACAAAAGGCTGCTCTAACCAAATTTGGCCAAAATAATAATATTCTTGTGAAGATTGATAGAGAGACTGGAAACATAAGTATTAAAAAAGTCTTAGATGTTGTTGAGACAGTAGAAGATCCCAGTCGAGAAATAACGCAAAAGGACGCTAACTCTGCTAATAAAAATAAATCCGAACCTCTAAAAGTTGGAGATAAAATATATGAGGATCTTCCACAAATTGACTTTGGAAGAATAGCCGCTCAAAGCGCTAAACAAGTCATAAATTCAAAAGTTAGAGAAGCAGAAAAAAATAGACAGTATGAAGACTTTATAGATAAGCAGGGACTTATATTAAGCGGTATAATTAAAAGATTAGAATATGGAAACGTAATAGTTGATTTAGGAAAAGCAGAAGGAGTTATAAAAAAAGATGAGCTAATCCCTAGAGAAGTATTAAAAACAGGTGAAAGAGTTAAGGCATATTGTTACGAGGTAAAAAAAGAACTTAAAGGCCATCAAATATTTTTATCAAGAGCTCACCCCCAGTTCCTTGCAAAACTATTTTTTCAAGAAGTTCCTGAAATATATGAGGGGATTATAGAAATAAGATCAGTTGCTAGAGATCCAGGTAGTAGAGCTAAAATTTGTGTTTATTCAAAAGATACTTCGATTGATCCTGTTGGAGCTTGTGTTGGAATGAGGGGAAGTAGAGTTCAAACAATTGTAAATGAGTTACATGGTGAGAAAATTGATATTATAAAATGGACTGAAGATTTACCAACTCTTATCTCAGAAGCATTATCTCCCGCTGAAATTCAAAGAGTTTTGATAGATCAATCTAACAAAAAAATTGATGTTATCCTCAGTGAGGAAAATCTAAGTAAAGCTATTGGAAGAAGAGGCCAGAATGTAAGATTGGCTTCTAAGCTAACAAATTTCGAAATTGACATTCTAACTGATAAAGAGGACTCGGAAAGAAGACAAGCAGAATTCAAAGATAAAACAGAGGCACTCATTAAAAATTTAGAAGTCGATGAAACATTGGGACAGCTATTAGTTTCAGAAGGATTTCAAAGTATTGAGGAAATATCGCAAGCAAAATCTGAAGATATTTCAAAAATAGAAGCAATAGATGAAGATACTGCTAAAGAACTAATAACAAGATCAAAGGATAGTTTAATAAAATTAAAAGAAGAGGTCGGAAAAAGACTAATAGAATTAGGGGTTGAAGATAAACTTATTAATTTAAAAGGATTGACGCAAGGCATGTTAGTGATATTAGGTCAAAAAAATATTAAGAAATTGTCCGATTTTGCAGATTTGTCGACCGATGAATTAGTAGGTGGATTTGACGAAATAAAAGGTAAAAAAATAAGACTACAAGGTTACTTGGAAGAATTTTCTTTAACAAGAGAAGAAGCAGATCAATTAATAATGTCTGCTAGAGATATAATATACAAATAATTATGGATAAGGAAAAAGAAAAAAAAAAAACGTTAACAATTTCGTCAAATCTAAAAAAAAAAATTGACACAAGCTCTCTTTCAAAAAAAGAAAATATTAAATCCTATTCCATAAATAGTGATAAAAAAAATATATTTAAAACACAAAAAAATACCAGAAGAAATAACTCTTCTGATCAAAACTTCAAAAATCAAGTAAATAAAAGTAAAAAATTCACTAGAAAATTCGTTGAACAGCAAGCAACCAAAGCATTTGTTAAGAAAGATGAAAAACCAACTGGTAAAAGTAAATTAAAGTTAAAAACTCCAATAGATAAAAGGGATTTTAAACTTACAGTATCAAGAGCGCTTAATGTAGAAGAGATTGAAATTAAACAACGAAGCCTAGCTGCAGTAAAAAAGAGCTAGATTAAAAGAGAAAAAAATTAATCCAGACTCTGATGAGAAGAAAGAATATAAAAAAGTTATAAGAGAAGTTAAAATTCCTGAGCAAATTACTATTCAAGAATTATCTAACCGGATGGCAGAAAAATCAAACGACATAATAAAATTTTTATTAAATATGAAAGTGATGGCAACTATCAATCATACTATAGATAAGGATACTGCAGAATATATTGTTAAAGAATTTGGACACAAAGCGATAATAGAAAATTTTCAACCCGAGGAAATCATTAAGAATAAATCAATGGGAGGAAAAATTGAGAAGAGGCCTCCAGTTGTTACTATAATGGGCCATGTTGATCATGGAAAAACTTCACTTCTCGATGCATTAAGACAAACTAATGTTGTTTCCGATGAATTTGGTGGTATCACCCAACATATTGGAGCTTACCAGGTAAAAGCGAATGATAACCAGTTTATAACGTTTATTGATACTCCTGGGCACGCAGCTTTTACAGAAATGAGAGCCAGAGGTTCTAAGATTACAGATATTGTAGTTTTAGTTGTGGCAGCAGACGATGGAATAAAACCACAAACAATAGAGGCTATAAATCACGCTAAGGCAGCAAAAGTTCCTATAATTGTAGCTATTAACAAATCTGACTTACCAAACAAAAATATTACAAAAATAAAAAATGATTTAATGAAGTATGAGTTAGTAGCTGAAGATCTAAGTGGTGATACTTTATTTGTTGAGGTGTCAGCTACTAAAAAGATGAATCTAGAAAAGTTAAAAGAAAGTATACTATTACAATCAGAAATTTTAGATTTAAAGGCATCTGTATCGGATAAAGCTACTGGGGTAGTGATAGAGTCAAAAATTGACAAAGGGAAAGGCCCTGTATCAACAATTTTAGTTTCTAATGGAACTCTTAAAAAAGGTGATTATTTTGTGTGTGGTAAAACCTGGGGAAAAATTAGAGCTATGATTAATCATGAAGGAGCCCTAGTTAATGAAGCTTATCCATCTATGCCTGTCGAAATTCTAGGGATGAATGACACAGCATTTTCAGGTGCTGAATTTTTGGTAACTGAAAGTGAGGATAAAGCTAAAGAAATTTCAGAATTTAAAAATGAAAATTCATCTAAAAATAAGATTATGATAAATGACAAATCTGCAATATTTGATAAAGGTGAAGAAGTAGAGGAATTAAATGTTATCATAAAATCTGATGTTCACGGTTCTAGCGAGGCACTCAAAATGTCGATTGAAAAAATAGAGCACCCTGAAGTAAAACCAAAAATTATTTTGTCAGAAATAGGCATGATCAATGAAACAGATATATCCCTAGCTAAAGCTTCAAAAGCAGTCCTCATTGGATTTAATGTAAAGGCAAACAGAGAAGCAAAAAAAATATCGGAAGAGCAAAAAATTGAAATAAAATATTTTAACATAATATACGAGGCTATTGAGTATATCGAGAAAAGACTTTCAGGGCTATTGGAGCCAGATACAAAAGAAATTTCACTCGGCTCTGCTGAGGTACAAAAAATTTTTAAAGTTTCAAAATTTGGAAAAATTGCTGGATCTAAAGTAATAGATGGCGAAATACGAAATAAATCCAAGGCAAGAATAGTTAGGGATGG
The DNA here is from genome assembly GCA_902633335.1 of uncultured Pelagibacteraceae bacterium. Taxonomy (GTDB): domain Bacteria; phylum Pseudomonadota; class Alphaproteobacteria; order Pelagibacterales; family Pelagibacteraceae; genus Pelagilacustribacter. The sequence goes on along the minus strand of CACPFY010000002.1, from coordinate 81,713 downwards.
CACAGTTGTTTATGATGGTGAAATTATAAGTATTTTTAGAGAAAAAAATGCAGTTAAAGAAGTTAAAAATGGCTTAGAATGCGGAATAAGTTTAAGGGATTTCATAGATTTTAAAGAGAAAGATATAATAGAATCATATCAGATACAAAAAATAGAGAGGACTATATGATTAATAGTGGTTTTTCTAATAAAGGATATTCCCAAAGGCAACTAAGAGTAGGAGAGCTGGTTAAACAAAGTATTGGTGAAATATTCATTAAAAACGAGACAAAGATATCGTCGTTTAATTCGCGATTTATAACGGTAACAGAAGTAAGAATGACCCCAGACTTGAAAACTGCTAGAGTTTATGTGATACCACTAGGTGGAATAGATATGAAAGAAATCGTAGGTGTATTGACTGATAACGCTCATCTTGTTAGAAAAGCATTATCAAAAAAGCTAAGTTTAAAGTTTCTTCCAAAACTCAACTTTATTGAAGATAGATCTTTCGAATATGCAGAAAAAATAGAAAGGTTGATTAAAGAAAATAAAAAAGATGAAACAAACAAAAAAAGATATAATTAAGTCACTTGCAATTAACAAGTCCGATGTTGGCTCCGCTGAGATACAAATTGGTTTGCTTAGCAGTAAAATTGAAAAATTAGCAGTCCATTTTAAAAAATTTAAAAAAGATAAGCATTCTACGATAGGTTTATCAAAGTCAGTAAATAAAAGAAAAAAATTATTGAGTTATCTCAAGAGAAAAAAACCTGACTCATATGAAAAAATTATAAAACAATTAAGTCTTAGAAAATAATGTTTAAAATTCAAAAGGAAGAAATAGATTTTGGAGGAAAAAAATTAGTTTTAGAAACTGGTAAAGTTGCCAGACAAGCTGATGGAGCAATAATAGCGAAATTAGGTGAAACAGTTGTAATAGCAACAGCTGTAGGTGCAAAAAAACTTAACGAAGGTCAAGACTATTTTCCTTTATCTGTTAATTATCAAGAAAAGTATTATGCTGCAGGAAAAATACCTGGAGGTTACTTTAAAAGAGAAGCTAGACCAACCGAAGCTGAAACTTTGATTTCTAGATTGATCGATAGACCCATTAGGCCGTTATTTCCGTCTAGTTTTATGAACGAAGTGCAATTATTACCTACAGTGTTATCTTATGATGGCGAAAACCAACCAGATATACTCTCTATTATTGCTTCATCAGCCGCCCTGTCAATATCTGGCCTTCCTTTTCAAGGACCAATAGCTGCAAGCAGAGTTGGATTTAAAGATGGAAAATATTTACTAAATCCATCGCAAGAGGAGTTAAAAACTTCTGAATTAGATCTAGTTGTAGCCGGAACAAAAGATGCAGTTTTAATGGTAGAATCTGAGACTTCGGGGTTATCAGAAAAAATAATGTTAGATGCAGTGAAATTTGGACATGAAAAATTTATTCCAATCATTAATTTAATAGAACAGTTGGCAAAAAAAGCATCTAAACCAAAATGGGAAATTGAAGAAGTTGATAATTCTGAAATTAAGAAAAAAATAACAAAAGAATTTGAAACAGATCTTCGAAAAGCTTTTAAAGAAGTAGATAAGAAAAAAAGATCTACAGCGATTTCAGAAATTGATTCAAAATGTAAAGAAATGTTTAAAGATGATGAAAATGTTACAGAAAACCAAGCTATGGCTCAACTAAAATCTCTCGAAAAAGATATTGTAAGAACAGCAATTTTAAAAGACAAAAAAAGAATCGATGGAAGAGGCCTTGATGATGTTAGAAAAATTGAGTGTGAAGTAGGTGTCTTACCAAGAACGCATGGTTCAGCCTTATTTACAAGAGGAGAAACTCAAGCATTAGTAGTTACGACTTTAGGCATGTCTGATGATGAACAAAGACTTGAAAGCCTAGATGGCATGCAACGATCGAGCTTCATGTTACACTATAATTTTCCACCTTTTTCTGTAGGTGAATGTGGAAGAATAGGAACTGGTAGAAGAGAAATAGGTCATGGTAAACTTGCTTGGAGAGCTATCAACTCATCTTTACCTTTAAAAGAAAATTTTCCTTATACTTTAAGAGTTGTATCTGAAATAACAGAGTCAAATGGATCTTCTTCGATGGCAACAGTGTGTGGAACATCATTATCACTTATGGATGCTGGAGTGCCAATAAAAGAACCAGTCGCAGGAATAGCTATGGGCTTAATTAAAGAGGGAGAAAATTTTTCAGTTTTATCAGACATTTTGGGAGATGAAGATCACCTAGGAGACATGGATTTCAAAGTTGCTGGCACTAAAGATGGAATCACATCATTGCAAATGGATATTAAAATAACAGGAATTACCTTCGAAATTATGGAACAGGCCTTAAAACAAGCTAAAGCCGGCAGAGAGTATATTTTAGCTGAAATGAATAAAGCGATAAAGACATCAAGAAAAGAATTTTCAAAACATACTCCAAAGATGGAAACAATAAAGGTTGATAAAAAAGACATAGCAACAGTAATTGGAAAAGGCGGGGCAACCATCCGAGAAATAGTAGAAAAATCTGGAGCCAAGGTAGATGTTAAAGACACTGGAGAGGTTACTGTGGCGGCACCAGATGAAAAATCAAGAAATACAGCTATTGATATTATTAAGTCTCTTATAGCAAAACCTGAAGTGGGGAAAATTTACAAAGGTAAAGTTGTAAAAATTATGGAGTTCGGTGCTTTTGTTAATTTTCTTGGTAAACAGGATGGCCTAGTTCATATCTCTGAACTAGCAGGCAAAAGAGTAGCCAAAGTATCTGATGTTGTTAAAGAAGGAGATGAAGTATCCGTAAAAGTTCTTGGTTTTGATAGAGGTAAAGTTAAACTTTCAATAAAACAAGCCGTAGCTTAATAAATTTAAATTTTATACTCGAAATTTTGAGTTTCTTTATTAACTTGGAGTTCAATTGCTCCATTTCTTAAATGAAAATTTCTAGCCATATCAGTTAAAGGAGACAGTGTTACTAATCTGTTTAGATGGTTAGAATTTTTAATTTTTTTAAATACCTCTTTAACAATGAGTTTTCCGCCACCCTTTTTTTTGGACCAGACAGTGTAAGCTATAGCTATTCTTCCTACTTTTTGATCTCTTCTAATACTTTGTAAATGAGCATCCCTTGTCATTAGGTCTAACTCATCAACCGATTTCGGAATATCGTTTGTAAAACCAAAGCACATTATAGCACAGATTTCATTTTTGTATTTTACTCCATAAATTTTTCGTCCATGACTTGTTCTAAAATCATTGTCTAGTTCCGGTCTGATTGGATCCTCATCTGGATTACAAGATTTAAGCTCAACTAGTTCAGCACCTTTAATCCAATCAAAGAAGTTCTCAAATTTTTCTCTTACTTTTTTATTTAAATCTTTCATTCTAACCTTTACTTCTAATCTTTTTTAGTTTTTTTGGTTTTTCTATTTATGCAAATTAGTAATGTAATTTTTGCAAGTTAAGATATATTTTTTGGATCTGGCATCCCTACTTTATTGTACCCAGCGTCAACATAATGTATTTCTCCTGTAACACCATTAGCCAAATCACTTAACAAATAAAGCGCTGAATTACCCACATCGTGAATATCAACGTTTCTTTTTAAAAAAGAATGATCTTCATTCCATTTATATAGAAATTTTGCATCTCCTATTGCAGATGCTGCCAAAGTTTTAATTGGTCCTGCGCTTATAGCATTCACTCTTATTTTTTTTTGACCAAGATCTCTTGCTAAGTATTTTACACTAGCTTCCAAAGCAGATTTACACACCCCCATTACATTATAATTTGGAATCGCTTTGTTTGATTCATAAGTAAGAGTCAACAAACTTCCCCCATCTTTCATTATTTTAGAGGCCTCTTTTGATACTTCAGTAAAGGAAAAACAAGAAATAAGCATACTTTTTAAAAAATTTTCTCTTGAAGTATTTAAATACTCGCCTGATAATTCCGATTTATCTGAAAAGGCAACTGCGTGAACTACGAAGTCAATTTTACCCCATTTAGACTTTACATTCTCAAAAAGTTTAATAACCTCATCTTTTTTTTCAACATCACAACTAAATGTAACTTTTGAATTAAGTTTTTCAGCCAAAGGTATAACTCTCTTTTTCAAAGCGTCTCCTAAATATGTAAAAGCTAATTCAGCACCCGCTTCTGCAAGTTTCTGAGAAATTCCCCATGCAATTGATCTCTCATTTGCAACACCCATTATCAATCCTTTTTTACCCTTCATTAAACTCATAATTATAATTTCTCAAAAATCAAAGCAGCGTTTGTGCCTCCAAAACCAAAGCTATTAGACATTACAGTGTTAAGCTTAGCCCCTTTTTCAGTTTTTGTAACTATAGGGAATTTTTTTGCCTCTTCATCCATTTCACTTATATTTGCAGAACCAGCAATAAAATTATTTTTCATCATAATTAGACAATAAATCGCTTCATGCACTGATGCGGCTCCTAAAGGGTGTCCCGATAAAGACTTTGTAGAACTAATTTTTGGAATTTTTTCTCCAAAAGTCTTTTGAACTGCGTTGAGCTCTGTAATATCTCCTACAGGGGTTGATGTTCCGTGTGTATTTATATAATCAATTTTATTTCTAGCGGTAGCCATGGCCATTTGCATACATCTTACAGCACCTTCACCAGATGGAGCAACCATGTCATAACCATCAGATGTTGCACCATAGCCAGTTAACTCAGCATAAATTTTTGCTCCTCTGGCTTTTGCATGTTCATATTCCTCAAGCACTAATACTCCAGCTCCACCAGCAATAACAAATCCATCCCTGGTTTTGTCATAAGCCCGTGAAGCAGTTTCAGGTTTATCATTATATTTTGAGGATAAAGCTGTCATTGCATCAAACATAGCAGTCATCGCCCAATGGACCTCTTCACTTCCTCCTGCAAATATAATATCTTGTTTTCCAATTTGAATTAATTCCATTGCATTTCCAATACAGTGTCCACTAGTTGCACAGGCAGAGCTCATTGTATAATTTGTTCCTTTAATCTTAAATGGCACTGCTAGTGTGGCAGAAGCTGTACTACCCATTGTTCTAGGCACAATAAATGGACCCATTAATTTTGGAGTTTTAGCTCTAGTTTTATCTGCAGCAAGAATTACATTCTCAATAGATGGACCACCTGAACCCATAATTATTCCAGTTTTAAAGTTACTTACCTCTTTTTCCTTTAAACCAGAGTCTGAAATTGCTTCTTTCATAGCAATATAATTATAAGCTGAGCCAGACCCCATGAATCTAATTGTTTTTCTATCTACAAAATCTGAAAGTTTAATATTTGGTTTACCGTGTACATGGCTTTTAAGATTATGTTCTTTGTATTCGTCCGCATAAGAAATGCCTGATTTAGAATTTATTAAGGATTGATGGACTTCTTCTTGATTATTACCAAGACAAGATACTATACCAAGACCTGTAATTACTACCCTTCTCATGACTTAAACAAACCTACTTTCAAATTTTCTGCTACATAGATTACTTTTCCATCAGCATCTAATGTGCCATTAGCTAATCCTACTACAGCACCCTCTTTTTTTAAAATTCTTTTTATATTTATTTTATAAGTGGCCATCTTAACTTTTTTTAAAACTTCACCAGTAAATTTAACTGTGCTTACCCCCAAAGCTCTCCCTTTTCCGGGTTCACCTGTCCAACCAAGATAAAAACCAACTAATTGCCACATTGCATCTAAACCAAGACAACCTGGCATCACCGGATCTTTTTGAAAATGACATTTAAAAAACCAAAGATCATCCTTAATATCTAATTCGGCTTCCAGATAGCCTCGATTGAAAGTTCCTGTGCTATTTTCAATTTTTGTAATTCTGTCAAACATAAGCATCGGAGGCAGTGGTAATTTTGCATTACCTTCACCAAAAAGAATACCATTACCACAATCAATTAAATCTTGATAATTATAACTATTCTTTTGCTTCATTTTTTAAATATGGTTTTACTTGATTAAAGTAGTTAATTATATATAAATAGTTTAAAACTATAAAGTAAGCAAAATCAATGATTATTAGTGATAATTTAAAAATGTATGTCCAAAAATTAAGATCCTCAAATCTTAGACCCACAAAACAGAGGTTAAAAATTTGCCAGTTTTTATTTGATAGAAAAAAAACTTTTCATTTTACAGTTGAGACATTAAACAAAAAAATAAATAAAAATGGAACTACCAAAGTTTCTTTGGCAACAATTTATAATACAGTCGAAGCGTTTACTAGCGCTGGGTATCTAAAAGAAATTTTAACAAGTAAAAATAAAAGCTATTATGATACTAACATTAAGTCGCACCACCACTTTTACGATGAAGGAAGCAAAGAACTTACTGATATTCATTATAGCCAAATAAAATTAAGCAAAGTTCCAGTCCCACCAAAAGGTAAAAAAATAAAAAATCTTGAAGTTGTAATCAGAATTCAAAAATAACCATCTCTTATTGACTTTCTAGTTTAGAATTATTATAAACTAGATATTGAACTAAATTAGTATGAGTGTAGAACCTAAAAAAAATGGAAATGGTAAATGCCCTGTAATGCACGGTGGTATAACAAAAGCTGGTGAGTCTAATACTTCACGATTATGGCCAAATAGCATAAATTTAGATATTTTACATCAACACGACACAAAAACTAACCCTCTTCCAGGATTTAATTACAGAAAAGAAGTAAAAAAATTAAATTTCAAAGCTTTAAAAAAAGATTTGCTCAAATTAATGACCGATAGCCAAGAGTGGTGGCCAGCAGATTTAGGAAGTTACACTGGCTTAATGGTTAGATTAACTTGGCATCAAGTAGGAACTTATCGAGAATTCGATGGTAGACCAAATGTAGGCTCACACAGATTTTCTCCACAAGACTCTTGGCCCGATAATACAAATTTAGATAAAGCTAGACGTCTTCTTTGGCCAATTAAAAAAAAATATGGAAATAAATTAAGTTGGTCAGATCTAATGGTGTTAGCCGGAACTATGGCTTACGAAAAAGCCGGATTTAAAACTTTTGGTTTTTCGTTTGGTAGAGAAGATATATGGGGACCAGAAAAGGATGTATATTGGGGAAAAGAAACAGTACCGCTAGCTGTTAATAGATACGGTGACCCACAAGATCGTTCTTCTCTTGAAGCGCCTCTAGCAGCGTCTCATTTTCAACTTGTTTATGTAAACCCTGAAGGCGTGGAGGGAAAACCAGATCCAATAAGAACAGCAATGGATGTTAGAGAGACTTTTGGTCGAATGGGAATGAATGATATAGAAACAGCAGCACTAACTGTTGGTGGTCACTCTATAGGAAGAGCTCATGGAAATGGAGATCCAACTAATTTAGGTCCAGAACCTGCAGCAGCTGATATTCATGAGCAAGGATTCGGATGGAATCAGCAAAATGGAACTGGAGTAAATCAAATTACTTCAGGCCTTGAAGGTGCTTGGACAACCAATCCTGATAAATGGGATCATCAATACTTGGATCTTTTGTTAAATTATGAATGGGAAAGTAAAAAAAGCCCCGCAGGTGCATGGCAGTGGGAACCTATAAATCTTGAGGAAGAAAAAAAACCAGTTGATTTAGGTGATCCTAAAAAGAAAGCTAGATTAATGTTTACTGATGCAGATATGGCTATGGCTATGGATCCAGAATACAGAAAAATTTCAGAAAGGTTTTATAAAGATCCAAAGTTTTTTGAAGAGTCATTTGCTCGGGCTTGGTTTAAACTCACTCACAGAACAATGGGAAATAAAGAAAATTATATTGGTCCTTGGGCTCCCAAAGAGGATCTCCTTTGGCAAGGCAATGTTTCCCCATCAAAAAAGAAATATAACGTAAATAAAGTTAAAAAAATGATCGCAAGTAGCAAACTAAGTGAAAGTGATTTAATTACCACTGCTTGGGATAGCGCTAGAACTTACAGAGTTACTGACAAAAGAGGAGGAGCTAATGGTTCAAGAATTCGTTTAGATCCTATGAAAGATTGGGAAGCAAATGAGCCAAAAAAACTCTCAAAAATATTAAAAGTTCTTGAAGATATAGCAAAAAAAACTGGAGCGACGATCGCTGATACAATTATTCTTGGAGGAAATGTAGCAATTGAAAAAGCTATAAAAAAAGCTGGCTCTAAAGTAAAAGTTCCATTCAGTCCAGGCAGAGGAGACTCTTCTCAAGAGCAAACTGAGATAAAGAATTTTAAGTGGCTAGAACCTTTACACGATGGATTTAGAAATTATGTAAAATCAGATTACTCCGTGATGCCAGAAGAGCTTTTACTAGAGCGCGCTTCCCTGATGGGACTAACCGCTCAGGAAATGACTTGCTTAATTGGAGGTATGAGAGTGTTAGGAACAAACCATGAGACTGCTAAAAACAAAGGTGTATTTACTGATAAAGTTGGAACTTTAACAAATGACTTCTTTATAAATTTAGTCGATATGAAATACAAATGGAAACCAACAGGCAAGAACTCTTATGAAATTATTGATCGTAAAACTAACAAGATTAAATTCACAGCATCAAGAGCAGATTTAGTTTTTGGTTCTAACTCAATACTTAGATCTTATTCTGAAGTATATGCACAGGATGACAACAAAGAAAAATTTATAAAAGATTTTGTTGCTGTATGGACTAAGGTTATGAATGCTGACAGACCAAATTTAAAAAAATTCAATTAATATGACTGAATTTACACAAGGTATACATGGTGCAGCTAGAAAAATTTACGAAAATAATAAAGGCTCACTTTTAAGAACACTCGTTTACACTATTGGACATTTTTTAATAGCAATAACTGTCTTGATGCTTGTAGCCGATGTTTCATTTATGATAGCTTTAACAGATGCAATAGTTGAACCATTAGCTAATACAGTTTGGTATTTTTTATTAGATAAATTTTGGGCTTCTAAAGTTGCATCAAAATAATTTTATAACCTACCCCAAATTTCTTTATTTTTAATCCATCCTGAATATTTACCAGATTTAACTTTACACCAATTATCCTTACATTTTGAAACTAAAAGTAAACGGCCGGTTTCGATATTTACCAAAGGCTTTGAATATATTGTAGGTCTATTATATAAAATTAAATCTTTTAACGCTATAACAGATTTTTTTTTTGATAATTGAGAAATATGTATCCACCCAGAATTATTTTCGTGATCTTGTATTTTTCTAAAATTTTCTGATTTCTCTTTTATTAAAACTGGCAAGTATTTTTTTTTGTAAATTATTTTTATAGGATAATCAAAAGATGGACCTAATCTCAAATTTACTTTGTCATTTCTCAAAGACAAAAAATATTCTTCGCTGGCTAAAGTGCTGAAAACAAAATAAAAAATGATAATTAGTCTCAGCATTTATTACTGCAATTTTTATTTCTACTTAAATGTATAGTTCTAAAACTCATTTTAATTGAATTAAAAACAATCATTTTTTTTTCCATTTTTGAATTGAAGTTAAGTATTGAATTCACTACCTCATTAGCCTGCAAAGTACCCATGACGCCAGTTATTGTTGGTATGACACCTTCTGTCTCACAATTATTAATTTGTTCTGGAATCTCTGGCAGAAAGCATCTATAGCAAGGTGTCTTTTTTTTAAAATTAAACTTAAAGATATGACCATCAAATCCACTTACAGCTGCAGAAATTAAGATTTTTTTTTGTTTATGAGCGTGATCATTTATAAGTAGTCTGGTTTTGAAATTATCTGTTCCATCGCACAGTATATCGAAATTTTTTATAAGTTTCTCAATATTGGTTTTGTTTACTCGGATCTTATATGATTTGATAATTGTATTTTTATTAATTATTTTAATTTTATTTTTAGCCACATTAACTTTATATTTTCCAATATCGTCTATACTGTAAATAATTTGTCGATTTAAATTAGATAATTCAACTTTATCGTTATCTACTATTCCAATTGTTCCGATGCCCAGACTAGCTAAATAAATTGAGAGGGGACACCCTAGTCCACCCATACCTAACACAAGCACCTTTGCAGACTTTAACTTTTGTTGTCCAATAATCCCAATCTTCTTTAAAATTATTTGTTTTGAAAACTTTTGATACTCTTTGTTAGAAATTTTCATATTTAATTAAGACTTTTGTCATTAATTAATAAATTTTTGATTATCTCCCCAGATATTATTGAAGCAATAAAACTTTTTTTGTTTTTTTTTATTTGACATACTTTACCGTCAGAGCGTATAATTGTAACTGCATTATAATCCTTATTAAAACCTATATCTTTTTTTGAGACATCGTTTGCTATGATCCAATCAGCATTTTTGTTTTTTAATTTTATCTTTGAATTATGTAAAAGTTTTTCAGTTTCAGCTGAAAAACCTATAACCAATTTTGGACGGTATTGATTATTTTTGCCAATATAATTCAAGATATCTATAGTGCCATCTAAATCTATTGTTTCTTTTGATTTATTTTTTTTTATTTTATTTTTTCGAAAAGTTGACGGTTTAAAGTCTGAAACAGCAGCAGTACAAACTGCCACATCAACAGGCAAGCTTTTTTTTACCGCATTAAACATTTCATCTGACGTTTTTACTTTTATAACTTTTAAACCCTTTTCTATTTGAAGGTTTGATGGTCCTACTATCAAGGTAGTTTTTACACCCATCCTTTTTAAAGCTAATGCTATCTCATACCCTTGTTTTCCGCTAGACTCATTTGAGATAAAACGAACTGGATCAAGATATTCCCTAGTTGGGCCAGTCGTAACTAAAGCTTTAAATTTTTTATTTTTTACAATGTCCCTTTTATAAAAATAATTTTTTATTTCTGTATATATTTTTTTAGGGCTTAACATTTTACCCTTTCCAAATTCTCCACACGCCATTTGCCCTTCGGTTGGGCCTAAAAATTTATAACCATAAGTGATAAGTTTTTTGCAGTTTTCTTGAGTAGCTTTATGACCCCACATTCTAACATTCATTGCAGGCACCAAAATAATATCTTTATTTGAAGCTAACAGGATTGTTGAAGCTAAATCTTCAGCTTTACCTTGGCCTAACTTGCTTATTATATTCGCTGTTGCAGGAACTACTAAAATTAAATCTGCCCATCTAGATAAAGCTATATGATCTATTTCAGCCTCGTTCTCTTTATCAAATAAATTTTCGTAAACTTTACCTCCTGATAAGGAAACTAAGGATAATGGAGTTACAAATTGCTTACCACTTCTTGTAAGAACAGTTTTGACTTCATAACCATCCTTTTTTAAAAATCTTATTAGATCTAATGATTTATAAGCTGATATTCCACCACCTATTACAATTAAAATTTTTTTATTTTTAGTTTTCATCTAAGTAATTAAAATACTACAAATGATATAATTACAATACCTAATATTGAAATTAAAATATTATTTCTGAAACTTTTTAATCTTAATTTTTCCATTTCAAGAGAAGCATTGCGACTATTGGCTAGGTTTAGTTTACCCTCTGCAATTAGCTGTAATGCATGATTTGCTTTATCCATAAAATCAGGAAGATCAGGTATTCTTTTTAAAATTTCTCCAGAGGTATCAATTGCACTTGTAATTGTTGCTTTTGGTCCTTTTAGACTTTCCAGCCAATTTTCAAGAATTGGTTTTGAAACATTCCAGATGTTTGTATCTGGATATAATTTTCTTGCAACTCCCTCAACAACGACCATTGTTTTCTGCAGTAATAAAAGTTGTGTTTGAGTTGCCATATTAAATTTTTCTGTAATTTCAAATAGTTGTGAAAGTAAATTACCTCCTGATATATCTTTTATGTTTTGCCCAAATATAGGTTCACCAACTGATCTTAGGGCTTGAGCAAACTCTTCCTTTGAAGCTGTCTTAGGAACCAATCCAGCTTGAAAATGAACCTCTGCTACTTTGACGTAATCCCTTTTTATAAATCCATATAGAATTTCAGCTAGATATTTTTTGTTGTATTTATCTAATCTTCCCATGATCCCAAAGTCTACCGGTACAATATTGCTCTCACCATCTACAAATAAATTTCCTTCATGCATATCAGCATGGAAAAATCCATCTCTCACTGCTTGTCTCAAAAAATGTTGTATTAAATTTTCTGCGATGTTTTTTAAATCTATATTTTTTTCTTTCAGAGCTCGGTGATCTCTAATTGAAACTCCGTCAACTTTATCTAAAGTTAAAACTTTTTTCGATGTATATTGCCAATAAATTTTTGGAACTTTAAAACCTTTATCATTTTTTGTATTTTCAAATAATTCATTTGCAGCTGCAGCCTCAAATCTTAAGTCCATCTCAATATTTGTGATTTCTCTTAAAAGATGTACAACTTCGACAAGCTTAAGTCTTCTTGTCTTTTTTAATATAGCTTCAATAATGTAAGCAAACAACATTAAAGCGTCTAATTCTTCATTAAAAATCTTCTCAATGTTAGGCCTTAAAATTTTTATTGCCACTTCGTTCTCTTTATCTTTAATTTTTATTGTAGCTAAATGAACTTGAGCTATTGAAGCTGCAGCTATAGGTTTTGAAATATTAAGAATATTAGAAAATTGATTATCACCAACCTCATTTTTAAGAATTTTTTTTGCTTCATCAAAACTAAATGGAGGAAGTTTATCTTGTAATTTTTCTAAGTCTCGAGCTAAATCGTTACCAATTATATCTGGACGCGTGGCTAAAAATTGCCCTAATTTTATAAAAGTGGTTCCCATCCCCTCTAAAGCATCACATAATTTTTCACCTGATGATCTAGTATGACTTATAATTTTTTTTTTTGATCCAATTGAAATAATGTCAAAAAATATTTTTAATGTGAGTGGCAATTTATATAATTGGTTTATGGTATCTATTGCTCCTGAAGAAGCCAATTTTCGAGCTATTTTAACTAATAAAATTAATCTTTTTATCATCATTCAATTTTCCAACCAGAATGTATTGCAGCTATTCCATTTGTAAGGTTTCTATAATTTACCTTAGCAAAACCTGCATCAAGAAGTTTATTTGAAAATTCTTCTTGATTATAAAATTTTTCTATACTTTTTACTAAATATTTATACGGCATGTCGTCACCTGCAACAAATTTGCCAACAGAAGGAATAATCTTGGAATAATTTTCATATATAATTTTTAATATTTCATTTTCAACTTTTGAAAATTCTAGGCAAAAAAATCTTCCTCCATTTTTCAAGACTCTATAAGCTTCATTTAAAGATTTATCAAAATTTGAAACATTTCTTATTCCAAAACTAATTGTATAATAATCAAAAGTCTCATCTTCGAAAGGCAGACTTTCAGCCGATGACATTTTCCATTTTATGTTATTAAAATTTCCTAATTTGTTTTTTCCTTGTTGAAGCATTTTTTCATTTGGCTCAACACATACTATCTCACAACTATTATTTGTATTCTCAGAACATAATTTTGCAATATCACCCGTGCCGGAAGCAACGTCTATAATTTTATTATTTTTTTTTGGGTTTATCCAAGAAACAAGATTTTTTTTCCACATTCTATGTGTACCAAGTGACATTATATCATTCATTAAATCATATGTGTCATAAACTTTATTGAAAACTTTTTTTACTAGTTTAGATTTATCTTCATAAAGAAAATTCATAATTAATTATATGCCAGAATTACCAGAAGTTGAAGTTGTTAAAAAGTCACTTAAAAAGATAATATATGATTTAACAATAAAAAATATAGAAATAAGCAATAAATTTTTAAGATATAAGATTGATGTAAAATTGATGAAAAAAATGGTTAAATCAAAAATCTTATCAATTACTAGAAGATCAAAATATTTATTTATTAATCTAGACAACGATCACACAATCATGGTGCACTTAGGAATGACCGGAAAATTCATAATAGTTGACGATAATAAAAATGAATATAAAACGAGTTTTTATTATAATTTAATTGACACAAAACCTGCTCACAATCATTTAAAATTTAAATTTAATAAAAAAATTATACTTATTTATAATGATGTAAGAAAGTTTGGATTCATAAAAATTTTTAAGACAAAAGACATACCATTTAGTTCACATATACTAAATCTTGGACCAGAGCCTCTCTCAAAGGAGTTTAATTTTGATTATTTTAAAAAAAACATAAAAAAAAGAAAGCTATTTTTGAAAGATTTACTAATGAGTCAAAAATTTGTATCTGGCTTAGGTAACATCTATGTGAATGAAGCCATTTTTTTAAGTAAGTTAAGTCCAAAGATTATCGTGAAAAATATCTCAAATAAAAAAATTTATATTCTTATCTCAAGCATTAAAAAGGTTTTGGCTAAAGCAATTAAAAAGGGTGGATCATCAATTAAAAATTTTAATAATACAGAGGGTAAAAAAGGAAATTTTCAACAACATTTTAATGTATACGGAAGGCAAGGAAAGTCCTGCACTCGGTCAAATTGTATAGGAATAATTAAAAGAACCGTAATTTCTAATAGATCAACTTTTTTTTGTGCAATATGCCAAAAATAATAAGTTGACCAAGATTTATAGGGCATATATACAAAATAACAATCATGCCAAATACAAAATCTGCAATAAGAAGAGTTAGAAGAGTAAAAAAACAGACTTCAGTTAATAGAATAAGAAAAAGTAAATACAAGTCTGCAGTTAAACACATGGAAACATTGATTAAAAAGGGCGACAAAAAGAAAGTTAAACAATATTTCCCTTTGTTTCAGTCAATTCTAATGCAGGTTGCTAAAAAGGGTGTCATTAATAAAAAAACCGCCGCTCGAAAAATTTCAAAAGTTTCAAAAAAAATTTCTTAAATAAACAATTTTTAGTTGTTAATTTTTTAGCTTATTTAGTTTCTAAAACAAAATATAGATTTTATTTTCTGTTCTGGGTTGTAAATTAAAATTTCTATCTTCACGTTAAGTCTACAACCAAAATTGATTTTTTTTTTGAAAATTAAAAATATTTCTTGAAAGTTTTTTAAAAATGGGGTTTTTAAACTTTCGATCAAAATTTAATCATGAAAAATAAATCTACCAATCAAGAGAATATATTTGTTTCAGAAGAGGAAAAAACATTGGATTGGTCTGACTTACAATCCGAATTTAAAAAGAACTTTGGCGAAGAAATTTATAGTAGTTGGCTAAAAAATATTTCTTTAATAAAAGAATACAACGATTACCTAATTTTAGGCGTACCAACTAGATTTTTTAGAGATTGGATCGTTTCAAGATATTTAGATAAAATATTAGAGCTTGTAAAAAATTATAAACTTAGCTTAAGTAGAATTGAATTTAAAATAATTGAAGATCAAAAGAATAACAAAGCAGAAGAATTTAAGATTGAGGATTTTAATAAAGTTACAGAAATAAAAGATTCAATCTTAAATTACAATAGACTTAATCCGAACCTCAATTTTGAAAATTTTATCAAAGGTACAAGTAATGAAGTAGCATTATCTTATTCCAAAAAGGTATGCGAACACACATCGCGATACAATCCTTTGTATATATATGGCGGTGTTGGTCTAGGCAAAACTCATTTGCTTAATGCTATAGGTTTAGAATTACAATCAAATAAAGAAGTTATGTTTATTTCAGCTGAGAGATTTATGTATCATTTTATAAAATCTATAAAGAAAAATGATATGGTAAATTTTAAAGATTTTTTTAGAAAATCTTCAGTTTTTATAATTGATGATATTCAATTCATTAGAGGTAAAGAAAGCCTACAAGAGGAATTTTTTCATACATTTAATAGTCTTTTAGAAAAGGGATCTCAAATAATAATTTCCGCAGACAGGCCCCCTATGAAACTTGACAGGGTCCAAGAAAGAATTAAATCAAGACTCTCAGGTGGATTAATAATAGATATTGATGTACCGGATTTAGAACTTAAAAAAAATATTATTGCAAATAGAATTAGTCACATCCAAAATCAATTTAAGGAACATATTAATTTATCCCAAGAAGTTATTAATTTTATCGCCTCAGAAGCAAAAACCAATATTAGAGAATTAATTGGTGTTTTAAATAGAGTAATTGCATTTAGTCGTTTACATAAAAAAATATTGAGCACAAATGATTGTAAGAATATTTTAAAAGATGTTTTTAGTCAGGCAAAGATAATAACTATTGATAAAATTCAAAATACAGTTTCAAATTTTTTTAATATTTCATTAAATGATATGTTATCTCAGAGAAGATCCAGACCACTTGCTCGTCCGAGGCAGATTGCTATGTTTCTTGCAAAAAGATTAACAACCAGATCTTTGCCGGAAATTGGTAGAAGATTTGCTAATAGAGATCACACTACTGTTATCCATGCGGTAAAGACTATAACGAAATTGTCGGAAAAAGATGAAGAGATGAAAAAGAACCTTATTCAAATTAAAAACATTTTGTTAGAAAATTAATCCGATGCAATTTGATATTAATAGAGACGTACTACTTAAATCATTGAATTTCGTTCAAGGCGTAGTTGAAAAAAAAAATACACTCCCTATTCTTTCTAATGTACTTTTAAATTTAAGAAATAACAAATTGGAAATTGTAGCTACAGATTTAGACATCGTTTT
Organism: uncultured Pelagibacteraceae bacterium; assembly: GCA_902633335.1. GTDB lineage: Bacteria > Pseudomonadota > Alphaproteobacteria > Pelagibacterales > Pelagibacteraceae > Pelagilacustribacter. The sequence continues at coordinate 65,144 of CACPFY010000002.1, read as the reverse complement.
TTATGACGAGATATCTCAATTAAAAGTTGTTCAAGAAGGGAATACAACGACCTCTGCTAATGTTCTTTTTGACATTTTAAGAAAAATACCTGCAGGCACGGAAATAAATTTCTCTCTTAAATCTGAAAATAAATTAAGTCTTAAATCAAAAAATTCGGATTTTAATTTACTATGTCTTCCACCTAGTAATTTTCCAACTTTTGATGATAAGTTTGAGAGTGAAAAAATAGAGTTAGATAAAAATAATTTTTTATCTTTGCTAAACAAAACAAAAATATCGATTTCAAATGATGATACAAGACATTATTTAAATGGTATTTATTTACATGCTACAGAATCTAATAAAAATATGTTTTTAACTGGAGTCGCTACTGACAGCCATAGACTTTCATCCAGTAGTATTTTAGTAAATGATATTAAAAATTTTGCTTCAATAATAGTCCCAAGGAAAACTGTTTTTCAATTGTGTTCCTTATTGGATAATATTGAGGAAAAACTTACTATTCAAGCTAATGCTAATAAAATCAAATTTACACTAGGAAAAATTAGTTTAATTTCAAAAGTTATAGATGGCAAATTTCCTGATTATCAAAAAGTTGTTCCAAAAGAAAATACCAAAACATTGACCGTATCTTCTGCAGATTTTATAAGCTCAGTTGAAAGAGTTGCGTCCGTTTCAATTGATAGGAAGGAAGGTGTCAAACTCGAATTAAGTCGAGATAAATTAAAATTATCGGTTAATAGTACTAACTCTGGAGACGGAAATGAGGTTGTTGCAGCAAAATATAACGGAGAAGATATTGTTATAGGATTTAATTCAAAATATCTAATTGATATTGCTACTGAAATTGAAGATAAGAACCTTACATTTAGCCTTAAAGACTCGACGTCACCCGTTTTAGTATTTGATAATTCAGATAAAAACAGTTTTTTCGTAATAATGCCAATGAAAATTTAAAAAATTAATTTTAATTTTTTTTTTTAAAAACTCATCTAAAACCGTTGGTAATTAAGAATAATAGAAGGTTTGAAGAGTAGTTGATTGTATCTTGTCAACAAAAAATGATATAAAAATATAATTAAAAAATAAATGTCAAAACAATCTCAATTAAACAAAAAAAACGATTACAGCGCATCATCAATTAAAGTTCTTAAAGGACTTGATGCAGTAAGAAAAAGACCAGGAATGTACATCGGTGATACTGATGATGGTACAGGTTTGCACCATATGGTATTTGAAGTATTAGATAATTCAATAGACGAGGCATTAGGAGGATACTGTAAAAATATTTCAGTTTTCATAAATAATGACAACACTGTTACTGTTGAAGACGATGGTAGAGGCATACCTATAGATATGCATAAAAGTGAAAAAATGTCAGCTGCAGAAGTAATTATGACCCAATTACATGCAGGGGGAAAATTTGATCATGACTCTTATAAGGTTTCAGGGGGATTACACGGTGTCGGAGTTTCTGTTGTAAATGCATTATCTGAAAGACTTGAATTAAGAATATTTAGAGAAGGTATGGAATATTTTATAGAATTTGAAAATGGAAAATCTTTAAAACCTTTAAAAAAAATTGGAAAATCTACAAAGAGAGGAACAAATATAACATTTTTACCGTCAAAAGAGATATTTTCATCCGTTAAATTTAGCTCATCTATCTTGCAAAAAAGAATGAAAGAGTTAGCATTTTTAAACAAAGGAATTAGCCTAACATTAATTGATAAAACTTCTTCAAAAATTAAAAAATATGAAAATAAATATGAGGGCGGTATATTAGAATTTGTTCAATTTATTAACCAAAAAAAACCTATTTTATCTAATAAAAACGAGAAGGCAGTTTTTAAAAAACCTATATACATTTCCTCAAGCAAAAATAATGTTGATGTAGAATGCTCATTAGAGTGGAATGCTGGTTATTCAGAAGAGGTGTTAGCATTTACAAATAATATTCATCAAAAAGATGGTGGAACACACCTGCTAGGTTTTAGAAGTGCGTTGACGAGAGTTATTAATAAATATTCTAACGAACATAATAAAAAAAATAAATTATCTCTTACAGGAGAGGATATAAAAGAGGGACTAACCGTTGTTCTATCAATTAAAATGCCAGATCCGAAATTTTCTTCTCAAACAAAAGATAAACTTGTTTCATCAGAAATAAGATTAATTGTTGAGAGTATAATTAATGATAAAATTTCGATGTGGTTTGATCAAAATCCTTCTATTATAAGAAATGTCTTAGAAAAAATCACTCAAGCTGCAGTCGCTAGAGATGTCGCAAGAAAAGCGAGAGATAATATACGAAGAAAAGGTAGCTTTGAAATAACAGGCTTACCTGGAAAACTAGCTGACTGCCAGATATCCAAAAAAGAAGGGACTGAACTTTATATTGTAGAGGGAGATTCTGCTGGTGGGTCAGCAAAACAAGGAAGAAACAGAGAATTTCAGGCAGTTTTGCCCCTTAGAGGAAAAATTCTAAATACTTACGTTAATATGAATGGAAGGAATGCTGGTAAAACATCTGAAAATGAGACTAAAGCTCTCTCTAAAATGATGTCATCAAGCGAAATAGTAACATTAATTAACGCATTGGGAACAGGGTCTAAAGATTTTAATATTGATAATCTACGTTATGAAAAGATAGTTATTATGACTGATGCTGATGTAGATGGTTCTCACATTAGGACCTTGTTGTTGACTTTCTTTAATAACCATCCATTTAACAGCTTAATTGAAAATGGAAATTTATATTTAGCTCAACCACCTTTATTCAAAATAACAAAAAATAATAAAAGCTATTATATGAAAGACGAAAAGGATTTAGAAAATTTCATTATTAAAAATTCAAATGCTAAAGATAAGAAGGGAAAGTTGTCAAAAAAAGAATTAAATAAGATTGTCGAAGAAGAAAAACAAAAACTTTCAATCCAAAGATTTAAAGGACTAGGTGAGATGAACCCTGAAGAATTGTGGCAAACTACTTTGAATCCTGATAATAGAAACTTACTAAAGGTCCAATATTCTAACGGAACAAAAGAAAAGTCAAAAGAAGATCAAAAAATAATTAGTATTTTAATGGGCGACGAAGTTGCTCCAAGAAGAGAATTTATCACTAGCAACGCATTGGATGTAGCTAATTTAGATATTTGATACTCATGGATTTTGCTACTATTTTCAGGTTAGACGAAAACCTCAATTTAGATAAAAAAACATTAGTTTTTTTAAGATGGATCGCAATATTTGGGCAACTATTTTCAGTGAATCTAGTATTTTTTTTTTTAGACTTAAACTTTCCAATAATGCTATGTCATGTTGTCATTCTGATAGGTTTGTTAACTAATATTTATTTACAATTTGGACTTAAAGCTCACCTGCTGAAAGATTTTTATTCAAGCTCTTTTTTAATGTACGATATAATTCAATTAAGTATTCTACTATTTTTAACGGGCGGAATATTTAATCCATTCGCTATTCTACTAATTGTTCCAACAATTGTATCATCAACTTTTTTAAGTATGGGAAGCACAATTATACTTGGATCATCTACGATATTTTTACTTTTTGTTTTAACTTTTTTCAACTTGCCGTTACCCGGAATGGAAGAATATGTATTATCATTTCCAAACTATTATGTAACAGGAATTTTAATTTCTTTGATTATTGGTCTTATCTTTTTAAGTTATTTTGGTATTCGATTTTCAGGCGAAACAAAAAAAAGATCAGATGCACTTAATAAACTTCAACAAATATTAGCAAAAGAGTACGAATTAGAGTCGTTGGGAGGGCAGGCAGCTGCTGCAGCTCATTCTTTGGGCACACCACTAGCCACAATATCAGTAGTTTCTAAAGAGATGAGAAAAGAAGTTGGAGATAATTCAAAACTTACCAAAGATATAGACTTACTAATAAGCCAGACTAAGAGGTGCAGTGAAATTTTGAAAAATATTTCGCAAAAAAAAATAATTAATGACGAATTTTTGAGCTCTATGAGTTTTGAAGATTTATTAGAAGAAATAATAAAATCTTTCAAAGAGTCTTCAGAAAAAAATATTAGTTTAAACACAGATAAAGATATCAATAAAATAGACATCAAGAAAAATCCTGAACTTGTGTATGGCCTAAGGAATTTTATTGGAAACGCAGTAAAATTTGCAAATCAAGATATACTAATATCAATAGTAAGCGATAACATTAATTTGTATATTTTAATTGAAGATGATGGCCCAGGTTTTCCTGAAGATATTATAAAAGCTTTAGGAGAACCTTACATTAAATCAAGATCAAGCTTGTCTCAAAACAATGCAGGATTAGGATTAGGAACTTTCTTAGGTAAAACTTTATTAGAAAGACAATCAGCAATTATACATTTTGAAAACAATAGTTCCTTAAATGGAGCTAAAGTTAAAATAAAATGGAGAATTAACGATTTAAGTATTTAGACTTAAATTCAAATACGTAGGATATTATTTTATACGCAAGTTTCGCTGTCAAAAAATTGCAGGAATTAAAATTTTTTATTGGCGCAAGCTCATTTATGTCTGCGCCAACCACATTAGAAACAGAGCATACATTTTTTAAAATAGGCATTACATCATCCCAAAACATTCCACCTGGCTCTGGTGTTCCAGTGGCCGGCATTAAACTAGAGTCGAAACCATCAACATCAAATGTAATATAAACATTCTTATTTTTAAATATTTTACGAATTTCAGATATCTTCCATTTATTTTTTTTGTTTCCCCAAAAAATTTTAACTCTTTTCTTATTTTTATTATAAAAGTTCATTTCTTCTTCAGATAAATTTCTAATGCCAAATGATATTACCTTTACGTTCTTAAAATCTAAACATCTTCTTAAAGCTGTTGCATGAGAATACTTTTCTCCATCATACTGCTCTCTTAAATCTGCGTGAGCATCAAAATGAAGAATATAAAGACTTTTGAATTTTTTTACAAATGGTCTAATCGAACCGCTCGTGATGGAATGCTCACCTCCAAGCACTAATGGAAATAGTTTTTTTGAAATAATTTGTTTATTTATATCTGCTATTTGAGACATTGCAGATTTAATTTGTCTCTTAATTTTAAAAGGTTTTAAAGTTTTAATGCCGATATACCTAAAAGTCTCTTTATTTAATTCTTCATCAAATAATTCAACCTGATGAGAGGCTTTAATAATTTCTTTTGGTGCGTTTTTAGTTCCACCACCGTATGAAACAGTCCTTTCTAGCCCAAAAGGCACAACAACAACTTTGCTTTTGATTTTTGTATTAGCATCGTAACCTAAGAAACCATCTTTTTGATTAAGAAATTTCATTCTATTTGAAAATTTTAGAAAATTCTCTTTTGTCTCTTTTTTTCCAATTTTGCCGATGAAAAGCATCACTAGCAATTAACGGCAAAACACTAGTCGCCTCGGCAAAAACCATTTGTTCCTTGGATACATCAACTTTACCCCATGAACTTGCCTCTTTAAGAGTTGAACTACTACAAGCACCATCTCTTGTATCGGCGACTGTTATTTGAACAGCATATTTATGCATATCAACTTTTTTACCTAACAGCTCAGCGCATACAACTGTGTCCTGTATAAAATTCTTTGGAACTCCACCTCCAATCATCAGTAAACCAGATTGTTTTGATCTAAGTTTAATTTCAGTTAATTCTCTAAATTCTCGTATAGAGTCAATTGTTAGGTGTTTTTTTGGATTTTGCTCCTGGTGCATCACCAATCCAAAACCTGCTGAACTATCTGTAAAAGCTGGGCAAAAAATTGGGACATTATTATCGTAGGCGATCTCGATTAAAGAGTCTTTTTTTTTTGAATTTTTTTTTAAATATTTTCCCATTTCATGTATAAATTCTCTTGAAGTATAGGTTCTAGGTTCTAAGGAGTTTGCAATATCGCATATTTTTTGATCACACGCCTGCAACTCTTCTTCATCAATATAAGTGTCGTATATTCTATCAACGTAATTTTCCCTTAATTTAGTATCATCTTCAAACTGTGAACCTTGATAGTGCTTGAAACCAAGGGCTTCAAAAAAGTCCATATCTACAATGGAAGCTCCTGTTGCGACAATAGCATCAACCATATTGTATTTAACTAAATCTGAATACAATTTCATACAACCACCAGCTGAGGTTGAGCCCGCTAATGTCAAAAAAATTGAACATGATTTATCTTCAATCATTTCATTAAATATTTTTGAAGCTTTAGCAGTATCTCTTGAGGTAAAAGACATTTTACTCATTGACTCAATTATATCTCTAGCGTCAAACTTTGTAATGTCTATGTGCTCAACAGGTTTATCAAGAAAAGATTTTTTATTATGCCCCGCAGCAGGACTATTCTTTTTATTCATTAAGCTACTAAGTAATTAAATTTACCAGTATCATTGTATAATGACATTATAGGTTTGTCTTTTAGCTCAACAATAGTATCTGAATAAAAACCATTAAACTTAGTCCTAAAGGTTAGTCCATAAGCTCCTAATTGTCCAAGCTCAATATAGTCACCTTCCTTAATATTGTTGGGTAATAAAAAAGGTCCTTTCATATAATCTAGACTATCACATGTAGGACCATAGAATTGAAAAGCAGTTATCTTTTTTGATTGAACTCTTCCATTGGTAATCAATCTTGCAGGTAATATAAAATTAGGCACGCCTGCATCAAATAGAGATCCATATGTTCCATCATTTATATATAATTTATCTTTTTTTCTTAGATTTACTCTTACTATAGTAGAACCACTCTCAGCCACTAAAGCTCTTCCAGGCTCACAAATTACTTCTGGCATTTTTTCAAGTTTCAAGTTTTTTAAACCTTGATTAATCTCATCAAAGTAATTTTCTAAGGGTTCAGGTTTTAAATCTGGATATATAGAAGGAAAACCTCCACCAACGTTAATAGTATCGGGAATAATTTTTGTTTTTCTTATAATATTTGAAATTTCTTTTAATCCTTTTGAAAAAGAAATTTTATGCATACATTGAGAGCCTACATGAAAGCTTACTCCTAATTTTTTTGCATGTTGTTTACAAAGTCTCACTAGACCTAAAGCCTCACTTGTTAAAGCACCAAATTTTCTTGACAGATCTAATTCCGCATGTTCATTAGAGACTGCAACTCTTACAAATAAATTCAAATCTTTTGCATTTCTTGTAGAGTCTAAAATTTTCATTAATTCTTCCTTTGTGTCCAAAGAAAAATCTTTTACGTTATAATCAAAATATGCAGACGCAATATCTTCTCTACTTTTAATTGGATGCATAAAGTATAATTTAGATTTAGGGCTAATTTTTCTTATAAGCTTAACCTCATTAATTGATGCAACATCAAATCTATCCACACCATTTTTAATAATTTGTTTAAGCACATATTCATTTGGATTAGTTTTAACGGCATATAGAATTTTGCCCGGAAACTTTTCTTTAAAGATTTTTATTGAATTTTTAATGGTATCTGGACGTATACAGTATACAGGATTTACTGGTTTAAGTGTGTTAACTAATTCGTTAACGTTACTAAATTTTTCCATTTCATGTGTCCCCCATTAATTAACACAAAAGAGCTTTCAAAAAATTTATAAAAAACTCTTATTTGTTCTGTATTTAGTGTTTTTTCACCTTATGTAAAGAAAAAAATGCATAGCTGACATGTTAGAATCTTTTTTCAACTGGTTGAAAATACCCTTAGAGTGCCCATATAGATACTCATGAGAAAGACTAATTTACAAACTCCACAGCTAAATCTTAGTGATTTTCAAGATAAATCCTTGTTAATCCTCGATGATGACGATCCTCTTAGGGGTAGATTATCCAGAGCTATGGAGAAAAAGGGTTTTATGGTGAAGGAAGCCAAAACAGTGTCAGAAGGCCTTGAAATAGTGAGAAAATCGCCTCCAAATTTCGCTGTAGTTGACTTAAGGTTAGAAGATGGCAATGGCCTGGACGTTATTAAAGAGCTTTCTAAGAACAAGTCAGACGCACGTATTGTAATGCTTACAGGATATGGAAATTTGCCGACGGCGGTAGCCGCCGTGAAAGCCGGCGCCATTGATTATATTGCAAAACCAGTTGATGCAGATGATGTCGAATCAGCTTTACTAGCTGCACCAGAGTCGAAAGCTAAACCACCCGAAAATCCAATGTCAGCCGATAGAGTGAAATGGGAACATATTCATAGAGTTTTTGAGTTATGTAACAGAAATGTTTCTGAAACAGCTAGACGCCTAAAGATGCACAGAAGAACATTGCAAAGAATTTTATCTAAAAGATCGCCGAGATAAAACTAAAACCAATTTTTAAGATTAGATAATTTGTCACTAAATAAAGTTATAATAACAGTAAGTAAACTTATTTTAAAAAGCTCCGCTAATAAAAAGGGTGTTACTCCTAAATTAATTATAGGTTTATCCCAACCTATTAGAGTTCCAAGCCATACTATTCCCAAAATATAAATAATACTTACGCTACAAACTAACTTTAAGAAATTCAAAATAATATTTTTATTAAATTTAAAAATGCCGCTAAGCATCCCTGCAAATACAAATCCTAATAGGTATCCCATTGTCGGCCCAACAAAGTATACTATACCTAAACCTTTTTCTGGCGTTCCTGAAAAAACAGGTAATCCAATTATACCTTCCAATAAATAAAAAGTGATAATTGTGCCTCCTAATTTCCAACCAAAGCATACACCAATTAAAAGAACTATAAATGTCTGCATAGTCATTGGAACAGGATAAAAGGGTATTTTTAATTTTGCTGAAATAGCTAGAAGAGTTGAACTAACTAAAATAATTAAAAAATATTTTAAAATTTTAACATGTTTTAAATTTTTTACCGACTCCATTATATAATTTACCTTTATTTAAAGAAATTATCTAGTTTTTTGTTAACTGAATAAAAACATCTTCTAGGTTACCCTCGTCTATTGAAATATCAAGTATTTTCAAGTTTTTTTCTTTTAAATAATTTATTAATTGTTCAAAGTCAATTGTCTCTTTTTCGTAATTTACCGAAATCGAGTCTTTTGACTCAATTGAAAACTTTACATGCGGTAATTTGAGAACAAGATTTGAGTCAAATTCTTTAAGTTTAAATGTAATTTTTTTCGTTTTTATTCTTTCTAAAAGTTTCTTTGTTGTATCTAAGGCCACCAAATTACCTTTATTTATAATTGCTATTCGATTACACATTTCTTGAGCCTCGAATAAGTAGTGAGTAGTTAAAATTATTGTAACACCTATCTTGTTAAGTTGTTTTACATTTTCCCATAAGTTTTTTCTTAACTCAACATCAACCCCTGCAGTTGGCTCATCCAAAACAAGAATTGGCGGCTGGTGAACCATTGCCTTGGCAATTAATAATCTTCTTTTCATACCTCCCGACAAATTTCTAGAGTAACTGTTAGCTTGTTCATTTAATGAAACTAGATTTAAAATCGTCTCAGTTATTTTTTGACTATTTTTAATTCCATAAAGACCTGCCTGCAAATCAAGTAATTTTTTTGGACTAAAAAAAGCATCTAAATTCACTTCTTGAGGCACTATTCCAATTGAAGCTCTTACTTGTCTTGGATTTTTATCAAGATCGAATCCCCAAACATTTACCTTGCCTTTAGTTTTGACAACTGTGCCAGCTAAAATACTTAAAAATGTTGTTTTGCCCGCTCCGTTAGGTCCTAATAAACCAAAAATCTCACCTTGCTTCACTTCAAGAGTAATATTATTCAACGCATTTATCCCAGGACCCTTTTTTTTATCTCGTAAATATACTTTTGAAAGGTTTTCAACAGATAAAGCAGTTTTCATCATAAAATTTTAATATAACATTAAATTTAGGTATTATAAATTATGAGCAAAATTAAAAAGTCAGATCATTTTTATTTAATTGATGGCTCAGGTTATATTTTTAGAGCTTATTACGCTTTGCCACCTCTTTCAAGAAAAAGTGATGGTTTGCCAACTGGAGCAGTCAGCGGATTCTGCTCTATGCTTTTCAAACTTTTAGAAGACGCAAGAGCAGATGACAGTGAAGAGAAACCTACTCACTTTGCTGTAATTTTCGATTCAGCAAGAAAAAATTTTAGAAATCAGATTTATAAAGATTATAAGGCAAATAGAAGTGAAGCACCAGAGGACTTAGCACCTCAATTTGAATATATAAGAAAATCTGTAAAAGCTTTTAACTTACCATCAATTGAGCTTTTAAATTATGAGGCTGATGATTTAATAGCTACTTATGCGAAACAGATTACAAAATTAGGAGCAAAAGTTACAGTCATTTCATCAGATAAAGATTTAATGCAACTCGTTTCAAAGGATATAAGATTATATGATCCAATGAAAAGTAAAGTTATTGGCGAAAAAGAAGTTATAGAAAAGTTTGGAGTGAAGCCGAGTCAAGTTATAGACGTTCAATCTTTAGCTGGGGACTCTTCCGATAATATTCCAGGCGTCCCTGGAATTGGAATAAAAACTGCTGCAGAGTTGATAACAAAATATAAAAACCTAGATATTTTATTAAACAAAGCTTCTGAGATTAAACAAAACAAAAGGAGAGAAACACTATTAGAAAATAAAGACAAGGCTTTATTGAGTAGAGAATTAGTAACTTTAAAATCTGATGTTCCAGTAAAAGATGAATTAAGCAGTTTTATTTTAAAAGATGTAAACAAAGATACTCTGTTTAATTTCTTAAGAGAAATGGAATTTAATAGATTGTTAAGCCAAGCAATAAGTTTCTATGGTAAAACTACTGAAAGCCTAAAAAATGAAAATGAAAATGAAAATAAAATTAAAAACAAAATATCAAAAATCGACGCTAATAATTATAAAAATATACTTAAAGAAATTGATTTAGATGAATTAATAAAAAAATTAAACGAAAAATCATTGATATCAGTCGACTGTGAGACTACTTCTCTCAATCCTATAGATGCTGAGCTCGTAGGCATATCTTTTAGTTATGATGACAATAAAGCTTATTACATACCTGTTGCACATAAGAAAGTAAAAAGTTTAAGCAAAGAATTTGTAATTAAAAAATTAAAAAATATTCTTGAAGACCCAAGTATAAAAAAAATTGGTCAAAATATAAAATATGACTTTATGATTTTTAAAAAATACGGAATTAATATTGAGCCGATAGAGGATACAATGCTTCTTTCGTATACCTTAGATGCTGGAAACAATAGACATAATATGGATACTCTGTCTGAAATACACCTGGGTCATAAAACAATTTCGTATAAAGAAGTTGTTGGTTCTGGAAAAAAACAATTAAATTTTTCTGATGTTAATCTTAAAGATGCTACAAAATATGCTGCCGAAGACGCCGACATTACTTTACGTCTTTATAACATTTTAAAAGATAGGTTGGACAGCGAAAAACTCAATAAAATATACGAGGTATTTGAAAAACCAATGATTAAATTATTATCTAAATTGGAAATGAGTGGAATCAAAATCGATGATCTTTATTTGAAAAAATTATCTAAAAAATTTCAAGAAAGATTAATTGAAAAAGAAAAAGAAATTTATAAAATTTCAAAAAAAAAATTCAACATAGGTTCTCCTAAACAATTGGGAGAGATAATTTATAATGATTTAAAAATTGCTAAACTCAAAAAAACAAAAAAAGGTAGCCTCGCAACTAGCGCTAAAGTACTTGAGGACCTCGCATTAACAGGCCACAAATTTCCAAAACTTATCATGGAATGGAGACAAGACTCTAAATTAAAAAGCACTTATACTGATGCATTACAAGACCACATAAATAAAAAAACTAAAAGAGTTCACACTTCATTTTTGTTAGCAGCTACAAATACTGGTAGACTTGCATCAAGTGACCCTAATTTACAGAATATTCCAATTAAGTCAGCGGACGGCAAAGAAATTAGAAAAGCGTTCATTGCAGACAAAGGTAATATACTTATTTCGGCTGATTACAATCAAATTGAAATGCGAATACTTGCTGATATGGCAGATGTAAAGGAACTAAAAAAAGCCTTTAAGAATAACGAGGATATTCACTCTCTAACAGCCAGCCAAGTTTTTGGTGTTCCCATTAACAAAGTTAATGAAGATTTAAGAAGAAAAGCAAAGGCAATAAATTTTGGTATTATATATGGAATTACTCAATATGGCTTAGCAAAACAAATTTCAGTTTCAAACCAAGAAGCACAAGATTTTATAAATCAATACTTTAAAAAATTTCCAGAAATCAAAGACTATATGAACAGTACAATAAATTTTTGTAGAAAAAACGGATACGTAAACAATATTTTTGGAAGAAGAATTCATTTGAGAAGTATAAATGATAGAAATTTTAGTATAAGATCATTTCAGGAAAGGGCTGCAATAAATGCTCCAATCCAAGGATCTGCTGCAGACATTATTAGGTTAGCGATGATCGAAATTGATAGGGTTACAGAAAAAGAAAAAAAAATAAGTTCTAAAATGTTGCTTCAGATCCATGACGAGCTTGTTTTTGAAAGTCCAATAAAAGATCAAATAAACAATGAGAAATTTATAAAAAAGGTTATGACCTCAGTATCAACTTCTGAACATCATATGTTTTCTATTCCATTGGAAGTAAGTGTGAATTCAGGATATAACTGGGGTGAAGCCCACTAATAAATATGTTGTCGCCTAAATTTTGACAATTTAATTATGAAAAGTTAAATATGAGCCATACAATTGCTTTAGTAGATGACGATAGAAATCTTTTAACTAGTATCAGCATTGCTTTAGAGAGAGAAGGTTTTAAAGTCCAGACTTACATCGATGGAGAGTCTGCATTAATAGGTCTTACAAGAAATCCTCCTGATTTAGCGATTTTAGATATAAAAATGCCCAGAATGGATGGGGAAGAATTACTAAAAAAGGTAAGGAAAAAAATGTCTATACCTATAATTTTTTTAACTTCAAAAGATGAAGAGGTAGATGAGTTACTTGGCTTAAAACTTGGAGCAGACGATTTTGTAAAAAAGTCTGGCGGTTTTTCAATGAAAGTTTTGGTCGAAAGAATTAGAGTTCAGTTAAGAAAAAAAATAGATAATGTGGAAGATACCAAAAATATTATAACTCACGGAAAATTGAAGTTGGATCCTTCTCAACTAGAATGTGAATGGAACGGCAAAGCACTCCCAGATAAGCTTACTACAACAGAATTTTTAATAGTCAAAGAATTAGCTAAAAGACCAGGTGTAATTAAAGAAAGAGCTCATTTAATGGATATTGCTTACAAAGAAAACACTGAAATCGAAGATAGGACTATCGATAGCCATGTTAAAAGAATTCGTAAGAAATTTAAAAGAGTAGATGAAAAATTTTCAGCAATTGAAACAAGATACGGAAGTGGATATAGATGGAATGTTAGTTAATGAAAAAGAAAAAAACATCTTCAATTTTAAGGAAATTTTTACTATTTAACTTATCTATTTTTTCTGTTTTAGGTTTATTCACAATACTTTACCTTAACGCAATACAGCCAAATTTAGTTAAAAAAGTTTCAGCAAGTCATTTCATAATAATAAACAATACTTCAGATCATATTGAAAGACTAGGAGTAGAGTTTAACAAAAAAGGTATAAACCAATTTTTGCTATCTACAAGATTTCTTTTTCAGGGCCTAGATAGAGTTCAATTTTTTTCTAAGAATGGTAAGCTAATAGGAGACACAAATATATTGGATTTAGATACCAGCGTTTTTGAAAAGTCGGATGAAGTCATAGAGGAAGGAGTGGAAAAAAAAGATACTAAAATAAAACCATTATCGAATAAAGGCTCTGAAAAAAATTCAATAACCAACATAATTAAAAGCAAGTATAAAGATCAACCGATAACTATTGAAAACGAAATTAATAATACTTTTTTTGTAAGTACTATTAGTGACTTAAAGTTAAAAAACGTTGTGGTTGGTTATGTTGTGGTAACTAATGAAGCAAATGATATTTTGATAGCAGTCGCAGAAAGAAAAAATTTTATAATAAGAACTGTTTTAGCAATAGCTTTAGTTATTTTGATTTTCTCATTATTCCTTAATAAATATATCTTAAAACCTATTGGGTTTTTGGTTTCATTTACTGAAGCTATTAAAAATAAGTCAGATCAAAATATTGATATACAAAAATTTTTCGTAAGGGAAGATGAGGTAGGAAAACTCACTAAATCAATTGACGAAATGACAAAAGAACTTCAAAAAAGAACTACTAGGGCAGAGACTTTCTCTACAGATTTAGCTCATGAAATTAGAAATCCACTAGCATCCTTAAAAGGCGCATCAGAACTTTTGGATAAGACAGAAAATCAGAAAGATAGAAATAAGCTATTTGAAATAATTAATCACGATGTAGAAAGAATTGAAAGATTAATAACTGATTATTCTCAAATGCTTAAAGATGAAGCCTCATTATCTCGAGAAAAAATGTCAAAAGTAAATTTGATGAAAATTATAGTAAATGTGGTTGAAGATTTTAAACAAGATCTTATTAATCAAAATAAAAAAATTGAAATTTTGACTAATTTTTCAAGTAAAGATGAAAAAAAATATTCCATTATTGGAATAGAAAATAGACTAGAGCAAGTTATAGCTAATCTACTTGATAATGCTATTTCCTTTAGTAATGATAAACAAAAAATTGAAATTGATCTTACGGAAACATCAAATAATTTTGTAATGACCATCAAAGATCAAGGACCTGGTTTTAATGAAGCATCACCGCAAAAAATTTTTAAAAGATTTTATAGTAATAGACCGTCTAAGTTTGGTGAGCACTCAGGCTTGGGTTTAAATATTGCTAAAAACATTGTAGAACTCCATAAAGGCGCTATAGCAGCGTCAAACAGAATTAATCAAAAGGGAGCACAAGTAGAAGTTTTGCTGCCAAAAATATTATCTTAGTTGAGACTTGATTAGGAAAGCTTATATTGTTAAAAACCCTTGAATTATGTCAAAAGATTTTAAAGTAAAAGATATTTCACTAGCTGAATTTGGAAGAAAAGAAATTTCTTTAGCGGAAACAGAAATGCCAGGTTTAATGGCTCTAAGGAAAGAATACGGAAATAAAAAACCGCTTAAAGGAGCTCGCATATTGGGTTGTTTGCACATGACCATTCAAACCGCAGTATTAATTGAAACTCTTACAAAATTGGGTGCCGAATGTAGATGGTCATCTTGTAATATTTTTTCAACGCAAGATCACGCTGCCGCAGCTATTGCAAAAGCAGGTGTCCCAGTTTTTGCTTGGAAGGGTGAGACAGAAGAGGAATACTGGTGGTGCGTGAAACAAACAATAGAAGGAAAAAAAGATTGGGTGCCAAATATGATTTTAGATGATGGTGGAGATCTTACAGCACTTATGCACAAAGAATATAAAAATTTATTGAAAAATGTCAAAGGTGTTTCAGAAGAAACAACAACTGGTGTGTTAGCACTAAAAAAAATGGAGGCAAACAAACAACTTTTAATTCCTGCTATCAATGTAAATGACTCAGTAACCAAATCAAAGTTTGACAATCTTTATGGATGCAGAGAAAGCTTAGTTGATGGAATTAAAAGAGCAACTGACGTGATGATGTCAGGAAAGGTAGCTATAGTGGCTGGATACGGTGACGTAGGTAAAGGGAGTGCAGCTTCTTTAAGACAGGCTGGAGCAAGAGTATTAGTAACTGAGACTGATCCTATTTGTGCGTTACAAGCTGCTATGGAAGGTTATGAAGTAGTCGTTATGGACGATGCAATAAAAGATGCAGATATTGTCGTAACTGCAACAGGAAATAAAGATATTGTAACCGCAGATCATATGAGAAATATGAAAGATAGAGCTATACTTTGCAACATAGGTCACTTTGATAACGAAATTCAAGTAGAAGCTCTTAAAAATTATAAATGGGATGAAATAAAACCTCAAGTTCATGAGATAGAACTTCCAAGCAAAAAAAGAATAATTTTACTTGCAGAGGGAAGGCTCGTAAATTTAGGATGTGCTACTGGGCACCCAAGTTTTGTTATGAGTGCTTCCTTTACAAATCAAGTAATTGCTCAAATAGAATTATGGAATAATTCAGACAAGTATAAAAATAAAGTTTATGTATTACCAAAACATTTAGACGAAAAGGTAGCAATGCTGCATCTTGAAAAAGTAGGTGCTAAATTAACAAAAATGTCAAAAGATCAAGCAGATTATATTAGCGTTAAACAATCAGGGCCATTTAAACCAGATACTTATCGCTACTAAACTAGTAGCTAATGATTATAAAATCCTTAGAACAATTAAATTCCTTTTCAAAAAAAGTAGCAAATCGCCTAAAAGAAAAAGACTTCATTTTCTTAGTTGGAGAAATTGGAGTTGGAAAAACTACATTTACAAGATTTTTGATTAATTATTTACAAAAAAAGGAGGGACTTAAAGTTTCAGAAGTATTGAGCCCGACTTTTAACTTGTTATATGAGTATGATTTGAAAAAATATAAAATCATGCACTACGATCTCTACAGACTTAATAATGAAGAAGAACTGAATAATTTAGGTATATTAAAAGAAAACGAGAACGCAATAAAAATTATTGAATGGCCGAAGATAATAAAAATTCATATATCTAATAAATTAGAAATTAATTTAGAATATACTAAAAAAGGCAGTGAGAGAAAACTAAGATTATTTGGGACAGGTAAATGGAAAAATTTTGAATGAACTATAAATTAAAAAAAATTTCTGGAGATGCTTCTTTTAGAGAATTTTATAGATTAAAAAAAGGGAATAAAACCTCAATTATAGTGCAAGCTAATAAACAAAAATTTAAAAATTTAATTGCTTATGCAATAATTAATAAAATTCTTAAGAAAAATAAGATAAATGCGCCTAAACTTATTAGTAATCATTTTCAACACAATATGATTGAAATCTCAGATTTGGGAGAAAAATCATTTTACAATAAAATATTAAAAAAAAATTATAAACTCTACTATTATAAAGATTTGATAAAAATTATTTTTAAATTACAAAAAATAAAAATTAAAAAGAATTATCGATTAGGTAAGTACAAATTAAAACTTCAAAAATATTCTTTGCAAAATCTTCATAGAGAGTCTGACTTATTTTTTGACTGGTATCTCAAATTTAGTTCAAAAAATTTAAAAATTAGTAAAGTTAAAAGAATATTAAAAAAAGAACTAAATAAAATTTATAAAAGACTTTATTTCAAAAATGATACTTTTGTTCACAGAGATTTTCATGCATCAAATATAATAATAAATAAAAAAGTACTTGGTTTAGTTGATAGTCAGGACGCAATAATTGGCAATCCTCTTTATGATGTAGTCTCATTAATTGATGACGTTAGAATTAAATTGCCTGTTAATTTACAAAAAAAGTTACTTAAATTTTACCACTCAAAATCAAAGTTAAAAAGTGAAAACTTTCAGAATTTGAAGAATGATTACGATATTTTATCAGTTCAAAGAAATTTTAAAATTTTAGGAATATTCGTTAGATTAAGTAAAAGGGATAATAAATCGACTTATTTAAAATATTTACCGTATACTTGGAGTTTAATTAACAGGCGACTTAAAAATCCTATTTTTAAAAATTTCCAAATACTATTAAATAAATACATTAAGATAAAAAAATTAAAAAAAATTGATAAATTATGAGCATCAAACAAGCAATGGTATTAGCTGCAGGACTTGGAACACGAATGAAACCATTAACCTTAACAACACCTAAACCATTAATAAAAGTAGGTAGTAAAAATTTACTAGAAAGATCTTTAAATCTTTTAGAAAATCATGGAGTAGAGCAAATAATTATAAATGTTCATCACCTAGCAGATCAAATTATAAAATTTATTTCAAATTTTGAAACAAAGGTAAAAATAACTATTTCTAACGAAAAAGATTTACTTCTGGATACCGGTGGTGGAGTGGAGAAAGGGACAAAAATTTTTGAAAGAAAACCTTTTTTTGTAGTTAATCCAGATACTTTATGGTCAAGAAATTATTCTGAGGAGATGAAGTCATTAGAAAAAATTTATTTTGAAAGAAAAAAACCTTGCCTGTTATTAGTTCACAAAAAACTATCTTTGGATACATCTTTTAAAGGAGATTTTAATTTAAAAAATAATATTGTATCTAGAGATATAAAAAATAATTTCATTTTTACTGGTCTTCAATTAACGGATAGAAATTATATTGATTTTATCGACAAAAAGGTTTTTTCAATGAACGAGGTTTGGAACAATTTAATAAGCGAGAATAAGCTTTGCGGTGTAGAAAGTAACCAAAAATTTTATCATCTTAATACTGAAGAGATGTATAAAAAAATTTCGAAGCTTGGTATTATTGATTAAAAATTATATTTTTAGATCTAGTCTCATCCAAATAGAAATATTTTTTTATCTTTAAATTTTTTTCAAACTCAATCACTAAAGGGTTACCAGTCGGAATCTCTAATTCGTTGATTTTATCGTCTGAAATTTTAAATAAAAATTTACATAGCGCTCTTAAGGAGTTTCCATGAGCTGAGATAAGAATATTTTTGCCCTCAGAGAGATTTTTTTTAATCTCGTTTTCATAAAAAGGCATTACTCTCTCATAGGTATTTTTTAAAGACTCAGTAAATGGAGTCATACCAATCGGAATATTCCCATTTAGTGGACTGAAATTTGATAGATATTTACTATCTTCTTGCATTGGAGGAGGAGGGATATCCCACGATCTTCTATATTTTTTAAACTGTTCCTCACCAATTTTCTTTTTAGTTTCATCTTTATTAAGACCAGTTAATGATCCGTAATGTCTCTCATTTAACTGCCAAGCAGTATTAAATTTAAGTTCAAGATTGTTTTTTTTTAGTATAGTTGTCAAAGTTTTAATCGCTCTTTTTAAAAAAGAGGTATAAGAAATATCAATTTTGATATTAAGTTTTTTTATCAACTCTCCTGATTTTTCTGCCTCTTCAACTCCTTTTTTTGAAAGATCTACGTCCACCCATCCTGTAAATCTATTTTCTGCATTCCAGGTACTTTGACCATGTCTAGTAAGGATTAATTTACTCATAATAGTTAATTTAATTATTTTGTACTATAATAATATCAAAATGAAAAATAATATATTTAAAGTATTAAAATATACTTACTATTTATCTTTAACAGTGTTACTAATTTTATACTTGTTTCCAGGTAGTCTAATCGGTTTTTTGTTATATGGTGATCTTGGAAAACAACCTAATTTAATTTCTAATCCAATCGGCACCTCAATTAACCATTTGATATTTTTTTTCTATTTGAGTGTTCTAAGTTTTATTATACACATCAAGCATAAAAAAATAATTTATAGTTTCCCTTTTTTAATTTGCGTTTCGGTCCTATTTGAATTGCTGCATTTAATAATTCCTAATAGAGCTTTTGAACTTAATGATCTATTTGCTAATAGTGTGGGAGTTTTATCTGCTTTTTTTACACTAATTTTTATTAAAAAGCTAAAAAATTAAATTATGCGAACAATAATAATATTTTTAATATTTTCCACTAATCTTTTAGCCGAAGAGATAATTGGAATTCCCAAAATTGTGGATGGCGATACTGTATATATTAATAATTATAAAATAAGACTCGAAGGTATAGACGCTCCGGAAATGAAACAAAAATGTAAAAAAGAAAAACTCAAAATTTCATCAATTATAGGCTATACATTTTATGAAGATTATTATTGTGGAGAGCATTCAAAAGAAAATTTAGAAGCCAAGGTTAAAGGATCAAACATTAAATGCATTTCTTTCACTAAAGACAGATATAAAAGATACTTAGCTAAGTGTTTCAAAGGTGAAATAAACCTTAACCGCTGGATGGTTAGAAATGGTCATGCTGTTGCTTATAGACGATATTCAAAAGAATATATACCTGATGAAGATTTTGCGAAGCAAAATAAGCTAGGTTTGTGGCAAGGTAAATTTTTAAAACCAGAAAAATGGAGAAAGCTTAATTAATTTTTAGTATAAATTGATAAGTGATTCTTTATAGAAAAAAATTAATTATATTTATTTTTTTAATTTTATCATCATGCTCTTCAATTCCAAAAAATACTCAGAATAGCTGTGCAATATTTGAAGAAAGATATCTATGGTATAAACATGCTAAAGCCTCTTATGAAAAATGGGGGGCCCCAATACATTTACAATTAGCTTTTGTGAAAAAAGAAAGCGACTTTAATTGGTTAGCTAAACCACCAAGAAAAAAGCTCTTCAAGGTTATCCCTTTTAAAAGACCTTCTTCATCATTTGGTTATTCACAAGCTGTAAAGGGAACTTGGGAACAATATAAAAGAGAGACTAAAAATCCTCTGGCAACGAGGGCGAGATTTAAAGACTCGGTTGATTTTATCGGCTGGTACATAAATAAAACTAATAAGATTTTAAGAATTTCAAAAAAAGATGCTTACAAACAATACTTAGCTTATTACAAGGGTTGGGGTGATTATAAAAATTATTCTAAAGATAAAAAAGCCATCATCTACGCTAGGTCTGTAAAAGATATGGCTTCAAAATATAGGAAGCAATTAACTACTTGTAAAAAAAACTTAGATAAAAATAAGTATATTATTTTTTAAGCTGCCTATTTAATTCTATTTCAACAGCATCGATTCTTTGAGTATTCTTTCCGATAATAGAATAAATCGTTGGAATTACATATAAAGTAAAAAAAGTTGAAAAAAGCATTCCACCAAATATGGTTATCCCTACAGTAAGTCTACTTGCAGCTCCTGGCCCTGAGCCTAGTATTAGAGGAAGGACTCCTATAATAGTTGAAAGACTTGTCATTAAAATAGGTCTAAATCTAATGGATGCGGCTTCTATTATTGATGTCTCTAAATTTTTTCCCTCTTTTCTTAGCTGATTTGCAAATTCTACAATTAAAATTCCATTTTTAGCTGACAAACCAATCAATATAATCAGAGCTATTTGGCTATAAATATTTAAGGATGAGCCTACTACTAATATTCCTAATAAACCTCCTAATATTGCAAGGGGGACTGTTAGCATTATAGTTAGTGGATGTCTCCAGCTTTCGAATTGCGCGCACATTGCTAAATATGCTGTGACTAAAGCCAATATAAATATAATATATAATTCTGTGTTAGTTTTTTTGTACTCTTCGCTTTCTCCTTTATAAGCAATTTTTGCCTCTGGAGTATTATTTTCAACAACTTTAACTAAAAAATTTAAAGCTTCGTCTAAAGAGTAATCACCAACCAATCTCGCTGAAATTGTTACGGCTTTTTGCCTATTATATCTTGCTAAAAAAGGTGACTGACCTTCCTCATCGTATCGAATTAGATTTGAGACTGACACAAGTTTACCATTATTATTAGATCTAACAAAAACCTTACTAATACTGTCCGGTTCTTGTCTATCTTTAATGTCGCCTTGAAGGATGATTGAATACTCTTTCCCATCCTTAGTAAAATTTGTAACACGTTTAGAGCCAAAAATAGTTTCAATTGTTCTTCCTATATCCTCTGTTGAAACACCTAGATCAGCAGCCTTTTTTTGGTCTATCTGAACATTAAGTTGTGGTTTGTTTAAATCAAAGTCATCCTGTATTGACGTTAGTCCTGGATTCTTTCTAGCTTCTTTTTTAATAATATTTTTCCACTCTATTAATTGATCATACGTATTTCCTAAAATCACAAATTGAACTGGGCTTTCTACTCCGCCTGTTCTTATACCTTGAGGCATTATTGGAAACGCTAATACACCTGGTACTTGAGAAATTTTTCCAAAAGACTCTCTCATTATCTTTACACCATGACGATCTCTTTTAGCCCATGGTTCTAAAAGAACTATTATAAAACCACTGTTTACTTGTTTTGCTGATTTCCCAAATCCAGGGACTCGCAATATTAATTTTCTGTATTCTCCATTACCAACACTAGGCAATAAAAGGTTCTCAATATCTTCAGCTTTAGATTTTGTGAAATTGAAACCTGATCCCTGTGGAGCTTTTACTATTACAAAAAAAGCACCCCTATCTTCTGGAGCAATTAATTCTTTTGGAGCATAGTTAAATAAAAAAACAGTTAAAGATAACACAATTCCTAAGAATGAAATTATAATTTTTCTTTTCCTTATCCAAGTTATCAAAGATTGTTTGTAAACTGACGTTATATTTTTTAAAAATTTTTCAAATTTAATTACTATTTTTGACTTATTCATATTTTTCTTTAGAACCTTGCTACCTATCATTGGACTTAAAGAAAGTGCAACAAAACTTGATATAACAACTGCTGAAGCTAAAGTGATTGCAGTTTGAGTAAATAAAACACCAGTGATACCCTCTATAAATACAAGAGGAACAAATACCGCAACTAAGACAACTGTAGTAGCTATAATCGCAAAGGAAACTTGTTTTGCCCCTTTGTATGCAGCAACTAGAGGTGTATCTCCTAACTCTATTCTTCTCACGATATTCTCGAGCATTACTATTGCGTCATCAACAACGATCCCTATGGCCAATACCAATGCCATTAATGTGAATAGATTTATTGAAAAATTAAAAAAGTATATTGATAAAAAAGTAGATATTAAAGATACTGGTAAAGCTATAAGGGGCACAACTAACGCCCTGATATTACCTAAAAAGAGATAGATTATTATTGTCACCAATATTAGAGCTATGAATAAAGTTTTATAAACTTCTTTTATTGCAGCCTTTATGTAATTACTTCTATCAAAAGAAACCTCTAAAGATGTTTCAGGAGGTAATCCAGGTCTAATTTCTTTAATCTTGTTCTTTATTCCATTTGCCACTTTAATAGTATTCGCGTCAGACTGCTGATAAATACCAATACCGACAACTTGTTTTCCATTTCCCTTAAATAAGGTTCTTGTTGACTCCGCTCCAAGCTCAACTCTAGCGACATCTGAAAGTGTAATAATTGAACCGTCTCTCGCTCTTTTAAGTGGTAATTTTTTATAGCTTTCAAAATTTTTATAGGCTTTATCTAACTTAATAGTTAAATCAACATCTTTAGACTCTATTCTTCCAGCAGGAAATTCAACATTTTCTTTTCTTAAGACAGACTCCACTTCTTGTGTAGTTAAATCTCTTGCCGCAAGGGCGAGGGGATCAAGCCATACTCTTAGAGAAAGCTCTCTCTCGCCTCCTAAACGAACTCTTCCAACTCCTTCTACAGTTGAAAATAAATCAGTAAGATATCTGTCAGCATAATCAGTAAGTTCTAAGTCTGTCATAGTATCTGAATTGAAAGATAACCACATTGTTGTTCTCATACCGGCGCTTTGCTTGAAAATCTCAGGCTGTTCAGCTCCATCTGGAAGATTATCCAGGACTCTTGCAACAGAACTTCTTACGTCATTAGCTACATCGTCTAAGTCTAAATTGTTTTCAAAAGTAAGAGTTATTCTTGAACTTTCATCTTCACTAAAAGAATCTATAGTTTCTAATCCAGGTGTTCCCCCAACAAAATCTTCTATTCTTTGAGTTATCTGAGTATCAATGATTTCTGCAGAAGCACCTTTGTACTCAGTCTGTATAGTGACCACAGGAGGTTGAACATCTGGCAATTCATCTGTAGGTATTTCATTAAAAGTAAATAAACCAAAAATAACTAAAACCAAGCTCATTACAGAGGCAACTACAGGTCTTTTAATTGATAAATCGGTTAAAAACATTTTATTATTTAGTATTGATAATTTTTACTTTTGATTTATTTCTTACTTTGGAAACACCCTCAGAAATTACAATATCTCCTTCTTCTATTCCTGACTCGACAGAAATCTTACCAAAATTTCTATTTCCGATTTTGATATTTCTTTTTTCAGCAGTATTATTTTTTACTATATAAACGAAAGAAGTACTTCCTTGAATTGTTACCGCACTTTCCGGGACGCCTATCTGATTTATTTCATCATATATTATTTTTACAGTCATTAATTGTCCTGGAATTATTTCAAAATTTTTATTATTTACAGAAATTCTTGCTAAAATTGATCTTGTTGAAGGATCTATTCTTGAGCTAATAGAAGATACTTTGCCTTTAAAATTTTTTTCTGAAAGTGCAGAGCTAGTTATTTCTGCCTTTAATCCTGGTTTTAATATCCCAACATAACTTTCGGGAATTTTAATGTCTATTACAATCTTTTTTAAATCATCAAGAGTTATGATCAAACTATCGGATCCTAAAACCCCTTGAGCAATTTCTCTTTTACCAAGCTTACCTGAAAAATCTGCTATAATATTACTACTATTCTTTAAAGCAGCTATGATCTCCCCTTTTTTTACGAATCTATTTTCTATTCTCAAGTTCCCAATCACATCATCTTTTTTAATTCTATAAGTTTTTGAATTTTGAGCTATTGCGGTACCGAATGTTTCAATACTTTTATAAAACTGTGATTTTTGTACCTCTTTAACTATTACACCAGGTGCCGGTCTAACACTGAATTTTTTTTTAAAATGTAAGCCTACAAAATGTCTTGCTGTAATTATAACCGCAATTGCAATAAAAAATATTATTATAATAGTTTTTATTTTTGTTGATGTTTTCATTTTTATTTAAGCCCATACTCTGCCCAAGAACCATCATATATAACCGGTAATTTGTTATTTATAATAGTACTAGCCAGACCTAAGACACAGGCTGTTATACCACTTCCGCAGCTAAATGCTAATTTTTCATTAACTTTTATGTCGTGGTTTAAGAATATATTCTCTAATTCTTCTTTTTTTTTAAAAGTATTATCCTCAGAGTTAATAATTTTTGAAAACGGAAGGTTTTTTGATCCTTCAACGTTTCCTTTTCTTAAATTTTTTCTTGGTTCTTCTACTAAACCTTTAAATCTTTTTTCTCCTCTAGCATCAATTAAACAAAATTCTCTTTTTTCAATATTTTTTTCGACTTGATCTAAATTTATAACTAAATTTTCCTTAATAGATGCTTTGTAGTTTGTTTCTGGAAAATTTACTTTTTCATTCGATAGTGGTCTATTTTCTAATTTCCATTTTTTTAATCCACCGTCTAAGACTGAAATTAAATTCATGTCGTGTCCAAAATATAGAAATGTGAACCAACATCTACTTGCACTTAAAACATCAGAATTATCATAAACGACAATATGATCATTATTTTTAATTCCTAATTTAGAAACTATTTTTTCCCATTCTTCTAATTCTGGTAACATATGTGGTAAAGAAACTTTTTGATTGGAATTTTTATCTAAATCAAAAAAAATTGAACTTTCAATATGATTTTCGTTAAATTCTACTAATGCGTTACGATTTGAATTAGGCATGTGCCAAGACGCGTCTAATATTTTTACTCTACCAATATTTTCAAAAAGCCAGCTGGTAGATTTTAAAGGATTCATCTTCGGGTTTTTTCAATATATTTTTGATGATATTCCTCTGCTTTGCAATAATTCTTAATTGGAGAAATATTTGTTTCAATTTTATTATTAAATACCTTATTAAATTTTTCTTTGACTTTTATTGCTATTACTTTTTGCTGTTCATTTTCGTAAAATATTTCACTTCTATATTGAGTCCCGATATCTGGAAATTGCATATCTTTTTGCGTTGGATCGTGTAACTTAAAAAAGAGCTCTAAAATTTTTTCAAAGGATATTATAGTTTCATCAAAAGATAGCTTAACAATTTCTGCATGACCCGTGTTTCCTTGGCAAACTTCTTCATATGTGACTTTAGATTTATATCCTCCAGCATATCCAACTTCTGTATCTATTATGCCTTTTTGACTTTTAAATTTTTCCTCTGGTTTCCAAAAACAGCCCATTGCTAAGTAACATTTTTGCATAAGTAATTTTATATGTTATGAAGTGTAAAGGATAATAAATTGCTTACTAAAAATCAAATAGGCGTATTGTACATGGTAGGAAGTGTTATTTGCTTTTCTATAATGGATATCTGCGTAAAATGGCTTGATTATTATCCTGTTGGGCAAGTTTTATTTCTAAGATTTTTCATTGGCTTTATTCCAATTTTTTTTATTATTCCTAAAGAAAAATTGCTAAGTTTTTACAAAACAACCAGACCAGGTCTTCATGCATTTCGCGCTTTTACCGGTGCAGCAGCAATAATTGCATTATTTATTGGTTTAAGAGAATTGCCTTTAGCTGATGTAGTCTCCCTTACTTTTGGTGGACCAATATTTGTTACTGTTGCCTCAATTTTCTTTTTATCTGAGAAAGTTGGAATAAAAAGATGGTCAGCGGTATTTTTGGGCTTTATTGGAATGTTATTAATAGTTCAACCAGCTTTTATTGATTTAAATTTTTACTACATTACCCCAATTGTTTTTTGTATTTTCTTTGCTTGTGTTGCTATAAGTGTAAGATCTTTATCTAAAACAGAACCAAATTATAGAATCGCTTTTTATTTTACTTTTCTTTGTTCAGTACTTGGTATTGTAACCATCTTTAAAGGTGATTGGGTTTTACCAACTAAAATAGACTTTTTAATTTTTATTATAATGGGCTTATGTGGCAGTATAGCTAATTTATTACTTACCCAAAGCTATAGATTGGCAGAAGCATCCTTAGTAACTCCTATAAAATATTTGAGTTTAGTTTTTGCAATTGTTTTTGGGTTCTTAATTTGGAGTGAAATACCGAAATTATTAACACTTTTCGGTGCACTTTTAGTAATTACCAGCTCTCTAATAATTTTTATGAGAGAAAATAAACTTAAAAAGCAAATTGTTAACCCAAGACCATGAGTAAACCACCAAGATATTGGTTTAAAGCAAAAAAAATTTTATCAAAAAGAGATAAAGTAATGGCTAGATTAATTTTAAATTATAAAGATGGGTCTTTGATTACAAGGAATGATGTTTTTTTTTCTTTATGCAAAAGCATTATTGGTCAACAAATTAGTGTAACTGCAGCAAATTCAGTCTTTTTGAAGTTCAAAAAAAAATGTAGCGGAAAAATAAACCCTAAAATTGTAAGCAAATTAGCAATCTCAAGTCTAAAAAGCTGTGGGTTAAGTAGACAAAAAGCCAAGGGAATTAAAGAGCTGGCAAAAAAAACTTTAAGCAAAGAATTTAATCCAAATTTAATCAAAGATATGAATGATGAAGAAGCTATTGAATATTTATCTAAGTTGAGACAAATAGGAAGGTGGTCAGCAGAGATGATATTATTATTTACATTTAACAGATCAAATATTTGGCCACTACAAGATATTGGTCTTTTAAGAGCAATATCAAATAATTATAAAAAAAAATATTTTCCACCAAAAATATTTTTAAAAAAGCTTTATAAAAAATTTAGTCCTTATTGCTCTGTTGCAACTTGGTATTTATGGAGATCGATTGATGATGAACCAATACAATACTAAACACCCTCTATTATTTGAAACTGACGTAATACATGGTCTTTTAAAATAGTATGGGCTTCTTGATATTCTTTTGACTGATAAAAATCATTAGCTTCATTATATGATGGAAATTCAATCACCACTGTACGTGGAGAACTTTCTCCCTCTTTTATTTTTGATCTTCCTCCTCTAATTAAAAACTTCCCCTTATGATTTTCAACTGCTGCTCTAGCTTTAACAGCATATTCTTTCAATTTGTCCTCATTATTTATATTTTTATAAACACAAACTACATAACCTTTCATTTACAACTCCTTCAAAATAAATTAATTTTTTCTATGGCTAAGAAATTAATCATAGACTGGAAAGAATACAATCAAATAGTAGAGAAGCTTGCAATACAGATTTATGATAGCGGCTTTAAACCTAATTTATTAATAGGAATAATGAGAGGTGGAGCACCAATAATAGATGTTCTAAGTAGAGTTTTTAAGCTTAAATGCGCATATTTAGCGGTAGAGTCTTACTCAGGTGAAAATATTGAAGACAAACAAGGAGAATTAATTTTTTCAAGAGAGTTGAGTTCTACAGTTCAAGAAATGAGTGGTAATATTTTACTTTGTGATGATTTATCAGATACTGGGGTCACGTTAAACAAAAGTATTGATTGGTTAAAAAAATACCCACCATTGAAAGGTAAAATCAAATCTATTAAAACTGCAGTGCTTTGGAAAAAAGCTGACTCTACTTTCGAACCAGATTTTTGTGCTCAAAAACTAAAAGATAATCCTTGGATAGTGCAACCTTTTGAAAAATATGAAGAAATTAGAATTGAGGATCTTAAAAAGAGTCAGAAGTAAAAAGGGCCAGTTTCCCAGCCCTTTAATTAATTATTTATGCTACAGCAAAACTTGCAACACTTAACACAGCTATCAACCAAATAGCTGGTGAGGTAGTGTTAAATTTCCCTGTAAAAATTTTAATTAATGCATACGCTATAAAACTTAAAGCGATTCCGTGACTAATTGAATAAGTTAAAGGCATAGCAATAAAAGCAACCACTGCAGGCGCTGACTCAGCTATATCATTCCACTCTATATCTGTTAAGTTTCTTACAAATAATACAGCAACATATAGCAAAGCGGCCCCGTCTATTTCTTTTGGTAATGAAGTAGCTAGAGGGGAAAAGAATAAACACGCTAAGAATAATATTCCTATAACAAGTGAAGTCATTCCAGTTCGTCCACCAGCTTTTACACCAGCACCAGACTCTACATAACTTGTCACAGTTGTTGTTCCCATAAACGCTCCAGCAACTGTACCAACGCTATCAGAAAGCATGGCTTTATTTATGTCTTGTACTTTTCCATCTTTGCCGACTTTACCTGCAACATTTGCAACGGAGGTTAAGGTCCCAGCTGTATCAAAAAAGTCGATAAATAATAATGTAAATATTACTGTTGACATTCCTGCTGTAAAAGCTGCTCCTAAATCAAATGCAAAAAGGTAAGTCATTGGTGGTGGAGTGCTCACCACTCCATTAAATTTAGCAAGACCAGTTACCCATGCTATAACACTGAAAACAAGTATTCCAATTATTATGTTTCCACGTATATTCATTTTTTCCATTACAACCATGGATACAAATGCCAAACATCCAAGTAAGACAAGTGGATTTTTGATGTCACCTAAAGTGACTAAGGTAACGGGGTGATCTCCTACTACTCCCATAATTTCCAATCCTATAATTGCAAGAAAACCACCTATTCCAGCCCCAATTCCTAACTTCAAACTTTTTGGGATAGAATTGATTAACCAAGCTCTTATTGGAGTTAAAGAAATTAATAAGAACAATACTCCAGCAACTAACACAGCACCTAAAGCTTCCTGCGGTGTGTAACCCATTCCTGCTACAACTCCAAAAGCAACAAATGCGTTTATTCCCATTCCAGGAGCTAAACCAATTGGCCAAGTTTTTCCGTAAAAAGCCATTATAAAACAAGCTATGGCGGTAGCTATTATCGTTGCAGTGAAGACAGCACCAAAATCAAAAAATCCTTTATCGGGTCCTGCAAATTCTCCAGATAAAATAAAAGGATTTAAGAACATTATATAGGCCATTGTAAGAAACGTAGTTACACCAGCTATTACTTCTGTTCTAAAATTTGTTTTGTGTTTTTTGTATTCAAAATATTTTTCAAGCATAAAAGCCTCCTATAAGTTGTGATTACAATGATTCTCTAAATAAATCTTTTAAAAATCTCAGTAAACTTATAATTACAACCTACGATAAATATTTCTGTTTATAAAATTGATGTATATTCTACACTTGGTTGAAAATGAAATTTATTCTAATATTGATTTTACTATTTACTAATTTAGCTTCGTGTCAAACTGTTTCTAACAAAATTGACAAAAAAGTTTCAGAAGAGGAAAAGCAATTAAGTAGTTGGCTAAATAGATCAGAGGAAGAACTCAAAATAGAGTTTGGAAAACCTGACAAAGTTAATTTTAAAGATAATTCCAGAAATAGATTTTATGTTTATACAAAAGAAAAATTAAAAATTAAATGTGAGCGAATTTTTGAAATTAATAATAGTAATAAAGTTGTTGGTTTTACAAGTAAAAACTGTTTTTAGTGACAAGCTTTATTAAATTTTTTAAGCCTCCAATAATTATAAGGCCAAGGTGTTAAAAATCCAACTAGTAACATTATAGGTACGACCCACCACACTAATTTTGCTGAACCTACAATTAAGAAGTCTGTCAAATTCATCGCCACTTCCATAGAAATCATACTGATTAGTGACATCCCACAAGCGATTTTAAACGCTTCTATTAACTTAAATTTTTGTCTAAATAAAATTATAGTCTCAAGAATTATAGAAGTAATTATTCCATTAATTATAGCAATTAACATAACTAAAAATACTGATAAAGAGTGAGGAGTTACCTGAAAATAATAAATAGTTCCAAAATCTCCTATAGAGCATCCAATAAGACACCATAAGGTATTATAAGCACTTTTAGACCAAGTAGACTTACAAAACCAATCAAATTTTTCTGTTATCTCCATAATTAAAAAATTTACTTGCGGAGCTTACTCCGCAAGTAAGGCAAACTTATTTTATCTCAATAAGTCTTTTTTTCTTTGCTTCTGGTACAATTTTTTCACAAGAAATTGTCAAAAGTCCATCTTTTAACTCAGCGTCACCTACTTTTACATCATCTGCAATTGTAAACGATCTAGCAAAAGATCTTTGAGAAATACCTCTGTGAATTATTTCTTCACCATCTTTTTTCTCAGTGCTTTTAACTTGTTTAGTTTTCACAGTTAAAAGATTATCTTCATATTCTACTTCAACATCATTTTTGTTAAAGCCAGCAACTGCTACTTCAATAGCATATTTATCTTTGCCTGCTTTTCTGATGTTATATGGCGGGTAATTGCCTTGTACAGCAAGACTGCCATTTCCTAACATAGACTCGAACTGATCAAACATATCATCGAATCCAATGCTTAAAGGTCTTAGTGAATTAAAGATTGATAGATCCTTACTTGTCATATTTCCTCCTTTGTTAGCAAGGTTAATGTTGATCCCATTCGGCAATCAACAAGATTTATATGGTATCTTTTTTTAAATTTTCAAGATGGTATTTAAACTTTAGCGTTCTTTAAAATAAAACTATATTCCTCAGCAAGTTCTTTAATTGCATTATCTCTACCACTCATACCTCCGTGACCGGCTGCTTCCATTTTGCATTTTAATAATTGTTCATTGTTGTCCTCTTTAACATCTCTTAACTTAGCGATATATTTTACAGGTTCAGAATATAAAACTCTATTATCAAATATTGATGAAGTGATTAACATCGGTGGGTATTTTTTTTTACTCAAATTATTATAGGGAGAATAAGATAGTATGTAATCAAAGTACTCTTTACTTTTAATTGGATTTCCCCAAAGCTCCCATTCGGCGGGTGTAAGTGGAAGTTTCTCATTTAGCATCGTTGTCATTGTGTCTACGAAAGGCACTAGCAATAGCATTGCGAAAAATAATTCAGGAGCCATATTTGCTACACTGCCTCCTGTAAGTCCACCAGCGCTACCTCCGTAGAAACATAATCCACCTTTATGTGTATACCTTTGTTCAATCAAATGATTAGCACATGCGATATAATCGTGAAAAGTATTTTTCTTAAGTTTCTTTTTCCCCTCCGTGTGCCAATTGTCTCCTAAATCTCCTCCACCTCTTATATGTGCGATAGCAAATGTGATACCTCTATCAACTAGGCAAAATCTTGATGCACTAAAAGATGGGGACACACTATGCTTATATGCTCCGTAAGCATATAACAATATTTTTGACATTCCGTCTTGTTTTGAATTTTTAAGTCTTACCAAACTTATGGGTATCATACGTCCATCATGTGACTTAGCTTTTATTCTTTCAACAACATATTTATTGGGATCATGACCAGAGGGAATTTCAACTTCTTTAACTAGTTTTTTTTCTTTTGTTTTAATATCGTATTCAAATATTTTACCTGGCGTCGCCATACTCTCCCAACTAATTCTGATTTTTGAAGTGTTAGTGTCCTTTTGCATTAAGCTTGCACCTGGGACACCGATAGGTTCATTAGAAATTTTTATTTCTTCCTCCTCATTTGTATTAATGTTTCGTACATATAATTTTGGTATCGCATCAGATTTCTCTGCTCTAATAATATAATCGTCTAAAAAATCTAAACCACCGATCACTGTCTCTTTTTTTGGTTGAACAAATTCTTCCAAATTTTCAATATCGTCTTTTTTACATCTTAAAATTTTGTAATCCCTTGCATCTTCATTGGTATGAACGTAGAAATAATCTTTCCAGGAGTCTAAAGAATAACGTACGTCTTTTTTTCTTTTTCTAAATAATTTTGGTTTAATGTCATCACTAGTCGAATCAAAGAAATGCTCTTCAGTGGTAATATGATCTGAAGTAGAAATTAGGAAATATTTTTCATCTGATGTTAAACTAATACTGCATGTAAAAGTCTCATCTCTTTCCTCAAAAATAAGCTTATCACTTTCAACTGGCTTGCCTAAAAAATGTTGATAAATTTTTCTAGGTCTATGAAATTTATCTAGCTTAGAGTAGAAAAAACTTTTACTATCTAAAGACCAAGTAATACTTCCACTAGTATTTTCAATTTGATCAGGTAAATTTTTGTTGTTAGTTAAATTTCTTAAATAAATAGTGTAGTACTCTGATCCTTTTAAATCTAAAGAATATGCCATACAGTCATCATTATGAGAAACACTTACACTACCTAGGCCAAAATACTCAGATCCAGATTTTTTCTTTTCTAAGTCTCCATCAAAATAAATTTCTTCTGGTTTCGATTTATCGATTATTTGTCTTAATCTTTTTCCATAGTTTCCCTTAGCTTCAGTTTTACTCCAATAAAAGTATTTTCGATCTTTAAATTTTAATGAAGTGTCATCAAGTTTAATTTTAGATTTAATTTCATCGAAAAGTTTTTTTTGAAGATCCTTAACATCACTAAAGTATTTTTCGGTTAATGAATTATTTTCTTCAATGTACTTTCTTACTTCAGGATGTAATTTATTTGGATTTTTTAAAACGTCTAAAATATCAGGCTGATCGACCCAAGAATAATCATCTTTTAGAGTAGTATTGTGATACTTTTTCTCGCTCTTTATTTTTTTTAATTCTGGTATACTCATTATAATATAATTATATGAACTGGTTTTTAATTGGAATTATCATATTTGTCATTGTTTATTTATTTCTTAATTGGTTTGCCAAAACTAGCA
Organism: uncultured Pelagibacteraceae bacterium; assembly: GCA_902633335.1. GTDB lineage: Bacteria > Pseudomonadota > Alphaproteobacteria > Pelagibacterales > Pelagibacteraceae > Pelagilacustribacter. The sequence continues at coordinate 31,942 of CACPFY010000002.1, read as the reverse complement.
CTAAAAAAATTGCCCAATTTTTAAAAAGATTAGCCATAGTAATATCTATCTTTTTGGCAGCAATTTTAGCAATTGGAGGTAAATATATATTTTCACTCCCCTTTTTATTAATTCTATTAAGTGGTTTAAAAGTAAAAGGTTTTACGGCCTTACAACTATTTCAATTATGGAGACTAATACAAGTTCTTAGGAGCTCAGGAAGATTTGGTAATAAAAGTTCACAAGCAACCACAAGTATATCTACTGAAGAAAGCTACAAAATTTTAGGTTTAAAAAAAGGATGCTCAAAAGAGGATGTTTTAAAAACTGCTGCGAAATTACAAAAAAAAATACATCCCGATATGAATCGAGACGTAAATAGTGAAAGATTAAGCCAATTAGTTAATGAGGCTAAAGAAAAAATTATCAAGTCCGACTTCAGTTGATCAAATATTTTTTTGTTTTTTCAAATACTTCCTCAAAAGAAATTTTGTCTTTACCTAAAGTGTCGTGAGTTGTGCTTTCAAGAGTTTCACCCACTGGTACAATAGCTGTGATATTGTCAGAGTACCCGCTGTAGGAGTAAGCAGGTGAGTCAACAAATATACCTAATGATTTTATCCCTAGAGCTGAGCTTATATGCATGAAACCTGTATCATTACCAATATAAAGGTCACAATTTTTAATTATAGGAAGTATTTCTTGAATTGAAAGATTTTCTAATGAAAAACAATTTTTACCTATCTCAGAATTTTTAATTTTATCGATTATTTTTTGATCTTTTTTGCTAGCAGCAATAATAAATTTACAATTTTGAATTTTATTTAATTTAATTGCTAGATTGATAAAATTTTCTATATCCCACCTTTTTGTTGGTCCTGAAGCAGAAATTCCAAGTACAACATTTTTGACATTATTTGTTAAATTATATTTTTTTTTTGCATCTTCAATAGACTTGGGGTTTAAATTTAATTTAGGTTCAGTTGATAAAATTTTATTAACATAATTTTCAGTAAAAACTTTTGCAGTTTGAAATATGACATCTTTTGAAATAAAAAAGGGATACTGATAAATTTCTTTTATTCCTGAAAAAAAAGCTAAAAGTCTGTATCTAATTGAACCATTAAAAATAAATACTTTATCAAAATTTTTATTTTTAATTTCTTTTGCAAGTTTTGAAAAACCTAAAATTTTATCATTGGTGCCATCTAATTTTATTACTTCATCTAAAAAATTTTCATCTTTAAATAATTGACTAGCTCTAGAGGTTTCCTTAGCGAGTATTGACACTTTAACTCCAGTTTTCTGGGAAATAGCCTTTAGGTAGGGTAGAAATATAAGCATATCACCTATGCCGTACCTAGTTTGTATAACAAGAACTTTCATTTTGAAATTTTATATTATAACTTAGACATAATAATTTAGGTAAGATTATGATTAAAATGGGGGTATATGCTGCTACGTTAAGCGTTTTGGACGAAAACAGCAATTTAAATGTTGAAGAGACAATAGCCCATGCTGAAGATATAATTAATCAAGGATTACATGGTGTATTCTTTTTTGGCTCCACAGGGCAAAGCCAATTAATTTCCATGGCTGAAAAAAAAGAATTAGTTTCAAAGCTTCCCTTAAGCAAACTTAAAAAAAATTTTTTTTTAGGAACCGGATTTAACTCTCTAAATGATAACTTAGAATTTATAAAATATTCTATGGAATATGAATTTAATACTTTTCTTATAATGCCACCTGCTTATTATAAGGGAAACACAGAAGAAGGGGTATTTAAGTTTTATACAAAAATTATAAATAATATTCCTAAAGTAAAAATTATTTTATATAATTTTGAAAAACTAAGTGGATTTAAGTTCGAACCAAACTTTGTAAAAAAATTAGTATCTTCTTACCCAAAAAATATAATAGGATGCAAAGATTCCACTTATAATTTATACGATAAAATTAAGATAAAAGACTTTCTAATGTTCCCTGGAGATGAGTCCAAATTACTTAAAGGGCTAGAGATCGGGTGTTCAGGATGTATATCTGCTATAGCTAACGTGACACATAAATTAGCTAGAGAAGTTTTTGATGACTTTCAAAAAAATAAAACTCAAAAGTCAAATGAGAAGCTGATAAATGTTAGACATACTTTTGATAAATATAATTTAATTTCTGGTTTACATAGTTATATGTCTCTTCAAAATTCAAAATTTAAAAATTTATTACCTCCATTAACATTATTAAACTCAAATGATCAAAAAGATTTATTAAAAAAACTTGAAAGTTTAAAATTTAATTTGAATAAAAATATTGCAGCTTAGAATATGATATTAGCAAAAGTACTTAATAAAATTTATAAAGAGGATGGCATAATTCTAGAGGATCCATCTGGCCAAAAATATATTATTGGTAATCCTAAAAAAGATAAACCTTTAATTTTAAAATTATTCAAAGATAATCTTAAATGGAAGCTAGTGCTGGATCCCGAAATAGAATTTCCCGAGGCTTACATGCGAAATGAAATCGAGATTATAAATGGCTCCCTTGAACAGTTCTTAATGTCATTAGTAAAAAATCTTGGAAGAGAAGAGATTACTACAGCGAGTTATTTTTCAAAAAAAATATTTGAAATTGCAAGATTAGTTTCAAATTTTAATTTACCTGGGAAGTCTAGAAAAAATGTTGAACATCACTATGATATTGGAGGTGAAAAAGGTGAAAAATTATATGACATCTTTCTTGACAAAAAACATAGACAATATTCTTGCGGTTATTGGAAAAAAGATACTAAGTCTTTGGAAGATGCCCAGCAGAATAAAATCGATCATATAATAAAAAAACTTGATATAAAAAATGGTGAAAAAGTTTTAGATGTTGGTTGCGGATGGGGAGGCATGGCTTTGGAACTTGCAAAACAAAAAGGATGTGAAGTAACCGGAATATCTTTAAGCAAAAATCAAATTAACTATTGTAAAAAAAAAGCAAAAGAGCTTGGTTTAGACAATCAAGTTTCTTTTGAGCTAGCTGACTACCGTGAGATCAACGGAGAATATGACAAGATATATTCGGTAGGTATGTTCGAGCATGTTGGCAGAAAATTTTACAATAAATTTTTTAAATCTATAAATAAACTGCTTAAAAAAGATGGTTCATTCTTACTACATACCATCGGAGTTGTAGATAAGCCTACTCCTCCCAATAAATTCATAAATCGCTACATTTTTCCTGGTGGAATCTGTCCATCCTTAAGTCAAATTACAAAATCTATAGAAAAAACTGGACTAATAGTTTCGGACACTGAAACATTGATACGGCATTACGACAAAACCCTCTTGAGCTGGTTAGAGAGATTTATCGCTAAAAAGGATTTAGTAAAGGACATGTTTGATGAAAAATTTGTGAAAATGTGGTCTTTTTATTTGGCCAGCTGCGCAGCAGCGTTTAGATATAGAGACCTAGTGGTATTTCAATTACAAATTGTGAAAAACTTCGACTCCGCACACCCTACAAGAGACTATATATATTCTTAAAAACTGATATTTAATTAATATCAGCTATGAAAAAGAAAAAGAAAAAGAAAAAAATTAAGAGAAAGTCGAAGACTAGAAGAAAAATAAAAAAACCAATTAAACGTAAGAGTAGATTAAAACGTTCATTTAAAAAAAAAACCCGAAAAATTAAAAAGACTTTTAAACGAAAAAAAAAATTTAAAATAAAAAAAAAAATTCAAAAAAAAACCAGAAGCTCTAAGGAAACTTTTAGAAAAATTGTAAGATTTGGAGATCGATTTAGATTTAATATAAAATTTAACTTTAATATTGATAGAGCTCTTCAAAATTTTTTTCAGGGAATATCAGATAAAATAAACGCTTTTAAACAGGTTGTTGAAGAAGAAAGAGAAAAGAAAAAATTAGATGAAGTAAAAAAAATGAAAAAGGAAAAAGAAGATATTATTAGAAAAAATAAATTATTAAAACAAGAGGAGTTAAAACTCAAACAAGAAGAAGTTCGAGAAGAAATTAAATTAAATAAAGAAAGAAAAATTGAATTAAGAAAATTTATAAGAGAAGAACAAGCTCAGGTAAGGAAAGAACAAGCTGAAAAACAAAGATTATTTTACGAAAAAATCAAACTTGAGAAGAAAATTGAACAATTTAGAAAAAGAGAGTCGTTAGAAATTAAAAATTTAGAGAAGTTTGTTTTAAACCAGGAAAGAGAAAATTATGAAGAAGTTCAAGCAAGAATAGAAAAAATAAAATTAAAGTATCAAGCAATAAGAGATCAAAAAATAAGAGAAAGAATTGAACAACTAGGCATAGAAGTTTCAGATGATGACACAAGATCGGATCTGTTAGAAAAAGAGAGACAATTTAATATCGCTAGAGAAAAAATAGAAAATAATCTAGAGAGCTTTTATAGAAGTATGGCTTCTTGTATTTTTCAACTTAATAGAAGATGGTTGCCAAAAAAGATGTCATTACTCAGAGTAATTGATAGAAGATACGAAACTTCAGAAATATTTATTAAATTAGATGAGGAGCACGATGAAAACTGGATTATGCTAGTATATTTAAAAGACAATGATCCAAGTTCTAACATAGTAGTAGAAGACAAAACTAACCCGGTTAAAAATGTTTCAAATGAATACAAGTCAAATGAGATATTTAAATTTTCAGATGCTCTTGTCGACTCTCTTACCTCTATGATAGACAGAGAATATAAAAAAAAATTAAATTAATTTAAAATCTCAGATAATTTTGTAACTTGCCCTATTTTAAAAATTATTGCATCATTATCCTTAAAACCAAATTTTTTTGCATTTTTTTTAAATCTTTCTGGCGGCTCCATGATCGGCTCCAATGAGAGAATTACTGTTCCCCAATGCATTCCTATAACTTTTTTACTTTGCAGATCTTTAGCTAAACCTAAAGCCTCTTCTGGATTTGTGTGATAAACTGATTTGTCTTTTTCAGGCATTATAGGAAAAAAATTATAAGCACCAATATTTATAAAAGTAATATCTATTGGCCCATATTTGTCTCCAAGTTCTTTGTAAATATCTCCTACACCAGTATCACAGGCAAACAAAATTTTTTTATCTTTATACTCAATTAGATAGTTTCCCCATAAAGTTTTGTTAGTATCAAATAAACTTCTTTTCGACCAATGAACAGCAGGTAAAAGTGTAATTTGTAATTCTTCATTGATTATAATTTTTTCGTACCAGTCTAATTCATTAACATCTTTGTAACGATTAAAATATTTTGATAATTTTAATGGAGTAATTACCTTTGCATCCTTGTGCGGAAAGTTCCTAACAGCATTAACATCTAGATGGTCATAATGGTTATGTGTTAGTAAAAAAATATCCGTTTTGGGGACCTCGTTTATATTTATAGCTGGCTTGACATACCTTTTTGGACCAAAAATTAAAGGTCCTGTATTTTTTGAAAATAACGGGTCAGTAATAATTGTTGTATTTCCAAGTTTAATTAAAAATGTAGCATGCCCTATCCAAGCAATATAATCATTTTTTAAATTATCATTAAGGTCTTTAAGAACCTTACTTCTTGGAACAACATGATCCTCGGGAAAATTGATTTTTATTTTTTTTCTTTCATCATTGAAAATTTTATAAGACCATTTTACATTTGGATCCCTTTTGGGCGATCCTTCAGGATTTCTAAAGTTTCCGTTTTCTAGATGATGATATGGTTTTTCGGCCATAACATTAACCGAAATTAACATATTTAAAACTAAAAAGCATATGAAACACAACTTCATTAATTTTTTTTATTTCTAGTTTTATCATTTATTTTTTTTCCATATTCCTTAATTTTATCCCACTCACTTAAACTTTTTGAATTGTTTTCGGCTTTTCTACTTATTATTAATGGCACCATAACTAATAATATGAACAAGATTATTAAAGCAATAATAAGGGATAATGTCATTATCCCTTATTAGCACATTTTTGTTTTTTTTTAAATAAATTAACTATTTAAACAATGTTTTTTATTTATCCTTTTATCGAAGTCATCAAGTGCCTCTTTAGACACGAACCAGATAAGTGAGGACTCTTGAATTTGCTTTGAGTCAGCAACTGTACATTTTTTGCCTAATTTGATTTTTGCTACGTTACCACCGGCACAGTTTGTCAACATAAGAAGTAAAGCTGCAATTGATAATATTTTCATAATTAATTATTTAAAGTTAGATTTGGTAGATTGGTTGTCATAATATTGTTCAAAATAAGAAAGAAATTTAAGCAAGTTGAAGTTGTACAAATAAGATCATATATTCATTAAATGGATCATAAATATAAAGTGAGAATATATTACGAGGACACAGACGCAGGGGGGGTAGTGTTTTATGCGAATTATTTTAAATTTACTGAAAGGGCTAGAACAGAACTTATTTACGAAAAATTAAAACTTAAACATCTTGAGCTGAAAGATAAATTTGATGTCATTTTTGTGGTAAAGTCGCTTTCATCAAAATATATAGCACCGGCTAAGTTTGAGGATGATTTAATTGTCGTTTCAAAGATTGTAGAAAAAAGCCCAGTTAGACTAGTTCTTGAACAAAATATCGAAAAAGGCAATAAATTGATTTTTACATCCAAAATTGAATTAGCTGTAGTTTCTTCAAAAGGTAAAATTACGAAGTTACCAGATCAACTTCTGTCATTAATTTAATTTTTTAAATGCTCTATTGTATTTTTCTTAAAAATTGTTAAAAATGTTCTGTGAAAGCAAATTCTCCAAATAAAGTAGCAATAATTATGGGTAGTAGAAACGACTATCCAGTCATGAAAAAATGTGAGCTAATTTTAAAAAAGTTTAAAGTAAAAAATGATGTTTTAATAGTAAGCGCTCACAGAACTCCCGACAGACTTTTTAAATTTGCAAAAAATGCGCACAAAAATTATTCGGTCATTTGCGCGGGTGCAGGACGAGCTGCCCATCTAGCAGGAATGTGTGCGTCTTTAACTAAAATTCCGGTAATAGGTGTTCCAATAAAAGACAAAAAAACAGATGGAATTTCTGCTTTGTTTTCAGTAGCAGAAATGCCAAACGGGATTCCCGTTGCCACAACTGCTATAAATGGAGCTCTCAATGCCGGGCTTTTAGCAATTTCAATTATTGCTCTGCAAGATAAAAAAGTGAGAATTAAACTTGAAAATTACAGAGCAAGACAAACTAAATCGGTAAAAAAAAGACCAAGGTAAATGTCTAAATCTATTTGTTTAGGAGTGATTGGTGGAGGTCAATTAGGATCACTTTTGTGCTCTGCAGCAAAAAAATTAAAAGTAAAAACCGTTGTACTCTCAGATGATAAAGATGGACCAGCACAAAATTTTTGTGATGAATTTATTTACAGCAAGTATGATGATAATGCAAAAGTGAAAGAGTTTATAAGCAAAGTTGACGTTGTAACTTATGAGTTTGAAAACATACCAGTAGATTTTTTAAATCTTATTCAGAAAGAGAAAAAAGTGTTACCTTCTCCTAAAATAAATAAAATTGCTCAAAACAGAAAACTTGAGAAGACTTTTGTAAATGAACTAGGAATCAATACTACAGACTGGGTTTTTATTAAATCAGCAGAAGATATAAAGAAAAATCAACACCTTTTACCCGGAATACTTAAATCTAATACTTTAGGCTATGATGGAAAAGGTCAGTTTGTTTTAAACTCCTTAAATGATGTTAAACAAGATTGGTCTTTTTCAAATGACTATATTCTTGAAAAAAAAGTAGACTTAAAAAAAGAAATTTCGGTCATTATTGCCAGATATGGAGATGGGACAATGACAATTTATGAGCCGATTGAAAATGTCCATAAAAATCAAATTTTATATAAATCGAAAATACCCGCTGATATAAGTGAAAAAATATTTAAAAGGTCCATTAACAATGCAAAGAAAATTGCAGAAAATTTTTCATATGTGGGTGTATTAACTATTGAATACTTTGTTACTGAGAACGATGAACTATTGTTAAACGAACTTGCTCCACGTTTCCATAATTCAGGCCATCTTACTATTGAAGCTTTTAATATCTCTCAATTTGAAAATCATGTAAGAGCTGTCTGCAGTTTAAAGTCAAAGCCGATTGAAAAAATTTCTAATGCAGAAATGTACAATATTTTAGGTTTTGAAATTCAAAATTATAAAAAAAAAACTTTTAAAAAGAACGAATTTTTTCATGACTATTTTAAAAAAGAACCAAGAGAAGGAAGAAAAATGGGTCATCTTACAATTCTAAAAAACTAATCATTGAATTGTTATCCTGAACATTTTTCTGTCCCCATTAAAAGCTGTTGCCGCATGAAGCATAGAGCGATTTGACCAAAGTGCAATATCACCCTTTTTCCAACTAAAACTATAAGAAAATTTTTCTTTTATTTGGTGGGAGGACAAAAAATTTATTAATTTTTCTTGTTCAGAGCTAAAATTAACTATTCCTACAACGTGACCTGGGGAACAATAAATAGTTTTTCTACCGTTAATTAATTGAACTAAGTTATGTTCAGACCTAATCTCTTTTGTTCCGCTAGTCCCATGATCTGCCATTCTTAATTTTCTCGTTTGAGCTATTTTTCCCTGAGAGGAAAAAACACCTTTTAAATTTTCAATTTTTTGTTTTATATCTTTAGGTAATGCCTCATATGCAAGAAATTGATTATAAAACAAAGTATTTCCCTTTCCTTCTTCAGGCACATCAATTGCTTGTAAAAAAGTAAACCTTGGGGGTTTTTCTAAATAGGAAGAATCTGTGTGAGGACCTTCACCAAAACTTTTTCCAGTATCAGTTTTTTTTCTTTCAATTACATATATATCTTTGAAGCTTTTGTGCGGTTTGAGCATAGGGTATTTTGCTGGGGTTCCAAAATGTGATGAAAAATTTACATATTGGTCTGGTTTCAAGTCTTGGTTTTTAAAAAAAAGCACTCCGTATTTATCAAGCAACTTTTTTATTTCAACTATTTGGTCTTTTTTTACTTCTTGTAAATCAGTGTAGATAAAACATCCTACTTTATTGTCTGTTGGTTTAAATTCTATTTTTGACATGTAAAATTGTAAACTAATTTATATCAATTTGGCAATGGGTTAATTAGTTCTTTAAAATTATTTTTTGGATTATTAATTTCTAGCCCAATTTGATAAAAATTAAGATCTGGAGGTTTTATAGATTGTAAAATTTCTTGGGCGTTATTTTTAAGATTTAAATAATCATTAATCTTTGATTTATTAATTATCAATGGTTGGCGATGGTGAATTTTAGAATTTTCACCATCGGCCTCTCTCGTAATTATACTAAACTGATTATTTTCAAATACTCCAGCAAAATACATTAAATCGTTATTATCTTTTAATTTAAAACAATAAGGAATTTTTTTATTTTTCTCAGATTTTGACCACTCATAAAAATAACTACAAGGCACCAATAATCTGTTTTTTGAAATTAATTTTTTAAAATAAGGTTTAACCAAACTTTCTAATCTAGTGTTATGTAAAGGTCTAAACCCTTCTTTGTCTTTTGCCCAGCTTGGAAAAATACTCCAATGACCAAGCTCTAAAGCACGTCCATTACTGTATTTTTTTATAACAGCAGCTTCTTGTCCTGGACTTATATTAAAATTATCTATGCTGTCTACTTTTCCGATTACAGTTTTGACTATATCCGATGTTGCTTTTATTATACTGGTTTGTGCAAATCTTCCACACATTAGAAATTTATTTTACGAATTCTTTAATACGTTCTATCGTACTTTTTTTGGGACCATCATATTTAATTGAATATGAATTTGAGGTTGTTAAAACTTCAACGCCTTTAGTAAATATAAAGATAAAAAATATTATAAAAAATACTACGAATATTTTTGCAGGATTATAGTTTCCTGTTTCAAAAACACTTTTTTTTTCGACATTTGCCTTGTGGAAAAATTTAAAAGTAATATAAACCGCAATTATTAAACCTATGTGCGCAAGTACAACACCTGGCCCACCCCCAAATAAAACTTGTTAAGCTAAATACATATAAACTAAAAACAGTTGACCATACAAAAGATAATACTATTAAAATTTGAAGTCTGACAGTTTTTGGAAGTGATCTTAAATCATTCTTACTATCATCAAACATTATGTTTGCTGTTTCTACCATCCAATTTTTTAAATTTTCCATAATTGACTTATATACTTTTTGTATTGAAAATAAAATTTATAATTTCTTTACCAAATTTCTTACCCTGTTCATATGCTTTTCAAATTTTTCCTGCGACATTCCAGGCAAAACTTCATAAAATCTTATATAGCTTGTTTTCATACCTCCAAGCTTTAAAACGCCAGCTTTGATTCTTCTAAAAGGAATATTTTGAAACCAAGTTTGAATACTAAACCAATTCCCGCCATAACTCATACTCATAATTGCTCTCTTATTTTTCATAGCACCTGCAACAGGATATCCCCAGTTTCCTACTAATCTTTTGAAAGAAAAAAACCACTTAGGAGCAAGCACAAGATCAATCCAGTTTTCTAAGATTGCTGTCGCTCTTAAATTATAACAAGGAGAAATCATAAAGAGCACATCACTTTGCTCTAATCTTTTCCTATAATCTAAAATTTGCTCACTGGGTTCAGATCCGTCGTAAAAAGGGATTGGTTTTTCTGCATGCAAATTTATGAGATCAATCTCGTGACCTAACTTTTTGGCTTCTAAACAAAATGTATCTCTTATTTCCTGATTAAAACTTTTATCTATATTATGATGACCATATACAACAAATATTTTACTCATATAACACTTTTCTACCTTCTAAAATAATTGATTATCTCTTGTATTCTAATAAATTTTACACCAAAGACAAATCCTAAACCAACACCATACCAAACAGCTCCAGCTAAACCATATCCATCAATACTTATATCAACCTCATAATAAGTTTGAATTTTTCTTACAAAATAATAGAAAATCAAAGAACCAATTATTCCATTAATAAAAAAAAATTTATTTATCTTCTTCACTTTCAACTTTATCCTTCCAAAAAAATATACCAGTTCCACCACCGATTAAAATGGCCGATATTATCCAAGCTGATTCGTGTTTCACAAATATTGTAATCACACCTGCTAGAACTAAAAGTATGCCTAAATGTCTGTTTTTCATCATAAATCCTATATTGACATGTAATAATGTTATACAATAGAATTAACATACCATCCACATGGTCAGAAAGTGGCTCATCTACATGAGTTAAAAGTAGGTTGAATAAACTAACAAGGAGGATGTATGGATAGACATACAAAATTGTTAAAAGAATTCAGCCGAAGTAAAACACAGGCTGAACTTTTAAATAAATTAAGTAAATCCAGAAAAGCCATAAATACTGGTAACTCAGGAACTTTTGGCTATAGATTAAAAGAAGGCGTCAATTCTGGAAAAGTTATAAAACATTTAAAAAAGACTTCAGATAATATTTAACTCCTGTAGGGGTAGCTCTAGCTACCCCTCACAATCATATTAATGTATATTTAAACATGGATTCGTTAATTATAATATTAATTGTATTATTAGTAATTTTAAATATTGGTGTTGTCATTTTTTTAATCAAAAGCAAGTCTGAAAAACCTATAAATTCAGAACAAACTTTTAAAGATGAATTTAATTCTTTTAAAGAGAGTTTTGGTCAATCTTTTGGAAATATGAGTAAAGAAATTGCAAAAGATATGACAGGAGCTTTAACTAAAGTTGATGAAAAAGTCTCAGTTTTTAATCAGCAGGTAAGTGAACTTAATAAAAGCCAGGACAATTTTAGTAGGATTCTAAGTGGTGTTAAAACATATGGGACTTTGGCGGAATTTGGATTAGGAGCTCTTCTTAAAGACTTGCTTCCAGCATCTCAATTTATTGCTAACGCAAAAATGAAAGATGATACATCTGAGACAGTCGAATTTGCTATTAAACTTAAAGATGTGTTGCTACCAATTGACAGTCATTGGCCAGTTGAAAAATATAAAGCAATTGATGATGCTTACAATGCTAATAACAAAGAAGCACAAGCTGAGGCTAGGAAAGATTTAGCTGCTGCTTTTAGACTAAAAGCTAAAACAGTCAATGCAAAATATATAGCTCCACCTAAAAGTACAGATTTTGCAATTATTTATGTTCCGACCGAAGGACTATTTTCTGAACTCTCAAGCTACAGAGATCCCAAAACAAAAGAACTCTTATTGCAAGAACTTAGAACAAAATACAAAGTTACGATTTCTGGGCCAAACACTTTATCTGCCTTGCTACAATCTTATTATTTAGGATTTCAGACATTAAAAGTTCAACAACACGCTACTCAAATCTACAGTGATTTAAGAAATATAAGCTCAAGGTTTGAAAAGCATTTTGATGGAATTAAAGATCTAAGAAAGAAATTAGAGCAAGCACTCACAGTAACTGATGGTTTTGGTAGAGATGCTAGATCTATCATGAATACACTTGGAAATATTAAAGATCCACAACAATTAACAGACTCCTTGAAAGAAAATTCAGAAAAGATAAAAGTACTTAAGTAAAAAAGAAATATGTCTAACTTTGTCTTTTATGATTTTGAGACCAGCTCATCTAATAAACACTGGGGCCAAATAATTCAAATTGGAGCTATTTTAACAAATGATAATCTAGACGAACTAGATCGTTTTGATGTTAGATGTCGATTAAGTCCTGGAATAATTCCAGAAGCGATGGCTCTCATTGTTAATAAAACATCCCCTACAATGTTAAAAAAATCAAATCTCTCCCACTATGAAATGATAAGACAATTTGTTGAGACTTTAAAAAAATGGGGAAAAGCAACCTATATTGGATTTAATAGTATTGAATTTGATGAAGAATTTTTAAGAAGCACTCTTTTTCAAACTCTTGAATATCCTTATATTACAAGCACAAACGGTAATACTAGAGGTGACATATTGAGTTTGGCAAGAGCAGCTAATCTTTATTATCCGAATACACTAAAAAATTCTAAAAATGAAAAAGGAAACGATGTTTATAAGTTAGACCAAATGGCACCACTTAACGGAATTGATCACGGTGATGCTCACAGTGCAATAGGTGATGTTATCGCAACTTTGGGTATAGCTAAGCTTATAGCCAAAAAAGCTCCTAATGTATGGAAAGCAAGTTTAATGACATTAGATAAAAACCAAACTTTAGAGCTTATAAAAAAAGAAGCTTATTTTTGCACTAATGAATATTTTTACGGGAAAAGTAGACCCTATGTTCAAACATTTGTTTGTCAACATCCGCTATATCAATGGCCATTATGTTTTGATTTAAGACACGATCCCAACATATATTTAAAAATGCCAATCCAGGATTTGACAACCGTTATGAAAAAACAACCAAAATTCATAAGGACAGTAAGACATAATAAACATCCAGTAATTATGAATCCTCAGTATGGGGAAAAATTTGATGAATATAAAATTATTGGTTCTTCTAAACTCAAAGAAAGAGCAAAACTAATTAGAGAAAACAATGAATTTTCAGAAAAAATTTCAACAATTAAACGTTTAGAGTCTGAAGAAAAAGAACAATCAAAGTCACAAGACGATTTATACGAAGAAGAGAGTATTTATACAAAATTTACAACTGCAGAAGATAATAAAATAATGCCAGAATTTCATAGTGTAAATTGGGATAAAAAATTATCAATTGTATCTAAATTCAAGGACGAGAGGCTAAAATATTTTGGAAAAAAACTTTTATATATGGAAAAACCAGAGTTACTATCAAAAGAGGATTATAATTTAATTCACAAAGATATATCTAAGAAATTACTCAGCACTAACAATGAAAAGTGGAATACAATACCACGAACCTATGCTGAAATTGACACTTTACGCGCTAAATTTGAGAAAGAAAATCACCAAGATAAATTAGTTATTTTAGATGAAATTAACGCATACGTTGAAGAATTAGAAAAAACATATTCAAAAGTTTAGTTGACTTTAAAAAAAAAATAATTAATTAGAATATATGCCAACAAAACCAGTAACAGATAATTCTTTCGAAACCGATGTCATAAAATCTGATAAACCAATAGTGGTTGATTTTTGGGCAGAATGGTGCGGGCCTTGTAAACAAATAGGTCCCGCTTTGGAAGAAATCTCAGATGAAATGAAAGACAAAGTAATTATTGCAAAACATAACATAGACCAAGAACCTAACACACCAACAAAGTATGGTATTAGAGGAATTCCTACAATGTTATTATTTAATGGTGGAGAGCTAAAAGCGACTAAAGTGGGAGCAACAACGAAAAGCAATATACTAGATTGGATAAAAGAAAATATTTAATTTTTATTCAAAATATTTCCACATTGATATAGAGATCCAAATATACAAATAGTTTTTTTTTCTTTATTTGAAATTTTTTTGAAAGCAGTATTAATATCATTAAAAGAAAATGCATTTATTTTATTTTTTCTAGCTATCTTCGCTAAAATTTTTGGTGGCATTGAATTTTTTTCTCCCTGAATTGGCACAGTGTAAATTTTTTCAAATATTCCTTTAAATTGTTTAATAAAATTAGACGGGTCTTTATTCTTCATCATTGACCAAATTCCATATTTTGGTGATTTAACTGTTTTTAAATAATCTGATAAATTTTTTCCACTTACTGTAGAGTGACATCCGTCAATTAAAAGCCTCTCTTTAGGATAAAGTTTTTTTATTAATTTTCCAGATGTAATATATTGAATTCTTCCCTCAAATTTTAATTTTGGTAAAGCTCTAGAAATTATCCTTTTGTTAATTCCCATGTCCAATGCAATTTTAGTAGCCATTGCAATATTATTTAATAATCCTTCAGACTTAACATTTTTAGTTTTAATTGGGATGAAATTCTTATTATCTTTAAAAAAATAGTTTTTCTTTTTTTTAATTAATTTCCAATTATTGGAATATATTTTTCTGCTTAAATTTTTTCTTAAAAAAAATTTAATTTTTTTTTCATTAGCTGGGTTTTGTTTTCCAATGTAAATTTTGGTAAAATTACTTAAAAACCCAACTTTTTGGAAAATTATCTCAGTAATTGTTTTTTTCTTAACAAAATTTAAATGTTGTTTATTAATGTTAACAACAACCTGAATTAAAGGCCAGTCAAAAATGTTGGTAGAGTCTTTTGCAAATAGAGCTCCAGCTTCTACAAGATTATAATCATTATTATGTTCTGATGCATTGATAATATAAATTAGTGTGAGGACTTCAAATATTGTCAATTTTATCTTTAAATTCTCTATTTTTCTAATTGATCTTTTTATATCTTTATACGAAAGATAATCAGAGCCCATCCAAAATCTCTCTCTAATATCTTTTAAACTTGGAGAAATATATGCTGAAGTAGTTTGATTATTTTCTTCAATAAAATATTTTAATGAATTTAAAACTGAATATTTTCCGTCAGAGCCAATAACATTGATTACATTTTTAAGTTTTTTTTCTGGATTATCAAGTTTAGTTAAAGCTAGCTTAATTCTTTTAAGGTCAAAGTTTACAGTTTTTGTAAATAATTTTTTTTTAGCTAGCAGATTGTAGAGACTTATCGATTGTGATGACATCTGTAGTCTCTTTTTTAGCCTGAGTCTCTGATTTTTTCAACATAACACTTAACAAAGTCCCTATTGTTGAATTTAGATATTTTCTCTCGATAACTAAATCTATTCCACCATGCTCTTTGACATATTCTGCTGTTTGAAACTCCTCTGGCAAAGTTTCCCTAACAGTATCCTGTATTACCCTTCTGCCAGCAAAACCTATTGTTGCTTTTGGTTCTGCAATTAAAATATCACCCAGCATACCCCAAGAAGCTGTTACACCTCCAGTGGTTGGATCAGTAAGTACAACAATATAAGGAAGGTTATTTTTTTTTAATTCGTTAATGGCAAGAGTGGTTCTTGTCATTTGCATTAGAGCTATCGAAGACTCCATCATTCTTTGACCTCCACTGCAACTAAAAAAAACAAAAGGAGTTTTATTATTTATTGCATGTTGAACACCAGTTATAAAAGCCTCTCCAGACGCAGCGCCAAATGATCCTCCAATAAATCTAAAATCTTGAGCACCTACTGTTATATCGATATTCTTAACTTTACCTTTTGCTATTAAAACAGCATCATCTTGACCAGTTTTTTTCCTCGCATCTCGTAATCTATCCTTGTACTTTTTATTATCTACAAAGTTTAAAGGATCATCTATAGGTAGTGGAGCATCTATAATCTCATATTCACCGTCATCAAAAAATAATTTAAATCTATCTTTGCACGAAAGTTTATGATGAGCTCCACATTTTGTACAACAATAAAAATTTTTTCTAAAATCTTCTTTGTAGATTAAATTTTTGCATTCACAAGAAATCCAAAGTGTTTCATCAGAAGAAGATGTTTTCTTTTTAAATAAAGATTTAATTTTTGGTTTTATAAATTTTGTAATCCAATTCATATAATTTTTCTTTTTAAATTATATACCACTTTATCTAGCACTTTGGCAGCATTTAGGCGATTTTTTAATGAATTGGCAATTTTTTTACACAATTGGCTTCCAACCACAAGTCCATCAGCTTTTTTAAGCGATGATATAGTTTTATTAGTAATACCAAAGCCTATTACTATATTTTTTTTATTATTGATTCTTTTAATCTTTTCGTAATTTTGAATGATTTTTTTTGGAGAAACTTTAAGCTTTCCTCCTGTAGTAGATAGCATCGATATATAGTAAATCATTTCATGAGAGTCTTTGATGATTTTCTTCATTCTTATGTTAGATGTAGTAGGAGACAACAACTGAACAAATTCAATAGATTTTTTTTTACATTTTCTTGCAAATTTCTTATTTTCTGGGTATGGCAAGTCAACAATTATAAGCCCGTCTACCCCGGAAGCCTTACAGTTTCTTAAAAATCTATTTTCACCACTTTGGAAAATCAAATTGAAATATCCCATCATTATTAAAGGTTTATTGGGATTTAACCTTTTAAATTTTTTTACAATTTGAAAAACATCTGTCAGTTTAATTCCATTTTTTAGTGCGCGATATGAACTTCCTTGAATTTGCCCACCATCAGCAATTGGTGTATTGTGCGGAAAACCAAGTTCAAGAATATCTGCGTGCTTTGAAATAGCATTTAATATTTTTAAAGAATTGTTTTTTGTATTGTCACCAGCTACTGTATATGTGATCAAAGCTGCTCTTTTTTCTTTTTTACATTTTTCAAAAGCAATACCTATTTTCGATCTCATCTTATATATGTGCCCAATTTTTGTTTTATAATATCTTTGTCTTTAATACTATCTCCGCACGAGTTAACAATTATAACCTCAGACGGTTTTAATTTTGGAGCAAGACGAATTGCTTCATAGAATGCATGAGAAGGCTCAAGCGAAGGTGATATATTTTCTAATTTTGATACCAATTGATATGCTTTCAATGCATCCTCGTCATTTACAGAAGTGTATCTGGCTCTCTTTGCATCTTTTAAAAAACAGTGTAATGGTGAAATACCTGGATAATCTAAACCAGCTGAAATAGACTCAGTTGAACCTATTTGACCCTCTTTGTCTTGAATGACATATTGAGCTGCTCCATGTAAAATACCTACTTTAGATCCATTAGTTAATGGAGCCGCATGAAGTTTGCTATTTTTTGGACCTCCAGCTTCTATACCTACAAATTCAACATCAGTATCCATAAATTCATTCCAAAATCCCATTGCAGAACTTCCTCCACCTACACAATTAAGTAATTTCATTTTTTTTGGTATTCTTCCAAATTCTTCTTTGACTTGTTTATAAAGTTCTCTGGAGATCTGTGCTGTGCTCCAAGCGCATATCTTTATGAAAATATTCGGACCAACAGTTGATCCTACGCACATATGCGTAGTATCACAATTTGAAACCCAGTACCTCATACATTCGCTAACAGCGTCGACTAATGTTTGACTGCCTGTTTTTACAGGTACAATTGTAGCTCCATTTTTTTTCATCGCTAACACGTTAGGTCTTTGTCTCTGAATATCTTTTGCACCCATAAATATTTTACATTTAAGACCAAATTTTTTCGCAGCCATTGAGAGCATTTTACCCGCATAACCAGCTCCGGTGTCTCCTACAATAAATTTTTTTCCTGCTCTTTTTGCTATCAGGCAGTGCACAGTCGCATTATATATTTTATGAGCTCCACCATTAGCTTCAGATACTACCTTTGCATATATTTGAGCTCCACCTAAATGATCTGTCAAATTTTCCAGTTTTATGAATGGAGTTGGCGAACCAACGTACGATTTAAAATAATGATCACGTTCTTTTAAAAATCTTCTATCTTTTCTTAACTTAGCAAATAATTTGGTTAAATCCTCAATAGGTTTTTTAAGTGTTTCAGGTATAAAATTACCACCAAATTTTCCACCATACATAAAATTTCTATCATGCTGGTCTATTAATTGTATTCCTCTTTTAATTTTCATTTATATTTTTTTTATATTTGTTGCTAATTCTTCAATTTTATTAATATCTTTTACTTTATTTGTTTCCAAAGCACCAGAGACATCAATGATATCAGCTAATTTCGATAAATAACCAAGTTTATCTTTTGTTATATTTCCTGCTATCATTTTTTCCCCTTTAATTTTGATATCCTTAATCCAAATATGCTTCCAACCTAAACTTTTTTCATAGCCAGCACTATCCCATAAAATAATATCTGACCCATCTTCCAATTTTTTATAAGCTTCGATATCACTCTTAACTTTTACTTGTATTGTTGATATTATTTTTTTTTGAAACTTGTTTTTAATTTCGATTAATAATTTGTTATTGTATTGACCATATAGCTGAAAATAATCAAAATTAAGTTGAGAAAACTTTTCTAATTCTTTAAAGCTTGGCTCGACTAAAACACCTACATATTTAGTTGCCTTTTTATCTATACCTGTAAGTTCTTTTGCTTTTTCGTAAGAAATATTTCTGTGACTTTTAGGATAATTAAGAATAAAACCACAAAAATTAACACCATTTTTTATACAAGCTTCGACCTCGACAGGCTTTGAAAGCCCGCAAATTTTTAATTTCATTTTTTAGTTTAAAGTTTTAAATAATTTTTGGATGTTGCTCTTGATATTACCTTTAATTAAACTTCTTCCCATAACAATAGAAGTTGCGCCATTTTTAAAAGCCTCTTTCGGTGATATAACTCTTTTTTGATCATCAAAATTTTGACCTTTTAATCTTATTCCTGGAGTAATAATTTCCATTTTTTTACAAATTTTTTTTATAAACTTTATTTCATGAGCTGAACAAACAATACCATCAAGCTTAGCAGTTTTAGCGAGCAAAGCCTGTTTTCGAACTAAATCTTTAATGGATTTTGTATGACCCACCTTTTTAATTGAGAAATTAGAAAAGCTTGTAAGAACCGTCACGCCTAAAATCTTAATTTTTTTATTATATTTTTTTACTGCTTTTTTTACCTCTTTAAGCATTTCAATACCTCCACTTACGTGAACTGTGACGTAAGAAATATTTTTCAAGTCTTTAATCGATTTAATAGCCGAATAGCTAGTATTTGGAATATCAAATATTTTTACATCCAACCATAAATTTTTGATTTTTAACTTTTCTATAAATTTTCTTCCATTTTTTGAGTAAAAAAATTCCAAACCAAATTTATAACCTATTTTATAACCCTTAGCTTTTACTTGTGTGTATTTGATAATTTTTTTTATAATTTGAATATTGTTTGTATCGCAGGCAATGAAAATATTTTTCATATTTAATTATTTATTATTTCTTTAAGTCTTTTGCTAGCCCTAAATCTTATCTTATTTTTTTTTGGTACGTATATAATTTCACCGGTTTTGGGATTTCTGGCCGTTTTTTTTTTTTTTTTTTTTTTTAAAAAAAAGGTTCCAAGAGACCTTATTTCCACTGATGTCTTGTTACAAAGAGACTCAGCTATATTGCTAAAAAATAGATCAAAAATCCTTTCGAGATTTCTTTTACTAATATTTGGATACTTTTCTTTTAATTTTTTTATTATTTTTGGTTTTGACAATTACTTATCTTTTTTTTTCGCACTTTTTCTTCCTAAGGCCTTCTCAAAAATACCTTTTAAAGTAGCTCCAGATTTAGTTGCACCTTCCCCGAATTTTGCAACAAGACTTTTCTCCTCGTCTATTTGTGCCGCTTTTACACTTAGTTTTATTTTTCTTTTTGATAAGTCAAGTTCTGTAATTTTTGCATCAAGTGCATTTCCTGGAGAAAATACTTCTGGCCGAGCATCCGCGGAAGATTTTGCTAAATCTGCTTTTCTAATAGACACAATTATTTTCTTTTCGTTATCAACAGATACTTTAACACCAGTTTTCATTACCTCGTGAATTCTAGTAGTAATGATATCTCCAACTTTTTTATTATTTTCTTTGAACCAATCAAGAGGATCTTTATCGAGTGCTCTCTTAGAAAATCTAATTTTTTCGTCTTTTACCTCTATGATTTTTACTTCTATAACATCATTCTTTTTATATTTATTTAAATATTCTTGTTTTTCATCAAAGTTTATCTCTTTATAATGGAGCATTCCTACCAAACCGGAATCAAGCTCTCCGAATATGGCTTTATCCGTAATATTTTTTATTTTAATTTTTACTTTTTGGCCAACAGAATCCATCACTTTGGTCCAAGGATTTTCTAAAGTCTCTTTGTAAGATAAAGAAATTCTTTTTGCATCTTTATCAATACTTATTATTTTTACTTTTACGTTTTGAGATGGCGATAGCACTTTGCTAGGCTGCACATTTCTATTCTGCCATGATAGCTCGCTATTGTGTATTAAACCTTCAATTCCCTCTTCTAGTTTAACGAAAACACCATAATCCATTAATTTCGTGCATGTTCCTTCATAGATTTCTCCAATTTTAAATTTTTTCGATAAATTTTCGTAAGGGTCTTCAGTTAACGCTTTAATAGAGGCAGAGACCCTATTAGTAGTTTTGTCAATTTTTGTAATCTTTACTTTAAGATTTTGACCAATTGTTACAAGGTCAGATGGTTTTTTTACCCGACCATAAGATAAATCACTTACGTGCAATAGTGCATCTATACCATCAATATCTAAAAATATTCCCCAATCTGTAGTAGCTTTTACTTTTGCATTCTCTACTACATCTCCTTCTTTTAAATTTTTTAGGGCTTCTTTAAGTTCAGCGTTTTTACTTTTTTCTAAAACCGCTCTTCTACTAGTACATACATTTCCTCTTTTTTTATCAATTCTAGTGGCAACTACTTTAATTGGGACATTCATTAAATGATCAACCTTTTTTAAAGGTCTTACATCTATTTGAGATGATGGCATGAAGGTTGGAAGTCCATCTACAGTACATACATATCCACCTTTTACTTTCCCTGTAACAAAACCAGTCACTTCCTCTTGAGTTTCAAAAATTTTTTCCATTTTTTTCCAAGCGACCATTCTTTTAGCTTTCTCCCTGGAAATTACTATTTCACCCTTAAAGCTTTCAATTCTCTCTAAATAAACTTCAACTGTTGATCCAACTTTTAACTTATCGAATTCTTTGTCATGTTTAAATTCTTCAATTGGTATCATCCCCTCCATTTTTGCCTTACAGTCAACAACTATAAAATTTTTTGTAATCTCTGTTACTGTGGCTTTAATGATTTCGTTTTCTTTGAGTTTCCTTGCTTTAAAATCTTCGTCTAGCAAAGATTGAAATTCTTTATGTTTAGTGTTTGAGGAGGTTTGCTTTTGCTCTGTGGACATATTAAGTATTCATCACGTCTTCTATATGTTTTGACATTTTTTCTACCATTTTTTTTCTATTAAGTTTTCCGGTGTGGATTTCTAACGCATCTCTATGTTTGAGTAAAGGACTATGTTTTCTATTTTTATCCCTCAAATTTCTTAATTTTATTGATTTTTTTACTTCCGACAACTTCACCTTATGATTTTTCTTTTTAAGGTCTTGATACCTTCTTTTTGAGGCATTTTCTAAATCACATACAAAATAAAATTTTACATCTGAATAGGGAATTATCTCCGTTGATATATCTCGTCCTTCGATAATACAATTATTATATTTCCTCGAAAAGGAAATTTGAAAAGATTTTAATATACTTCTAATTTTTTTAACTTTTGCAATTTTAGACGTGTGATCTGAAATTAGCTGTGTATCTAATTCTAACCTATTTAATTTTTTGAGATTAATTTTCTTAAATTCCTTTTGAAGTAATGAAATTTGATTTTTAGGTTTTTTCTTTATAATTAAATAACTGGCATATCTATACAGCATTCCTGATGAGAGAAACTTCAAGTTATATTTCTTAGCAATTAATTTTGCCCCTGTAGTCTTCCCACTGGCAGCGCCACCATCACAACTAATAATTAAGTTTTTATATTTCCTTTTTTTCAAACGACCCACCTAATTGTTTTATAATTTTAAGAAAACTTGGAGACGAAGTTCTCACCGTTTCAAAATTTTTAATTTTTATTTTAAATCCAGTTACAAATCCAAGGATAGCTGCTGACATACAAATTCTATGATCGCCCAAATTTGAAACATTAATTTTTCTGTTTCTATAAACTTTTAACTTTTTACCATTAATTAATAATTGGCCGTTTTTAAATTTTGATAATACATCCATCTGATTTAAAATTTTTTGCATTTCCTTTACCCTATCACTCTCTTTGTTTTTTAAATCCGATATTCCAGAAAAATAAGATTTCCCTTCAGTCAAAGCTGAAATAATAAATAAAATTGGATATTCATCAGTAGTGTTTAAATAATATTTTTTACTGGCATTAATAGGTTTCAATTTACTGCTCTTTACAATTATATCACCAACTTGCTCGTTGTTAATTTTCTTTTTATTAGTAAATTGTATTTTAGCGCCACTCTTTTTTAAAAGAGAATAAAAACCTATTCTAGTTGGATTTAATCCTACATTTTTTATTTTTAAATATGAATTTTCTTTAAGCAAAGTTAGTGCTGTAAAAAAGGCTGCCGATGATGGATCTCCAGGTACATCTAAAGAAAACTTTTCTAAATTTTGTTTTCCAAATATTTTAATATTTTTTACTTTTCTATTTTGTATCTTTATTGCTTTCTTATTTTTTTTTAACATATTCTCTGTATGATCCCTACTTTTTAAACTTTCTTTTATTTCTGTATTCCCATAAGAATTTAAACCAGCCAGCATAACAGCACTTTTAAGTTGCGCTGATACCCCGGACTCGTAGGAAATACCTATAGGGTAATTTGATGAAGTAATGTGTAGTGGAAAAAAAAATTTATTTTTTGGACGGAATTCAGCTCCAAATTTACTCATTAGAGTTATTAACTTTTTCATATTTCTTTTGTTTAAAGATTTATCTCCAAAGACTTTTAAGCTTATATTTGGTGTTGACGTAATAATTCCAATTATTAACCTGGCAAGTGTACCAGAATTTCCAAAATAAAGTTTCGATATATTTTTTGAACTATAAGATCCTAATCCCCTCCCAAAAATTTGATAATTTTTATTACCATGATTTATAATTTTAATATTTAGTTTTCTAAGACAACTTATTGTTGAAAAAACATCTTCGGACTCAAGAACATTTTTTACTGAAGACACACCTTGGCAAATAGATCCAATCAAAAAAGATCTAATGGAAATCGATTTATCACTATCTACTATTATTTTTTTTTTAAAATTCTTGATAGGTTTATTTATTACCAAAGAAAATTTTTTAGAATTCATTAATTTGATGAATACTGATTACCAAAATATAATTGTATCGCTTTTGAGGATTTTAATATTTCTCCTGGTGTTCCTTCGGCAATTATTGATTGTTCACCAAGAACGTATGCTCTATCAACAATATCAAATAGATTTCTAACCTGGTGATCCGTTATCATAATAGAACATCCGTAAGATTGTATTTTAAGGATGTATTTTTGAATATCCTGCACAACTATTGGATCTAAAGCTGCCATGGGTTCATCTAATAAAATTACTTTTGGTTTATTAATCATAATTCTAGCCATCATCAACCTTCTTACTTCACCCCCAGATAGCACGTTGCTATTTAAAGTTCTTAAATGTTGAAGATTAAATTCATCTAATAATTTTTCTGTCATTCTTCTTTGTTCATCAGTATTTTTTATAGACAACTGACATATACCAAGTAAATTATTATAAACAGACATGTTAAATACACTTCTTTGTTGACTCAAATATCCTAAACCTCTTTTAGTTCTCTCGTGAATAGGAATTTCAGAAATATCTTTATTATTTATTATTATTTTACCTTTATCTGCCATATGTTGACCAATGATTATATTGTATAAGGTGGACTTACCTGATCCATTCGGACCTAACAATCCTACGATTTCACCCGGATGCATCTCCATAGAAATCTTTTTTAAGATTGGTCTACCATCAAAAGATTTACTAATATCTTTTAATTCAAATATTGGTTTGTTTTTTTTGAATTTAATTATTCTGAAACCTTTTTTCATCTTTTTAAGTTTATATTAACTTGTTCATTTCTATTCATTAAAATATCAGCTGACTGATTATCTATATCTAAGTTTAAGATATCTGAAGAAAAATTTCCATCTAAACTTTCTCCTTTAACATTACCATATACTTTTATTAATTTTTCTAAATTAAAATAATCCAAATTGTCTGCAAATATTTTGTTATCTGCTTGAGAAACCTTTACATCTTCTCTAAATTCCATGTCGTTAGTTTTGTTGTTATACTTACCTGTTTTACCAGATATTTTAAGAATGGTTCCATTTTTAAAATAAAATGTAGCATTCATTCCGATCATGTTCACTAGTTCTGGAGTTTTATCATCAAAAGAAGCAATCTGTGACTTTAATTTGTATCTGTTACCATTTGAGTCAATTCCATTATATTCCACATCCTCGAAATAATTTTCCTCGCCTAATTTTTCAAATTCTTCTTTCTCGATTTTAACTTCTTTCTCTAAATTATTATTCTTACCGTCATAATAGTAAAAAATGTATAACAATAATATTGCCACCATCAAAAGTATTGATTGAATGAAAATTAACCTTTTTTTTCTATAGCTCATTTTATTCCAGATTGTAGCAATGAGTGAATATGAATAATACCCTTAAGGATTTTATTCTTACTTTTACTGTTCATTTTTTTTTCTGAGGTAACTAGAAGACTTGTTATTTTTCTCTTGTTCATGATTGATAATGCTTTGGAAGCTGTGGAGTTTTCAGAAATAAAAACCGGGTTAGAGTTCATAATTTTTTTTAAATTCTGGGACTTTAAATTATATCTTAAACTTCTTCTAGTATCACCATCAGTCAATATTCCTTCGACTCTATTTTTATTCATAACGATTGCTAAACCCAAATTATATTTTGTAATTTGTTTTGTCGCCTCACTAATATTACTTGTAATTTTAATTTTTGGAATTTTTGAGCCTTTTACCATTATATCTTTTACAAGTAATAGTGTTTGACCAATATTTCCACCTGGGTGAAATACTTTAAAGCGTTCTTTTGAAAACTTAATTTTATTCATCAAAGCTACGGCTA
Source organism: uncultured Pelagibacteraceae bacterium (assembly GCA_902633335.1). Classification (GTDB taxonomy): domain Bacteria; phylum Pseudomonadota; class Alphaproteobacteria; order Pelagibacterales; family Pelagibacteraceae; genus Pelagilacustribacter. The sequence continues at coordinate 6,334 of CACPFY010000002.1, read as the reverse complement.
AACAGTCCCCAAATAACAAAGTTATACTTGTGCTAGATGTTGGCACCATTCCCGTTGGATCTGCTTCTTTGACTATTGGTATAAGTATCTTAACATCACTTGCTTTTATCAAAGTGCTATCAGGCTTCGAAGCAACACCTATTATTTTAATATTGAATCTATTTGCGTATTTTAAAATACTTGTAAGTTCTGTGGTATTTCCTGAATAAGAAAAAACTAAAAGTAAATCTTTTCTATCTATTTGACCAAGATCACCATGATTAGCTTCACTAGGACTTAAGAAAAAAGAAGATATTCCAACCGAGGATAAAGTTGCAGAAACTTTTCTTGCGATTAAGCCTGACTTTCCAATTCCAGCACAAATTACTTTTCCGCGGCATTGATATATAGACTCTACAGCTTTCACAAAAGAGCTATTAAAAACTTTATTTATTTTTTTTAATTCAGATATTTGTTTAGCAGCAGATTTTTTAGCTAATTTTATGTAATTATTTTTATTCATTAGTGTTCAAAAATATCAAATTTAAAACCATTCTGATCTAATTCGATTCTTGTATCTAAAAAACTTATACATCTTTTAAATAGATCCATTCTTTTCTCTCTTACAAGCATCTTTTCTAATTGTGCTTTAATTTTATGCAAGTAGATAACATCACCTGCTGCATATTCTAATTGTTTGTCAGTTAACTCATCCAAGTCTTTATTCCAGTCTGAACTACCTTGTCTTTTATCCAAATTTTTATTGCAAAATTCAAAAACTAAGTTTTTTAAACCATGTTGATCGGTATAAGTTCTTACAACTTTAGATGCAATTTTAGTGTCGAAAATATTCTTCATCTTACATTTTAAAAAATATTCTAAAGCATTTTTGTCAAATCTTAAGAAATGACCTATTTTTAAAATTTTTTCATTTTCTAATAAAGAAACCAAGTTTGGAGCTTTATAATTATTTCGATTAGGTTGAATAATATAAACTTCGCCATCCTCACCACAGATTTGTATTAAACTTAATTTATCTCTTTCTGGAATTTTCAGTCCAGTTGCTTCAGTATCTATTGCAATACTTCCTTTAAATGAACTAGCTATTGTGGGAGTAATGTCGCCTTTTAATCTATGAATTTTTACCATATTATCTAATTACCATGAACAATTACCCAATAGCAACAATCCTTGGCGGTGGTGGATTTATAGGACGATATCTTGTTCGAAATTTGACGAATAAACAGTTCAGATGCATCATTCCTACCAGAAAGGCCTTTCAAAAGGGTTATCTTAAGACTCAAGCACCTCCAGGATCGGTAGAGTTAATTGATTTCAATTCAAACAATTTTGATAAAATAGAAGAAGCTATCAGTAATTCAGATGTGGTCATTAATTTAATTGGAATATTATTTGAAAATAGAAAGCAAAAATTTACAAAAATTCACTCAGATATCCCAGATATTATTTCAAGATTATGTGAAAAACATAAAGTAAAAAAATATATTCATGTTTCTGCAATAGGAGCCAATAAAGATTCAAAATCGGCATATCAAAGATCAAAATTTGCTGGAGAGCAAAAATCTCTAATGAACTTTAAAAATACCGTAATTATAAGACCAAGTGTTGTATGCGGACCTGAAGATAATTTTACAAATTTGTTTTCAAAATTAAGTTTTTCACCAGTAATTCCAATTGTGGGAATAGATTATAAATTTCAACCGATAATGGTAACGGATGTAGCTGATGCTATTATTAAAGCCATACAAGCAAAAAAGAACGAAGGTAAAATTTACGAGATAGGTGGTCCTACAGTAATAAGTTTTGGTGATATGGTAAAATCTATAATGAAAACTATTAATAAAAAAAGATTTGTTATAGAGATGCCTATGGCTATAGCGAAAATTCAAAGTTCAATTTTAAGTTTATTACCGATCCCACCAGTTTTAACAAGAGATCAATGTGAAATTTTATCAGAAGCTGATAACGTTGTTTCAAATAAAGAACTTACAATTAGTGATTTAGATATAAAGCCAAAAGACGTCGAACAAGCTATGGAAAAATGGTTATGGCGTTATCGTGATGGAGGGCAATTCGCAAAAGCAAAATGAAAAGTTTAAGTTTATTTTCAGGATATATTTATTTAACTCTTGCAATCATTACAGGTATTGCCACTAACGGTTTTTTAAAAACTACAGAAAGTTTTACTAAGCTTACACCTACACTTTTTTGTATTTCAAGTATTGTTGTTTGTATTTTTTGTTTATCTAGAGCAATGACAATAATTCCAGTTGGATTTACTTATGCGACCTACGGAGCATTAACGATAACCGCAGTTACATTATTTGGAATATTTAAATATAATCAAACCCCAAACCTTTATGGAACTGTTGGATTAATCTTAATTGTTTCAGGAGTAATACTTTTAAACCTTTTTGGTGAATTAAAATAAACCCCTGATTTTTAGGATCAGGGGCATTTAATTTCTATATAAACTAATTATTTAAAGATGCTGCGATAGGCTCTTTATTATTTTTGCTAGCTTTTTTTTCAGCAATTTTTTTCTCGAGACTAGCTATCTTTAGTTCAACCTTTGATAGTTTTTTTTGTTTAGTGCTTATTTTATTTTTAAGCTTATCGATTGATTTTAGTATTTTCTTTTTCTTTTTTTCGTTTTTTTTCAATTTTTTTTTCATATTGTTCCTCCAAAAACTTAAAAATCTTAGAACAGTTTTAAAAAGTTTTCAAATGAAATTTAGAAAAACCTTTTAAACTAAAAGTTGAAAAAAAATTTAGAAAATTTTACGGAACTAATAAATTGATGAACCTGTCTGTTTTTTGGATTTCAAGACTGTTTACGTAACCACAATTTTCACCGTCAACCTGAGATAGAACTTTATTGTTAACACCATTTATTTTTAATCTGTCCAGTTCTTTTTTGATCACACTTTTTGCTGGACCTAAGTCACCCTTAGTCAATATTAACCAAACATAGTAAAGCAATTTTATTCTGGTTAGGTCTTTAAATATGTAAGCCACTATCTTGTTTTCAAATATATTTGTATCGTTTGTAATAGAATGGGGACCAGCATAGTATTTTGAATTAGTACATAAAATCCAATCAGCCATTATTTTTTCATTTTCTAACTCAACCTCCATTTTATTATTCTTTAAAAATAAAAAATGCTGAAAACCTTTAAAAGCAAAAATTACTTTTCCGAGATACTTTTTAATATTTGTATTTATGGACTCAACAATTCTAGAGTCAAAACCTACACCAGCCATTAAGAAAAAATACTTATCATTTATTTTTGCTAATGAAATTTTCTTATGATTATCTGATACGAGGACATTGTAAATCTCCTCAGCCTTTTTCTTAATTTGAGTTTCTATTTGCAGAATATTTGCAGTACCTGCAGGTATGTATCCAACTAATTTGTCTTTTAAATTGTCACTTTTAAACATTTCATTGATACCAAAGCAAACACTTCCGTCACCTCCAGCAAATACTAATCGATCAAATTGTTTATTAGACAATTCTTTAAACACTTTTCTCGCATGTTCTTCACTTTGAGTTTTAAAAAGTTCTACAGTGTGATTTTTCTCTAGAAGATAAATGACCTTATTAATTAACTTAAGTTTTCTACCGCCTGCTGCATTGGCGTTGAATATAACTGCAAAATTTAGTTTCTTAATCATTTTTTAACAATTCTGTAACATTTATATGATTCAACTGTTACTAGAGATTCGTTTTATTAAATTTATGGAAACAATTCAAACAAAATCTAAAGGAAAAATTTTAAATTATAAAAGCATTTTTATAAGTGATGTTCATTTAGGACACAGAAAAAGTTCTGCAAATAAGCTACTTGAATTTTATAAGCATTCAAAATCAGAAAATTTATATCTCGTAGGTGACATTATTGATATATGGGCTTTGAAAAATAATTTTTATTGGCCTCAGGAACATAATGACGTTATTCAAAAAACCTTAAGAAAAGCAAGACACGGAACAAAAGTAAAATATATAATTGGTAATCATGATGACGTTTTTAGAAAATTTTTACCACTTCATTTTGGTGGTATCGAAGTTATAAACCGCTGCTTACATGTTTCAAGTGATAATAAAAAATATATAGTAATACACGGCGATGCATGGGACGGTGTAATGAAATATGCACCTTGGTTATCAAAAGTTGGAGCAGTAGCATACAGCTTTCTGTTAGAATTTAATGTAGTAATAAATTTCATCAGAAGATTATTCAAAAAGCCAAATTGGTCTTTAGCAAAATATCTAAAACATAAAGTTAAAAATGCAGTTAAGTATATTGGTGACTATGAAAAGACCTTAGCAAATTACGCAAAGAAGAAAAAAGCTGATGGTATTATATGTGGTCATATACATCATGCTGCAAACCAAAATCTTGATGGAATAAATTACCTAAACTGTGGCGACTGGGTTGAGGGAGCAACATTTTTAGTTGAGCATTTTGATGGTAGAATGGAAGTTATAGATTGGGACAAAATAAGAGAAGAAGTTGTAAATTACGAACCATATTTAAAAATCGTTAATAAATAATCCATGAGAATATTAATAGTCACAGGAGCTTGCAAAGAACAGGTAATAAATGGTGTAGTGAGAACCCTTGAACAATTAAAAGAAGAATTAAAAAAACTTGGGCATACTGTTAACTTTATAACTCCAGTAAATTTTTTGACTGTTCCGTTGCCTAAATATAATGATATTAAAATTGCTTTAAATGTATGGCCTAAAGTTGGAAGAATGATTCAAAAAGAGTTAGAATTTGCTAAAAAAAATAAAGAAAAGTTAGTTATCCATATAGCCACAGAAGATACGCTGGGTTACTTTGCAAGAAGATATTGTTTAAAAAATAATTTAAAATTTACAACCAGTTACCACACGTCTTTCGATAAATATATTAAACTTTACGCACCTTTTATACCTATTAAAATACCTCAAAAATTTCTCAAAAACTTTCACTCAGCCGCTTACAAAACTTTAGTAACTACAAAATCAATGAAAGAGGATTTAAAAAAAATTGGTTTTGATCCAGAAAAACTCACTGTTTGGACACGAGGGGCCAATCATGGAGCATTTAAAAACCCCAGGCGCCTTAATTTAGAATATAAAAGACCTATTTGGCTATATGTAGGTAGAGTTTCCATTGAGAAAAATATTAGAGCTTTTCTTAATCTTGATCTAGAAGGAACTAAAATTGTAGTAGGAAAGGGGCCAGATTTAAAAAAATTAAAACAAGAATTTCCTAATGTCATTTTTAAAGGCGAGAAAACAAATGGTGAGTTAGCATCTTACTTTGCATCAGCAGATGTTTTTGTTATGCCGAGCTTAACAGATACTTTTGGTATAGTTATTATTGAAGGTTTACAATGCGGAACACCTGTTGCAGCCTATCCAGTTACAGGTCCAAAAGATATTTTAGAGGGAACGAATGGTGGTGTTTTAAATAAAGATTTAAAAGTAGCCGCTCTAGAAGCTTTAAAATTAAATAGAGACGATTGTAAAGAAATAGCTAAAAAATATACTTGGGAGAACTGTGCTAAAATATTTTTAGCTAACACTGCACCTAATTGACCTCTATATTTTGCATAATTTAAAGTTTAAGTTATAATTTCATATTTATATGAAGCAATTCTTATAAATGTTTTAGGAAAACTTAAACAATGATGACATTATTATTTTTATCGCTAGCTGCAATTATTTCAATCGTTGTTATTCTAGTTTCTGCAAAATTCATCAAGGCCGGATTTGATGCCAGAAGTGAAGTTAGAGATCAAAAACAAACTGAAAATTTATATCAAGAAGTTCAAGATATTACCAACGAAGATATTGAGGACGACCCTCAGAAAGGAGCAATATTAAATCAATTAGATGATTATTTAATAATTTTAGATAAATATAAAAATATAAAGTATTTAAATCCAAGCGCTAAAAATAAATTTGGCAAAGAAAGTCTTGGTAAACATATTGCTACAATATTAAGAGTTCCTGATCTGCTACAAAATATTGATTTAGTTGTAAATAAAAGAAAAACTATTAATATGGATTTAGAGTTGAGTCAGCCTTCCTTTCAATTTTTTAAAGTTTATATCATGATCGGCGAAAGTATTTTTTCTGATGATCCAGATACCATAAATCTTTTTTTAAAAGATTATACTGAAATTGTAAAAGCACAAAAATTCAAATCAGATTTTGTAGCAAATGTTAGTCATGAATTAAAAACTCCATTAGTATCGATCAAAGGGTTTTTAGAAACCATAAATGGGCATGCAAAAAATGATCCTGAAGCTCAAAAAAAGTTTATACCAATAATGT
>CACPFY010000001.1:145000-184478 GCA_902633335.1 uncultured Pelagibacteraceae bacterium | reverse complement strand
ATAATAACCCATGGAAAACCACTAATAGCTCCGAGCAATAATATTTTGATCATTCTTTGATCAAAATATACTTTAAAAGTTTCTGATAATTTTTGTTTTTTATATATCTCCATAATTTAATTTCTCCAAAAAGACGGAAAAAATAAAACTAAAATAGCAAATAACTCTAATCTTCCTAATAGCATACCAAACGCTAAAATCCATTTGGAGATATCTGGAATATTTTTATAATTACCATCAGGACCTATAATATCACCTAACCCAGGCCCAACGTTTGAAATAGCACTTGCAGCTCCAGAAATAGCTGTTAAGAAATCTAGTCCCGTTAAAGACAACAATAAAGCAATAATAAAAAAAATTAACAAAAATGAAAAAATAAAAGTAATGACAGATTTCATAAAATCATCAGAAATTTTCTGATTATTATATTTAATGATTATTACACTATTAGGTGAAATTAACTTTTTTATTTGATTTTTCAAAAAAACTAACAACATTTGGAGTCTAAATATTTTTATTCCACACGCTGTCGATCCAGCACATCCTCCTATAAACATCAAAAAGAGAAAAAATATTAAAGAAAATTTTCCCCATAGACCAAAGTCATCAGTCACATAACCAGTTCCTGATAAAATAGATATGACATTAAAAAATGAAATTCTAAAATTTTCTAAAATTGATGTCTCATCACTTATTATAAAAAGATAAATAAACATTATTAAAATTGAAAGACATAAAATATTAATTAAACCTTTAATTTGGATATCTTCTACAAAAATTTTTCTATTACCTTTAATAAACTTAAGATATGATATGAAAGGTATGCTTCCTAAAATAATAAAAACACTTGCTACAATTTCTATATTTGAATTACTAAAAAAACCAATTGAGTCGTTATGAGTCGAAAAACCGCCAGTCGCTAAAGTAGTCATAGAGTGAGCTACACTGTCAAAAATAGACATACCAAACATCCAATAAAAGAAAGCGCACAGAGAGGTTAGAATAAAATAAGTTATAATTAGAATTGTTGCTACTTCTAAAGTTCTAGGTAAAATTTTTTCTGTCGACAATGGACCTTCCATTTTAAAGAGTTGCATTCCACCTACTTTTAACAAAGGAAGAATAGTAATTGCCATAACAATAATTCCTATGCCTCCCAACCATTGCATTATAGCTCTCCATAATAAAATGCTTTTAGGGGTTCCATCTAAATCAGTAATAACTGTTGCACCAGTTGTAGTAATACCAGACATACTTTCAAAAAAAGCCTCACTAATTGAAAATGGTATTGGAGATAATAAAAATGGTAAACTTCCAAATACTGCAATTAAAAACCAAGCTAAAGCTGAAAATAAAAAAGTCTGTTGTAGATTCAATTTAAATTGTCTTTCTAAATTCGAAAGAATAAATAAAACACCAACAAAAATTGTAACAAACGATGAACCTATAAAACTGTGACTATTTTCTTTTAGTAAAACTTGGATAACATAAGGAATCAGCATCGAAAATCCCAAAATTGTTATTAATACACCTATTAAGAAAAAAACTGTTTTATTTGATGACATTAAATTCAGACTATTTAAATACTAAAAAAATTCAACTGTATTTAATAAATTAATAACTGTATTTTATAAAGAAAATTTTATAAACCTTTATTATGCTTGATAATAATGTGATTCAATCAGCTTCTGCCTGGCCTTTTGTGGAGGTAAGAAAGTTGATTAAAGATAGAAAAGAATTAATTAAAACAAAAAAAAAAATTATCTTTCAAACAGGTTATGGTCCAAGTGGTTTACCTCATATTGGTACTTTTGGTGAAGTTGCTCGTACTACGATGATGATTAATGCATTACGTCATATTGAAAAATTTGATACAGAATTGATAACCTTTTCTGATGATATGGATGGTTTAAGAAAAGTACCCGATAATATTCCTAACGATGAAGTTTTAAAAAAAAATATTGGAAAACCCCTAAGCAATATTCCGGATCCATTTGGAAAATTTAAGAGTTTTGCTGAACATAATAATACAATGCTTAAACAATTTTTAAAAAAGTTTAACTTTGATTTTTCTTTTAAAAGTTCAACTGAAAATTATACAAATGGAACTTTTAATGACTCTCTTAAAAGGGTAGCAGAAAAATATGAGGATATAATGAATATTATTTTACCTACATTAAGATCAGAAAGAAGGAAAACTTATTGTCCCTTTTTACCTTTGTGTCCGGAGACCGGTAGAGTTTTAGAAATTCCAATGTTAAATCTTGAAAAAAAAACAGGTAAAATTACTTTTAGTAATGGTGATAAAAAAATTCAAACAACTATTTACGATGGAAATTGTAAATTACAATGGAAAGTTGACTGGGCAATGAGATGGTTTACATTTGATGTTGACTTTGAAATGTACGGTAAAGATCTTACTGAGAGCGCCATATTATCGAGTAAAGTTTGTAAAATTTTAGGCAAAACTCCACCTAGCGGATTTGCTTATGAACTTTTTTTAGACGAAAAAGGTGAAAAAATTTCGAAATCAAAAGGAAATGGTATTACTATAGAGGAATGGCTTAACTATGCCTCCCCTGAAAGTCTCTCATTGTATATGTATCAAAACCCTAAAAGAGCAAAGAAGTTATATTCAGATGTTGTACCAAAAGCTGTTGATGAATATTTATCTCTTATAGAAAAATTTCCTGATCAAAAAGAGAAGGATCAAATATCAAATCCTGTTTGGCACATTCATAATGGAGAACCACCCAAAGAGAAGATTGTTATGTCTTTTTCTATGCTCTTAAATCTAGTAGGATCAAGCAATACAGACGATAAAAAAACATTATGGAAATTTATTAATAGGTTTCATAAAGATGTGAGACCAACAAGTAATCCAATATTAGATAGTCTAACAGAAAACGCTATAAAATTTTTTAAAGACAAATTAAAACCAAATAAAATTTATAAAATTCCTAATGAGCAAGAAAAAAAAGCGTTAAAAAATCTTGCTTTAAATATTGAAAAAATTAATGAAAATATGCCGCCAGAAGAAATCCAGACTATTGTGTATTCAGTAGGTAAAGACAATGGATATGAAAAAAACCTCAGAGATTGGTTTAAGTTAATTTATCAAGTTTTATTTGGAGATATAGATGGACCAAGAATGGGATTTTTTGTCAGCTTTTTTGGTGTGAAAGAAACTGTAAAACTGATAAAAGATAAAATTAATTAGATGTTTTCACTACTTAAGCCATTTATTTTTAAAATAGATCCGGAAATGGCGCATGATTTAGCGATCAAGTCTTTGAAATATAATTTTCTTCCTGAAGATATATTTACGGTTGAAAATGAATCGATACTTGAGACAAAAATATTGGGTACTAAAATTAAGAATCCCATAGGATTAGCAGCTGGATTTGATAAAAGCGCTGAGGTTTATAATTCATTGTTTAAATTTGGGTTTGGTTTTATCGAAGTAGGCACTGTCACGCCAAAACAACAGTATGGAAATCCAAAACCAAGAGTATTTAGACTTGAAAATGATCGCGCTCTTATAAACAGACTAGGTTTTAATAATGATGGGCTGGAAAAAGTTTCTGAAAGACTTCAAAAAAATCCCCCGGCAGATTTTCTAGGAATTAATATCGGTCCGAATAAAGATAGTGAAAATAAAATTAACGACTACCTTAAGTGTATAAAAGAAATTTTTAATCATGCAAATTATATAACTATTAATATTTCATCACCTAATACTCCTGGTTTAAGAGATTTTCATGATGAAAAAACTTTACAAAATCTTTTAAAAAATATTACAGAATTTACAAAAAAAAATAATATAAAAAAACCATTAATACTTAAAGTTTCTCCTGACATAACTGACAGCGAAATAGGACATATAATAGAGTTAATGAAAAGATTTAATATAAGTGGTGTAATTATTTCAAATACTACAGACAAAAATAGGGAAAATTTAACAGGAAAATATAAAGATGAGTCCGGAGGTTTATCTGGAGAACCACTAACAAAGATATCAAACGATTTAATAAAAAAGTTTTATAAAGAAATTAAGGGCGAAATTTTGATAATTGGAGTCGGAGGAGTAAATTCAGGTTTGACTGCTTATGAAAGATTAAAATCTGGAGCTAATCTATTACAATTATACACTGGCATGATTTATGAAGGACCGGGAATAGTAAAAAAGATCAAAAGTGAATTAATTGATATATTGGAAAAAGAAAAAATCAAAAATATAAGTGAAATTGTTGGCACTGGTTCATAATTAGTCCTTGACCAAATTAATACTTACAACTATACCATTTGGTATTATGACAAAAAGATGTGAGCTCACTGGTGTGTTACCTTTAAAAGGTCATAACGTTAGTCATGCTAATAACAAAACTAAAAGACGTTTTTTGCCAAATCTTAAAAAAATTTCATTTAAAAGTGATATTTTAAAGAGAAGTATTAGACTCAATGTAAGTAATGCTGCTCTTAGAACTGTTGATTTCAAAGGTGGAATAGACAAGTTCTTAAAAACAGCAAAGAGAAAAAATTTATCTAAGAGAGTTAAAAAATTAAAATTTTCAATAGTTTCTCAAAAATAAAAATAATGTTATCAGCTTCTAAAAGAAAATTGTTCTTTACATTATCTTTTTTAATGGGCCTAGTTATAATTTCCTCCAATTATCTTGTACAATTTCCTGTAAAGTTTTATGAATTAGACAATCTACTAACTTACGGTGCATTTAGTTACCCGATTACTTTTTTAATTACAGATTTAGCAAACAGAGCTTTTGGAAAGAAAATCGCTCGTAGACTTGTTCTTATTGGTTTTTTTGTAGGAATAATTTTAACGTTGTTTGTTTCAACTAATTTTGAAGATATAATATCAATTAGAATTGCTATAGGGTCGGCTACAGCATTTATTATTGCCCAAAACCTTGATGTGAATATATTTGATTTACTTAGAAAGAAAACTTGGTATGTAGCTCCACTAACATCTTCAATTTTAGGATCAATAATTGATACTTTTATCTTTTTCTTAATAGCATTTTATAAAACAGGAATTCCTTGGTTTACTTTAGCTCTTGGTGATCTTGCAGTTAAACTTATAGTAGCATTAATTATGTTAATACCGTTTAAGCTATGTATTGATAAAATTAGGGACTTTACAGATTTAAAATTTAAAAATTTGAATTATTAATTTAAGACTCTTTTATCGTCTTTGAATAAGTCAGTTAACTGATTTATCATCACGTCACCTAGATCTTGAACATCAGTAATTTTTACAGCTTTCTTATAATACCTTGTAACATCGTGTCCTATGCCAATAGCAAGTAGTTCAACGTCTGATTTATTTTCAATCCACTGCACAGTATGTTTTAAATTTGTTTCCAAAAAATCACTTGAATTTGTTGATAGCGTAGAGTCATCTACTGGTGCGCCGTCAGAAATTACCATTAAAATTTTTCTCTCCTCTTTTCTTTTTGACATTTTTTCAAAAGCCCATTTTAATGCTTCTCCATCAATATTTTCTTTAAGAAGTCCTTCTTTCAACATTAATCCCATATTCTTTTTTGCTAGTCTCCAAGGTGTGTCTGCAGACTTATAAATAATGTGTCTTAAATCATTAAGTCTTCCTGGAGATCTTGGCTTGTCATTTTTCATCCATAGTTCTCTGCTTGAGCCACCTTTCCAATGTTTAGTTGTAAACCCTAAAATTTCCACTTTTACTGAGCATCTTTCTAATGTTCTAGATAAAATATCAGCACAAATTGCAGCAACAGAAATAGGTTTACCTCTCATCGAGCCAGAATTGTCAATAAGAATAGTTACTAGAGTATCTTTAAATTCTGTCTCTTTCTCTTTTTTGAAAGATAAAGAGTTTAAAGGGTCGATAATAATTCGAGATAGTTTTGAGGTATCTAGCATTCCTTCCTCTAAATCAAAATCCCAAGATCGATTTTGTTTAGCTAATAACTTTCTTTGAAGTTTATTTGCAAGTTTTGAAATAAAACTTTTTAGTTGTAACAACTGTTGATCTAGATTTTGTCTCAATCTAAATAATTCATCCTCTGACTCAAGATCTTCTGCAACTATAATTTCATCAAATTCTTTTGTGTAAAATTTATATTTTTGATCTCCAAAACTATTTTTAGCTCTCATTCTTTTCTCAGAATCATTAGAGGATTCTTCGATTTCAATTTCATTTGAGTCTTTATCATTTTCATCTGCTAAATTATCAAGTTCTGGAATACTTGTATCTATAGCCATTTCTTGATTTTCGTCAAATTTTGAATCTCTTTTTTGATCTGAGTCGTCTTTATTGTTTACTTCTTTATTTTTGTCTTCTTCTTTTTTATTATCCATTTCTTCATAGTCAGAAGTTTCTTCAATTTCTAATTTTTCAATTATTTCAGAAATAGCAGCATTAAAAAACTTTTGATTATCAATATTATCTTTAATTTTACCAATTTTTGTTTTGAAGGCTTTATCAAATTTTTTTTTATATTTAGCTGGAATATCTTCTATTTTTGAACTTTTAATAGACTGCAAAAATTCTTTTCGTAAATAATTTTCAAAAGCAAAAAAGATATTTTCTAATTTATTTTGAGGAGGTTTTTGTTTTGAGTAATAATTTAATAAGTTATCTTTTATTCCTTTGTATTCTTGAGTTCCAAGAGACTCATATCTAATTTTTTCAGCTATTCCATATAATTTTTTTGCTTTTGACCCATTAGGTTCAAAATTTTTCAAAATTTTTTTATCACTATATCTTAGCTTAAGTGACTCGGAATCTGCTTGTGCTCTAGTTATGTCAAAATTTATTTTGTTTTGTATCTCTTTTATTTCTGGCAGTCTCAGTTTATTATTTTCACTTGAAACATCTTGCCCGCCAAAACTTATCTCTAAATCATCTTTGTTTGATAAAGATTTAATTGTTGATTTAATTGCAGTTTTGAAATTTTCTAATATTTCTTCTTTTTTTTGCACTTTAAATTTGAACGTTAATTGAAGACTCTGGCAACTCTTCTCCAAAACATCTTTGATAATATTCAGAAATTATTTTTTTTTCAATTTCATCGCATTTATTCAAAAACGTAACTCTAAATGCATAACCTTTATCCTTGAATATACTAGTATTTTCTGCCCAATGCATAACCGTTCTTGGGCTCATTACAGTAGATATATCACCTAGCATAAAACCTTTTCGAGTTAAATCAGCTACTTTAATCATATTTGAAATGATTTCTTTACCCTCTTTATTATTGTACTTTTTATTCTTAGCTAAAATAATCTCTAGTTCCTTTTCACTTGAGAGATAATTTAATGTTGAAACTATGTTCCATCTATCCATTTGACCTTGGTTGATTTGTTGAGTCCCATGATATAGGCCTGTTGTGTCTCCTAAACCTACAGTGTTTGTGGTTGCGAACATTCTGAAAAAGTCGTGTTGCTCTAAAACTTTATTTTTATCTAATAAAGTAAAATTTCCCTCACTTTCCAGAACTCTCTGAATAACGAACATTACATCTGGTCTACCAGCATCATATTCATCAAATACTAGAGCAACAGGATTTTGGATAGACCAAGGCAAAATACCTTCTTTAAACTCTGTTACTTGCTTTCCATCTTTTAGAATTATTGCGTCTTTTCCAATAAGATCTATCCTACTTATATGACTATCTAAGTTAACTCTTACACAAGGCCAATTTAATCTTGCAGCAACTTGTTCTATGTGAGTAGATTTTCCTGTACCATGGTAACCTTGAATTAAAACTCTTTTATTGAAAGAGAAACCAGCTAAAATTGCCAATGTGGTATCTTTATCAAATTTATAATCAGGGTCAATTTTTGGGACGTACTCATTTTTTTTTGAAAAACCATTCAATTCCATGTTGCTTTCAAATCCAAAAGTTTGTTTAACTGAAATTTTTAAATCCGGTTTTGATATAAATTGTGATGTGCTCATATTTATTTTTTTCCTAAATTCATTTTTAGCTGACTATACGCCAAAGTAATCTTTTTTAACTTATCTTCATATTTTTTACTACCTTGGTTTTTATCAGGATGATATTTCTTTACAAGATATTTAAATTTTTGTTGGATTTCTTGCCATTTTGCAGAATATTTTAATTCTAAAATGTCAAAAGCATCTTTTTCTTTAGTCGAAAGATTTGATTTTTGAAAATCTTTGAAACCTGTTGTTTTAAAAATATTAAGCTTATCTTCTAAAGCATTATTCCACAGTAAATTGAAAAAATTTTCAGAAGAACCAAAACTTTTTGTTGACTTGTGCCATGTTAAATCTGATTTTAAAAAATATTCTATCTCTTCATTATTCATATTCTCGAAATAATTCCAGTTTTTATTAAATATTTTAATATGTTTTAAACATAATAATCTATATTTTCTTATATTATCTCTTTCTACTGGGGCTTTATAACTTCCCTGTTCTTTACAGTTTTCCCAATCACAAATAATTTTCATAATTCTTTTTTTTATATATAATATATTATTCTATGAGTTTTTATATAAATCAAATTGAAAAAAAAATAAAAAATAACATTCAATTAGAAGAAATAAAAATAATAGATAATACTAACGCACATAAAAATCATAAATCTTTCCAAAAAGGTAAACTTCATTTAATTTTAGAAATTAAATCAAATTATCTTAATAATCTTAGTAGACTTGAGGCTGAAAAAATTTTGATGAGTACTATCAAAGAAGAATTTCAAAAAAATATTCATGCATTAGAAATTCGTTTAAAATAGTTTTTTAATTAATTTTTCAACTTGGGCAGATTTATATTTGTGATGTCCTGGAGATGTTGTTTTTCCAATACTACTTAATAAAATTAAGCTTATTTTTTCATCATCTTTTTTTTTATCATTTTTCATAAACTTTATAGATTTTAAAATTTGTTTTTTATTTAGGTATTTATTTAAATTCTTAACTAAAGCATATTTTTGATATAAATTTTCGATTGCCGAAAGAGTGCTTGATGAACATAAATTTTTTAATTTGGAAATTCTAGCAGCAACCAACATACCTATTAAAACTGCTTCACCATGATTTAGTTTATTAGAGTATTTATTTTGAATCTCAAGCGCATGCGCAAATGTATGTCCAAAGTTTAGTTTCATTCTTAAATTTTTTTCTTTGAAGTCTTTTTCAGTAAAACTTAATTTTATCTTACAACTTTTTAAAATGCTTTTGGCTAAAATTTTATTTTCAAGAGATAAAATACTGTTTGTATTATTTTTTAAAAAATTAAAAAATTTTTTATCGTTTATAATTGAATGTTTTAATATTTCAGCAAATCCACATATAATTTCTCTTTTTGGTAAAGATTTTAATAAATCTGTATCAGAAATTACTACTCTAGGATTAAAAAATGATCCTATTAAATTTTTTCCATGTTTAGAATTAACAGCTGTTTTTCCTCCAATACAGGAATCTACTTGCGCTAAAAGTGTACTTGGCAAATTAATAAAATTAATTCCTCTTTTAAAAATGCTTGCACCAAAACCGGTCATGTCGCCTATAATGCCACCCCCCATAGCAATTACTAAATCTGATCTATTGAAATTTAGTTTTAGTAATTTATTTATAATTAAATTAATTTGGTTTAAATTTTTAATTTTTTCAGAAGATGATACATAAAAAATAAATAGTTTATAATTTTTTAAAATCTTTCTAATCTTTAAAACAAATTTTTTTGGTATTTTTTTATCTATTACTAGAGCAATTTTTTTACATTGTGGACAATGATTTTTAACCTCAATTTGTAAAGTAGATAAAGAATTTTTACCTACAATTATTGAATAATTTCTAGCTTTTAATCGATTGATTGTCATAAATATCTAATATCTTTTCTACTATTTTTGCCTTATCAATATTATCACAGTTTATTTTAAAATTTGCTAAACTATAAATTTTTTTTCTCGCCTGATATATTTTTTTCACATCAGTGTCTAATTTTTTTTTATTTAATAAGGGTCGTTTATTATTCTTATTATATCGTCTAATGAGCTTATCAAGGCTTACTTTAAGCCAAACACTCACACATGAACCTAAGACTTTTGATCGAACCTCTTTATTAAGAAATGCGCCACCACCTAAAGCAACTACTGCTTTATTAGTCTTGAGAATTTTAAGTGTAATTTTTTCCTCTAATTTTCTAAAATAATTCTCTCCGTTATCGTCAAAAATCTGTTTTATTGATCTTTGTTCCTCATTTTCAATTGCCTTATCAACATCAATGAACTTCATTTTAAGTTTTTTGGCTATTAATCTACCTATAGTAGACTTACCTACGCCCATCATTCCAGTTAAAACAAGGTTTTTATTCAATTATAATCCTAATTAAAAATTTGATTTATCACAAATTTGTCTTATTTTCCGAGTTTAAATATATTTTTTAACTATGCAACTTAAATTCAACCGACAAAAAAGTTTAAGGGAATCTTTAATGCAAAGATTGCTGAAGTTAATAGTATTTGCAAGTATAATTGTCTTGATAGTTTTTTTATTAGAAAAAATCAATTTTTCAAAACCCGACAAAGAATTTAATACTGATATTACAAATGAAATTATCAGACTTAAATAAAATATTTTTTTTTTTAATTTTCTTTATAAATCTAAGCAGCTCATATGCAGAAGAGGAAATTGATATTTGGAAAAAAAAACCCTCAAATAAAACAGATGAGGCATTAGAGAAAAAGGAACTAAAAATACAAAGTCCACTAATTAAAAATAATAATATAAAAACGAGTAATATTATTCAAGAACAAGCTACTGTGGAAGAAGATAATACTTTACTTTATGGTATTTGGGACCCAGATAAATATAATTTTGAATTATCCATGTGGTCTAACACTGACGGTAAAAATATTCAAAAAACAATTTCTCGTTTAAATAAATTAAAACTTTCAGAAACTGCTGAAAGTATTTTATTAAATACTCTTTTTTCATACTCATATGCACCAGTAAATTTAAGTGAAAAAGATTTTTTAGATATTAAAATTAATTGGCTTATTAAAAATAAAAAAGATGATCTTATTGAGCAATTTTTAACAAAAAATAATGATTTTCCAAATAAAAATAAAATTATTCAATATCTAGTGGATAGGAATATTTCTAATGCTAATATCAAAATTGGTTGTGAAAAAGTAAACTTTATAGGAAAAGATATTAAAGACCCATACTTAGAAAAATTTAAAATTTACTGTTTAATTTTTAATAATAAAAAAAGCCAAGCCCAATTATTGCATGATATTCTCAAAGAGCAAAAGCAATCTGATAAATTTTTTGATAATGCGGTAGATGTTCTATTAGGCGTTTCTGAAAATAAAAATAAAAAAATTAAAGATGATAATTTATTAAACTTTTACTTATCAAGCGTAACTTTTTCAAATTTTAAATATGAACCAAATGATAAAACAGATAGAAGTATTTGGGAGTATATGAATTCTGCTAATTTAATTAAAATTGACGATATCACTGATAAAGAGAAAATTGAAAATATTGAAATTGCAGCAAATAAAAATCAAGTTAATAAAAGTCAGGTTTTTAAAATATATAAACAAATTCCGTTCGAACTTAATACTTTAATAAATGCTAAAACAGTTTATCAGTCTATGGAAAAAATAGAAGGTAGGGCATTAATATACCAAAAATTTCTACTGTCAGATAATACAAAAAATAAGCTGGATTTACTTTTTTTATTAAAAGACCTTTTCCAAAAAGATAATTTATCAAATGTTTACACCAAATTTTTAAGTGACAGACTTGAAGAATTCCAGGTAAATGAAATTCCTGAAAATTATCTAAACATTGTCGAAAGAAATATAGTTTCAAATAAAAGTCTCAACCAACAAAAAATCAAGTTCGATGATAAAACTTTACATAGATCAAAACTTATAAGATACTTTTATGAAAAAGACTATCCAATCAAAAAAACTCAAAAAGAATTAGATAGTATTTATAAAAAGATAAAAAGAAATAAAAATTATTTTTATTCTGCAAAAGATGTTGCTGTTCTAGAGTCCCTTGAGAACGATGGAATTACAATTCCAAAAGAAATTAATCACAAGATTTTATCCGAAAATTACAATATTCCTGATAGCTTAAATGATTTAGCTGAAAAAGGTGAAAAAGGTTATTTGGCTTTAAAAATTGTTGAAATTATTGGTGAAGATGAAGTAAACAATTTAGATCCTGAAACGATATATTTTATTACAAATTTATTGAATAAATTAAATTTGACAGAATTTAGAAACGAAATTCTTTCCACTGCTCTACCTTTAAGAATATAATTGTAGTAAAATCTCTGATGGCAAAAAAAAAAATATTAACAGTACCGAACCCTCTACTTAGGAAAGTTTCTGAGCCAGTAAATTCAATTAATGCCGAGATAAAAAACTTAATGGATGACATGTTAGAGACTATGTATTCAGCACCAGGAATTGGACTAGCCGCAGTTCAAGTTGGAGTCTTAAAAAGAATTATTGTAATTGACTTGTCAAAAGATGGTGAAAAAAAAAATCCTTTATTTATAGTCAATCCTCAAATTACTTACAAATCAGATAATTTAATCTCATACGAAGAAGGCTGCTTATCAATACCCAATCAATTTGCAGAAGTAAAAAGACCAAGTTCATGTAAAGTGAATTTTTTAGATTATCATGGAAAAAAAACAGAAATAAATGCTGATGGACTTTTAGCTACGTGTATTCAACATGAAGTTGATCATTTGAATGGAATATTGTTTATAGACCACTTATCAAAACTAAAAAAAGATTTAATTTTAAAAAAAACCAAAAAACAAATAAGAGAAATTGATAGGGTAATAGTTTAACTTTAAAAATCAAATGTCATTAAAAATTGTTTTTATGGGAACTCCAGAGTTCTCAATACCAGCATTAAAGGCTTTGAAACAATCAAAACACAAAATTGTTTGTGTTTATACTCAACCGCCAAAAAAAAAATCAAGGGGTCAAAAAATACTTAAAACTGCAGTGCACGTTTTTTCTGAAAATGAGGGAATTAAAGTAAAAACAAATAAGTTGAGCGATGAAAATGAATATAAAAATTTTATTAAATTAAATCCTGATCTTGTTGTTGTAGTAGCTTATGGACAAATAATTCCTGATATTTATTTAAATAATCCTGATTTAATTTTTTTAAATTTACATGCATCGCTTCTTCCCAAATGGAGAGGTGCAGCCCCTATAGAAAGAGCTATTTTAAATAAGGATAAAGAAACAGGAATTTCAATTATGAAAATAGAGAAAAAACTTGATGCCGGACCTTTTGTTAAACAGCTAAAAGTTAAGATTAATAAAGAGACAACAAGCGGAGAATTAAATATGAAACTATCCGTTCTAGGAGCAGAAGCTTTAAAGGACTCGATTGAATTAATATCTTCGAACAAAGCAAATTTTAATCAACAAAATGAAAAAGACGCAACATATGCAAAAAAAATAAATAAAATTGAAACTCGAATAAATTGGAAAGATAAAGCTGAAAATATTATCGCAAAAATTAATGCTTTTAACCCAAAACCAGGTGCTTGGTTTTTACTAAAAAATGAGAGAATAAAAATTCTGAAAGCTAAAGAGATTAATCAAAAAGGCGAAGAAGGAAAAGTACTTGATGACAAATTAACTGTTGGTTGCTCGTCAAATGCAATACAAATTTTAAAATTAAAGAAAGAGGGTAAAAGAGAAATGGATGCTCAAGAATTTTTGGCTGGCAACGATTTAGAGAAAGGAACTAAATTAAATTGAGGTCAAATTATCAAATAATTATTGAATATGATGGTACAGATTATAATGGTTGGCAGTATCAAAAAAATGGGTCCTCAATTCAAAATGAAATAGAAAAAGCTTTGAAGAAAGTTTTAAAAAAAAAAATACGAATTATTGGCTCTGGGAGAACTGACGCAGGAGTACATGCAGTTGGTCAATCAGCAAATTTTTATTGCGATAAAATAGAAAATATGAAAAAATTTTTAAACTCTTTAAACTTCTTTTTAATTAAAAAGAACATAAGTATAAGCTCTTTAAAAAAAAAAAAATTAAACTTTCATTCGAGATTTGATGCAAAAAAAAGGACCTATAAGTATACGATAGTAAATAGAAGAAACTTATTGGTTTTAGATAAGAATAGAGCTTGGTTAGTTAAAAAAAAATTAAATATTCATAATATGAAAAAAGCTATTAAATTATTTGCGGGAACGCATAATTTTAATGCCTTTAGATCATCATCTTGTGGTGCAAAATCACCTGTAAGAACCATTGAAAAATCCTCCCTAACTAAAAAAGGTGATAAAATTATTATGATTTTTTCGTCTAAATCTTTCCTTCAACATCAAGTTAGATCTATGGTGGGTTGTTTAAAAGTTATTGGAGAAGGGAAATGGCATATCAATAATTTAAAAATATTACTAAAGTCGAGAAAAAGATCCCATTGTGCACCACCCGCGCCTCCAAGTGGATTGTATTTATATAAAGTTACTTATTAAAAGATTTTCTCTTTTTTGATTTTTTGATTCTCCATCTTGACTGTGAATTTACAATAAAACCTACACACTTTTTTGCGCCACATTTACAGGGAAAATCTTTATAATCTTTATCAAAGCTAAAACCATAGTCATAAGTTAACTCTTCATTTTTTTTTATATCTTTTAAAGCATATATCCATAATTTAAGGCCAACACCATCAACTTCACAATTAGGATCACAAGAATGATTTATTAGTCTTGCAGTATTATATTTAAAATCACCATCCAAATCATATTTCTTATTTAGGTTAAACAAATAGATTGCTTTATCATTATCAAATTTAGGATTAGTTTCTGTTTCTTTAACAGTAATAATTTTTCCTTTGTACTCTATAATTTTAGTATCTTTTTTTATATTTGTAGCAGCATATAAACCCCTGTTATCTATCTTAGATTTTTTTATTTTATAAAGTTTTTTCATAATTAAAATTCTATAAGTGCTTTAATATGCTCTTCTGTACTTTCTGCTAATGCATTTAAATCATAACCACCTTCGAGAATAGAAACAATATTTCCTTTACAATAGTCTTTTGAAGCTATCAATGTTCTTTTTGTAATTTCAAAATAATCTTGAGATTTTAAATTAATATTTGAAAGCGGATCATCTTTATGAGCATCGAAGCCTGCAGAAAAAAGTATAAACTCTGGTTTAAATTCATTTAATTTTTTTAAAACGTGTTCGTATGCATCAAAATACTCGTCAGAGTTAGTACCTGCAGGCAAAGGTATGTTTAATATATTATTGTGAGATCCTTTCTCATGACTTGCCCCAGTACCAGGAAAATGTGGATATTGATGTGTAGAAATATACAGGACTTTTTTGCTGGAATAGAAAATATTTTGAGTTCCATTACCATGATGAACATCAAAGTCTATTATTGCTACTCTTTCTAATTTATATTCGTTAATTAAATAATTTGCTCCTACAGCTACATTATTAAAAATACAAAATCCCATTGCCTTATCATATTCAGCATGATGCCCAGGTGGTCTAACTGCACAAAATGCATTCTTTAACTTTTTATTTTTAACAGAGTCAATTGCTGTTATGATTGAAGATACAGCGTCATAAGATGCTTCTTTGCTTCCGGGAGAAATTACAGTATCGCCATCTAAAAAAAATTGCCCTTTAGTTGGAAAAGATTTTTTTACTTCATCGATATAGAAACTGTTATGAGTTTTTTTTAGACAAGATTCGTCAAACTTTCTTGGTTTACTCCATTCGAGATTAGATAAATTCTTTTTTTTTAGTCTTTCTAAAATAGACTGTATTCTATATTTGTTTTCTGGATGCCCATCACCAGTATTGTGATTTAATGAGCTTTTAGATGATATAAAACCGGTCTTCACTTAAAAAACTCAAGTAAAAAATTATAATATATTTTTTTTAAGTTACTAAGATCTTTTAAAGAAACACACTCATCTATTTTATGCATAGTTTTATTAACTAAACCAAATTCAAGACACGGGGAAATTTTTTTAATAAACCGTGCATCCGATGTGCCTCCAGTGGTAGAAAAAACTGGATTAATTTTTGTGATTTTCTTAATAATTTTTTTAGCTAAAAATATATTTTTTCCGGGTTTTGTTAAAAAAGATTCACCATTTTCTAAATAATTAATTTTATATTGACACTTATTTTTTTGGGTAATTTTTTTTATTGCAATGTTAATTTTTCTTTTGAGTTTAGCTGCAGTTTGAAGATTATTATATCTCACATTAAACTGAGTTTTAGCAGATGACGGAATTACATTATGAGCCTTATTATCTACATAAAGGCTTGTAAATTCAAGATTGGAGGGTTGAAAATTTTTGTTTCCTTTATCTAATTTTTTTCTTTTTAGCTCTGCACAAATTTTTACTAACGTATTGATAGGGTTATTAGATAAATGCGGATAAGCAATATGACCTTGAGTACCGAATATTTCTAATTCTGCAGTAAGACTACCTCTTCTTCCAATTTTAATCATTTCTCCTAATTTTTTTGGATTGGTTGGTTCTCCAACTATGCAAAAATTTATCTTTTCTTTTTTCTTTTTTAAATAATCGACAACTTTTTTAGTTCCATTGGTAGCATATCCTTCTTCGTCTCCTGTAATTAGAAAACTTATTGAACCGTTTATATTTTTATTTTTTTTTATATATTCACTGACAGCAGAAACAAAACAAGCAATTGAACTTTTCATGTCATTAGCACCTCTACCAATCAAATAGCCTCTCTTAACTTGAGGCTTGAAGGGATTTACTGTCCAATCCCTATAATCTCCTGGAGGAACCACATCTGTATGTCCTGCATAACAGAGATTAGGCTGTTTTTTTCCCAATCTAGCGTATAAATTTTTAATTGGTTTGCCTTTTCCTTTTTTAAATTCCAGTATTTTACAATTGAAACCTAGAGATTTTAATTTTTTACTTAGAAATTTAATTGCACCTGCATCGACAGGGGTAATGCTTGGAATTTTGATTAAATCTTTGGATAAAGTTAATTCGTTAATTATTTGCATTTAGTCTCTTAATAAATCGTTTATTGATGTTTTGCTTCTAGTTTTTTCATCTACTTTTTTAACAATAACTGCACAATATAAACTTGGTCCGTCAGGATTTTTCTTATTTGGTAAACTTCCAGGTACCACAACTGAATATGCTGGAATTTTTCCATAAGTTATTTCACCGGTGTTTCTGTCTATGATTTTGGTTGATGCACCAATATAAACGCCCATAGAAATTACCGCTCCTTTTTCAACAAGGACACCTTCGGCTATCTCAGATCTGGCACCTATAAAACAATTATCCTCAATAATTACTGGCCCAGCTTGAAGAGGTTCTAGTACACCTCCTATTCCAGCACCACCTGATACATGACAGTTTTTTCCTATTTGTGCACATGAACCAACAGATGCCCAAGTATCAATCATTGTTCCTTCATCTACATATGCACCTAAGTTAACAAAACATGGCATAAGGACAACATTTTTTGCAATATAAGATCCTTTTCTTACAACTCCATTTGGAACGTGTCGATATCCAGCTTTTTTCCAATCAGCTTCATTCCAACTAACTGATTTGCCCGGAACTTTATCATACCAAGTTGTGTAAGGACCTTTAGACATTGTCATTTTATTTGTTCTGAAGCTCAGTAAAATTGCCTTTTTAACCCATTGATTAACAGACCATTTGCCATTTTTCTTATCTGCTACTCTTATCGACCCTTTATCAGTTAAATTAATTGTTTCATTTATAGCATCTAAAATCTTCTTATCAGAAGAGTCCGATATATTTTGTTTATCTTCAAATGCATCATTTATTATTTTTTCTAGTTCATCTACTTTCATTTATCTCCTTTAAAAATTTTGATAATTTATTTGTTTTATAGTTAATAAAATTTGAGTCCGAAAACTCAGCTGCCCAAGGCTCGTCATTTATTATCCATACTGTTTTCATTCCTAATTCATGAGCAGGTTTTAAATTTCGCGCAATATCTTCAATAAATATACTATATTGTGGCTCAATTTTGTATTTTTCTATAATTTTTTTGTAAGTCTCAATAGATGGTTTGGGAATAAAGTCTGCGCTTACAATATCAAAAATATCATCGAAATGTCTCTCAATTCCAAGTCTTTTTGTTACATTTTTGGCATGCGCTAGTGACCCGTTAGTAAAAATAATCTTTTTGCCTTCAATTTTTTCAATTTCCTCATCTAACTGTTTATCCTTTTTTAAAAAGCTTAGATCTATATCGTGAACAAATTCTAGAAATTCATTTGCATCAATTTTATGATTTTTAATCATACCATTTAGTGTTGTATTATATTCTACAAAATAATTTTTTTGAATTTTTCTTGCCTCTTCTCTACTGATATTTAATTTAGTTGAAATATAATGGGTCATTTTTTTATCAACTTGCTCAAAAACTTTTGTAGCTCCTGAGTACAATGTGTTATCTAAATCAAATAACCAAAATTTTATATCTTTTAATTCTTTCATTTTCTTATTAGGGTTCCTGAACCTTTATCTGAAAATATTTCATCTAATATCGAATGTGGTTTTCTACCATCAAGTATAACTACACCCCTTACTCCATTTTCAACTGCATCAATACAATTTTTAATTTTAGGTATCATGCCTCCTTGAACTATTTTTAATTTAACTAGATTTTCTATGTCAAAAGGTTTAATCTCTGATATTAAGGTTTTCCTATCATCATAAACACCTTCCACATTTGTCATAAGCAAAAGTCTTCTTGACTTAAGTTTTTTTGCTATAGCGCTAGCTGCAGTATCACCATTTATGTTGTAAGTATTTTTATTTTCATCAATTCCTAAGGGCGCTATTACAGGTATCTGTTTTTTATTTATTACATTTTTAAGAAACTCAATATTTATATCTGCAGGTATTCCGACAAATCCAAGTTCTTTGTTATCTGGTACAACATTAATTATATTATTAAGTTTCGAGGTAACAGACACGGCTTCCGAACCTTTCTTTTTTAAAGAATTCACAATATCTTTATTAAAGTCAATTAACACATCTTCAACTATAGAAATTACTTTTTCATCAGTAACTCTTAACCCATTTATAAATTTTGTTTGTATATTTTCTTCCTTAAGTTTTCTTTCAATTCTTGGCCCACCTCCATGAACAACAATAATTGAAAGACCCAATTTGTTTAATATACTTATATCTTCAATAAAATTATTAAAAATATTTCTGTCAATTAAAACATTTCCACCATATTTTATTACTATTAGTTCTTTTTTATATTTATTAATGTATTTTTGTACACTATTTATGTTTGGAGCATTCTTAGGCCAAAATTTTTTAATTTCTTCTAAATTTTTTTCCTCAGGCATTTAGTTGGTTTTAACTTTTGTTTTTCTCATTATGACCCACTGTTGAGCTATTGTAAGAATATTATTAACTGTCCAATAAACAACTAATCCAGATGGGAATGGTGCTAAAATGATTGTTAAAAACAAAGGAAAGAATGCAAAGATTTTGGCCTGAATCGGGTCAGCTGGTGCAGGATTTAACTTTTGTTGCACATACATTGAAAGTCCCATTAGTATTGGCCATATACCTATAATTAGAAATCCAGGAGGACTCCAAGGTATTAATCCAAATAAATTAAAAATAGTCGTTGGATCTTTGGCAGATAAATCTTGTATCCATCCAAAAAATGGCTGGTGTCTCATTTCTAAAGAAATAAATAACATTTTATAGATAGCAAAGAAAAAAGGTATTTGTATTAAAATTGGCAAACATCCTGAAGCAGGATTAATCTTTTCTTTTCTATATAAAGCCATCATTTCTTGCTGTAATTTCACTTTGTCATCTTTATGAAGCTCTTTAAGTCTTGTCATTTCTGGTTGGACAGCTTTCATTTTGGCCATTGATCTAAACGAATAGTTAGCAAGCGGAAAGAAAATAATTCTAATTGCTAGAGTAATTAAAACTATTGCTATTCCAAAATTTCCAGAAAACTTAAATAAATAATCAATTATAAAAAATAAGGGTTTAGTAAAAAAATAAAACCATCCCCAGTCAATTGTTAGATCAAATTTTTCGATATTTTCACTTTCAGCATATCCATCAACTGTTTCTACTTCTTTTGCAGCAACAAATAATCTTACTTCATTAAATGATACACTTTTAGGATTAATAGTAACTGGTGAATTTAATATATAATTTGCTCTAAAATTGTCTTTATAGAGAAATGTAGATTTAAAGTTTTTATCTTTTGGTGGAACTATAGCAGTAACCCAATATTTGTCCGTGATACCTAGCCAACCATTATCTGAGTTCCTTACGATCTTTTTTTCTTGAATATCATCATAATCGTCCTCTTTTAATTCACCATCAAATACTCCAATAAAACCTTCGTGTAAAATATAAAAACCCATTACATCGTCAGGTTTCTTGTTTCTAGTTATTTGTGCATATGGATAAAGATTTATCTTTGAAGAGGTATTATTCTTAACTTCTTGCTTTATTTTGAATAAATACTTTTCATCTAACTTTATAATCTTTTTAAAAATTAAACCTTTTCCATTCTTCCATTCTAGTACAACATCGTTTTTTTCACTTAAAACTTTATTTCCTTTAACTTGCCACAGTGAGTCTACTCCAGGGACTTCAACCTCATTACCAACACTAGCCCAACCAGACTCTATATAATATCCATCCTCTATATCTTTAGGATTTAGAAGCACAACATTTTCTTCGGATTTCAAATCTTTTTTATGATTTTTAAATGATAGGTCATCAAATATTGCCCCTTTAAGTGAAATAGATCCTTTAACATTTTCATTTTCAATTATAACTCTATCTACTTCTGTTAAGGCATCTTTTCTAGAAATCTTTTTAACAATTTTTTCTTGATTTATGTTCGGTGTTAAATCACTTTGAACTTTATTTTGATCAGTTTGAACATTATCAAGTTTTTGACTTTCTTTTACTTGTCTTGGTGTTTCAAAAAAAGCTCCCCAGAAAAGAAGCACAGCCATTGATAACGCAATCGCTACAAAAACATTCTTATTGTCCATTTTTCATATTCCTTTTTTTTGGAACTAAATCTAATCCAGAGCTCCCACCTAAAAATTTAATAGGATGACACTTTATTATTCTTTTTAATCCAAAAGAGGCTCCTTTAAAAAATCCATATTCATTTAAACATTCAATAAAATAATCAGAACATGATGGTAAAAATCTACATCTATTTCCTAACAATGGAGAAAAAATATATTTGTAAATTTTTACAAAAAAAACAACAGTCTTAATCAATATTTTATTCATTTATTTTAATTTTTGAAAACTTTTTTGCATTTCTAAAAATATTTTATCGTAATTTTCCGTATAAGATTTTGTTTTACAAATTATTATATAAGTATAATTGGTATTAATTGCACCTCTTATTTTAAGAATTTTTCCCGTTATTGCTTTCAATTTTCTTCTTATTCTATTTCTTTTTACAGCGTTACCTATTTTTTTCTTTGTTATAAAGCTTATGAATAATCTGTTCTTCTTTGGTTTTAAAAAATTTTTAGTCGCAAAAATTGAATAAAGATTTGTGTGAGTTTTTTTACCTTTCAGAACTAGCTTAAAATGATCGCTTTTTTTTAAACTTTCAAGCTTTATCATTTTAAGTAGATATAGATTTTCTTCCTTTTGCTCGTCTTCTAGCAATAAGCTTTCTTCCACCTTTTGTAGCCATTCTTGAGCGAAAACCATGTCTTCGTTTTCTAACTAAATTGCTTGGTTGATAAGTTCTTTTCATAAATATTTAAAGGTATATATTTTAAATGATGTCTATTGTACAGATAAAATATGAATAAAAATATTAAGATTGCATTAGGATCAATTTACTTAATTATTTTGATCTCCTTTTTATATTTTCTTTTCACAAAATTCGACATCTCTCGAATAGATGACTTTTCTTATTATAAGACTATTCAAGAAAATATAGACGATACAATTGGAAAAAATTTAATTTTTAATCTTATACTTTTTTTTATATTTTCTATTATTTGGATAGTTCTATTAGGTTTTGGTACACCATTGCTTCTATTATCGGGGATACTATTTGGAAAATGGATTGGAACAATTATTTCTACAATTTCAATATCTGTTGGAGCCCTAAGTTTATACATTATTGCGAGTTATTTTTTTACAGACCTAGTAAATCAAATATTGAAAGAAAAATTTTCAAAATATATAGAGCGCTTTCAAAAAAATGAATTTTATTATTTTTTTGCATTTAGATTTTCAGGTGGATTAGGAGTACCTTTTTTTTTACAAAACGTATTACCTGTTGTTTTTAAAATGAAAAATTCTAACTACTTTTTTGCAAGTTTTTTGGGTTTTATTCCAGTTTTTTTTATTTGGAATACTATTGGTGCTGGACTAAATACATTTATTAAAGAGGCTGATGAATTTAGTATTTTTAATCTAATTTTAAGTGATGAAATTTATATACCAGTTTTAATATTTATAGGATTAATTTTATCTTCTTTAATAGTAAAGAAAAAATTTTTTAATGATTGATATTAGTAAAAATAATTTGGTTAATGATCCTAGTCCATATTTACAGCAGCACAAGAATAACCCTGTTCATTGGCAGATCTGGTCCTCAGAGACAATTGAGTTTGCAAAAAAAAATTCTAAACCAATTTTATTGAGCATAGGTTATTCGAGTTGCCACTGGTGTCATGTAATGGCACACGAAAGTTTTGAAGACAAATCTACAGCAGACTTAATGAATAAGTTTTTTATTAATATCAAAGTTGATAGAGAAGAAAGACCTGATTTGGATTTTGTTTTTCAAAGTTCTTTTCAACTTTTTAATCAGAGTGGAGGCGGATGGCCGTTAACAATGTTTTTAGATGAAAATGGTGTTCCTTTTATGGGTGGAACATATTTTCCAAAGGCGGAGAGGCATGGTCTGCCTTCTTTTAAAACAATTCTTCAAAAAGTTCACGAGGCTTATACTGATCAAAGAGTAAAAATTATTGAACAAAAAAATTTAATTATTAAAAATTTAGAATTAAAAAAAAATAATGTCATAGGACAAGAACCAGAACCAATTTTAGAAAATATTTTAAATAGTTTGGATGAAAAGAACGGTGGATTTAAAGGAGCTCCTAAGTTTCCAACATTTTATGTATTTGAAACTTTAATTTATTTTTATAACAAAACTAAAAAAACAAAATATTTGAAACCAGTAGAGTTAATATTAAAAAATCTTTGCTCTAAAGGCATATATGATCATGTTGAAGGCGGTATCTCAAGATATACTGTCGATGATAATTGGTTAATACCTCACTTTGAAAAAATGCTTTATGATAATCTTCAATTTGTATTATTATTAGCAAAATTTTTAAAGATACAGCCTAATAATTATTATCTAAAAAAAATTAATCAGACTATTAATTTTATAAGTACAAAATTTATTTCAAGAGAGACAGAATTACTCGGGTCAGCTTTCGATGCTGACAGCGAGGGCGAAGAGGGTAAATATTATGTATATAATTATGATGAAATAAAAAATATTAAAGATATAGAAAAATTTTTTAACATAAAAGCTGAAGGAAATTGGGAAGGTAAAATTATTTTAGAAGAGCTTCAAGAGCCAAACGAGACCATAACTAAACAGTTGTTGGAAATAAGGTTAAAAAGAAAAAAACCCTTATTCGATAAAAAAAATCAACTTGATTTAAATTGTCTTTGGGTGAGCTGTTTAATTTCACTTAATTCTATAATTCCGGATAAAGATTATTTAAAGATTGCTGAGAGTTTTTATGAAAAAATAGAAAAAAGGTTTTGTGTTAAAAACATTTATCACAGTTATTCTGAGGATATTTCTTTCATCGAAGATTATGCCTATCTAATTCAATGCCTGTTAGATTTATCGGATGCAACTATGAACTCAAAATATCGATTACTAGCAAAGAAATACTGTGATGAAGCTATAAAAAAATTTTTTGACAATAATACTAAAATTTTTCAAAAAAATGAAAAAAGTAAAAATGATATTTTTATGAATCCAATTGATATAAGTGACAATACTTTGCCGAATGCTAATTCAATTATGTTAATAAATTTTTCAAGATTGGGATTTCTAGATAAAGCCCAAGAGCTTTCGAATAGCCTTAATGGTTATTTAAATATTTATAAAAATTTTATGACAAGCTCTCTTAAGGCTTTAGATTTTTTTAAAGAAATAAATAGTGGAAAAAACTGTAATACAGAAGGATGCAAAATTTGAGAAGAAATTATATAGAATGGTTTTTTTGGTTATTTTTAGTTTTTTTATGGAATTATGGATATCCAGAGGCAACACCTTTTTATGATGTTTTAGTTGCTGTAATATTGTCGCTAGTATTTATTTTTATAAAAAAATATAGAAACTAACAAACCCACAGTCTTAGCATATAAGAGGGTTGCATAATTTCAATGCAAGAAGTACAAGTATGAGTATGCAGGAGCAGTTATGGGAATTCATTATGACTATAAATCTACGCGCGGTGAAAAAGCTTTGAAGAAAGAAGCTAAAAGAAAAGCGAGGATTGAGCAGAGAAGGGCAAAAAAAACAAAAGACAATCCTGTCTCAAAAAAAGAGAATAAAATGCACGATATTGATAAACCTATAACTTTGGAAGATTTAACAAATCCAGATAAGTCATAATGACTAAACAAAGTTATGGACAGCTAAGTGTCGAAAGAACTCATATTAAACAACAAAAGAACAAAAATCTCTTAGAAATGCGCAAAAAGCAGTTAAAAAAAAATTTAAAAAAAAGAAAAAAGGCAGCGAACTACATTAGATGACCGTACTCTCAGACAGGTGGATTAAAAAAATGTCTAAATCAACAGACATGATTAAGCCTTTTGTGGACAAACAAAATAGAAAAGGCAAAGTATCATTTGGACTTTCTTCTTATGGATATGATGCAAGAGTCTCAAACGAATTTAAAATTTTCACTAATGTAAATTCAGGTGTAGTTGATCCAAAGATTTTCAAAAAGGATAGTTTTGTTACAAGAAGATCAAAAGAATGTATTATACCACCTAACTCTTTTGCTTTAGCGAGAACCGTAGAATATTTTAAAATACCAAAAAATGTTCTTGTGATTTGCTTAGGTAAATCAACTTATGCCCGATGCGGAATAATTGTAAACGTTACCCCTTTAGAACCAGGTTGGGAAGGGCACGTAACATTAGAATTTTCTAATACTACTCCTCTACCTGCAAAAATATATGCTAATGAGGGCGTAGCGCAATTTGTTTTTATAAAAGGAAATGAAATTCCTAACGTCACTTATGATAAAAGAAAAGGTAAGTACATGAAACAAAAAGGTGTAACGCTTCCAAAAATTTAATTTTAATGCAAAAATTATTAATAGATGGGAAAAAAACCTTATCTGGCAGTATAATTATTTCTGGTTCAAAGAATTCCGCTCTACCGATACTGGCTGCCACAATTCTTAATAATCACACTACAATAAAAAATATTCCTTTTGTAAATGATATTTTCACAATGTTAAATCTTTTAAAATTTATTGGACTAAAATATAGGTTATCCAAGAAAACTAACTTAGTTGAAGTTATAAATCCAAGAAAAAATATTAATACCATAGCTCCTTATAAACTTGTCAAAACTATGAGAGCTGGAGTTTTAGTACTCGGTCCTTTGCTTGCAAAGTATAGAAAAGCTAAAGTTTCACTTCCAGGAGGATGTGCAATAGGTACCAGGCCTGTTAATTTACATTTGTTTGCTTTAAAAAAGCTTGGAGCAAAAATAAAGATCAAAAATGGATATATTTTTGCTACAGCAAAAAATGGTCTTAAGGGAACAAGATTTAGATTTCCTAAAATTTCAGTCGGTGCAACCGAAAATGCAATTTTAGCTGCAGTTAAAGCCAAAGGTATAACAGTAATGGATAATTGCGCTGTTGAACCTGAAATTATAGATCTATTAAATTTTTTAAAAAAACTTGGCGTCAAAATAAATATCAAGGGCAGAAAAATAACAATAGAAAAATCACTAAAAGAAAAAAAAGTCTCACATAAAGTAATTTGTGATCGAATTGAACTTGGAACTTATATAATAGCTGGGGCTTTAGCAGCCAAAAAGTTAAAATTGAAAAATATTGATAAGAGTCTAATTAAAAAAGAAATTAGTGTTTTGAAAAGGATGGGTGTTAAAATGAGTATTGGTGAAAATTTCATAGAGGTCTACAAATCTGGAAGCATAAAAAATATTAATTTAAAAACAGATCCATACCCTGGCTTTCCAACTGACTTGCAGGCTCAAATTATGATATTAATGACGCAAGCAAAAGGTTTATCAAAAATAAAAGAAAGTATTTTTGAAAATAGATTTATGCATGTTCCAGAGCTCAGAAGAATGGGAGCCAAAATAGAAATACGTAATAACACTGCATATATCTTAGGACCGAGTATTTTAACTGGAGCTGAGGTAATGGCTACTGATCTAAGAGCATCAGTGAGTTTAGTTTTAGCTGCTTTGATTGCAGATAAAAGAACCAAAATAAATAGAATATATCATCTTGATAGAGGATACCAAGATTTAGAAAAAAAACTTATTAATTGTAAAGCACGTATAAAAAGAGTTTAGAGTGAAAGTTCAAAATTTAAAACTTATTGCGAAGACAGATGAAGATTTAAGGGTCATCTCTGCACATTTACAAGACTCAATAGTAAAAACGTCAGATATTGCCAATTTAAAAAAAAATAGAATTTTTCTCATGCAATTAAATAGGTTTATGTGGGAAGATGTTGAAAAAGGAGTTTTTAGAAAAAATAAAAGAATTCGAACTATACTTAGATTTGAAAATATTCTTAAAGTAACGTCAAAAAATGTAAATCAAAAAAAAAATGACAGATTTTTGGACTTTTTAGCTATTGAAACGTCTAAAATGCCTGATAAAAATTACGAAATGAATTTAATTTTTTCT
This sequence comes from uncultured Pelagibacteraceae bacterium, assembly GCA_902633335.1. Classification (GTDB taxonomy): domain Bacteria; phylum Pseudomonadota; class Alphaproteobacteria; order Pelagibacterales; family Pelagibacteraceae; genus Pelagilacustribacter. Next base: position 157,445 of record CACPFY010000001.1, on the reverse strand, counting down.
GGAGATATAGTAATTAAATTAGTAGCTGAAGCTATTGAAGTAACTTTAGATGATCAAGGTTCACCGTGGGAAAGTAAAAATAAACCTAAGCACAAAGATTTATAATGATTGAATATAACTTATAGGAATAATTATTGGCTAAACAAGAAACATTAGAGTTTAAAGGGAAAGTTACTGAATTATTACCCAATGCAATGTTTAGAGTAAAACTCGAGAATAATCATGAAATTCTTGCTCACACTGCTGGAAAATTGAGAAAGAATAGAATAAGAGTTCTTGCAGGAGATAATGTAATGGTTGAAATGACTCCATATGACCTTACTAAAGGAAGAATAACTTTTAGATTTTAGGCCTTGTAGCTCAGTAGTAGAGCAGTACCCTGAAAAGGTATGTGTCGTTTGTGCGATTCAAACCAAGGCCACCACCAAAATGAACGAAAAAGAAATTTATAAAATATTCAAACCCGAATTGACTCCAAAAAAAATGCTGGAGCTAGGTGTATTTGGAGGTGCATATTTCGCTGATGGTGATATTAGAGAATTTCCTAAAGATTGGTTTAAAAAAGCAAAAATCAGTGACAACTTTGATATAAATATAAATTATTTTAAAATTGAATCTGGTTTATCAAGAAAAGAATGGATTAATAAAGGCTGGATTTTTAAACAAGATCCACTTGGTTGGTTCCAGTGGTATTGTAGATTTAAAAATGGAAGAAGGTTACCAGAGATTGATATGATTCAAATCAAAAGATGGAAAGCTTTTGGAGATAGACATGGACCTGCTGTGAGAAAAAATTGTGATGGAGGTGATTTGCAATGTAGGAGAAGACAGAGACAAGCTTTACTTCAATGGGCTTATAATCCTTTTTTTTAATTAAACAGATCCACAACAATGTTTATATTTTTTACCAGAACCACAAGGACATTTATCATTTCTTCCTACTTTTTGATTTTTTTCTAGAGGCATTTTTTCTTTTTCAGTTTCCTTCGATAAAACTAAATTCATATTTAAAAGAAACTTAATAACATCATTTTTTACTTTCTCTAATAATATCTCAAAAAGAGTAAACGCCTCTTTTTTAAATTCAGATAGAGGATCTTTTTGACCATAGCTTCTTAACCCTATTACTTGTCTAAGCTGTTCTAAATACTGTAGATGAGCTCTCCAAGAAAAATCTAAAATTTGCAAGAAGATTTTTTTTTCTAAATCTTGATAATGTTCAGAACCAATTAATTTGATTTTTTCATCTCTTTTTTCATTAAAAATTAGTAAAATCGTTTTTAAAAATTCTTGGTCATTTAAATTCGCACAATTTATCAATTTTTTATCATCAATTGCATTACCTGTTAAATTTTTGATACTCGCTAAAAACGATTTTTCATCATTTGATGTTTTAAAATCAATTTTAATTTTTAATAATTTTTGAGATAATTCATTTAAAAATTCTTTTAGCATTTCGTGAATGTTAGATTGTTTTAAAATATTAAGCCTTTGACTAAAAATTACTTGACGTTGATCATTCATTACATCGTCAAATTTTATAAGAGTTTTTCTTATATCGAAATTTCTTGCTTCAACTTTTTTTTGTGCTCTCTCCATAGCTTTATTAATCCAAGGATGATCAATTGACTCATTTTCTTTTAAACCTAGTTTTTTTAATACACCATCAATTTGGTCCCCACCAAAAAGTCTCATCAATTCATCTTGCAAACTTATGAAAAAAATTGAACTTCCAGGATCTCCCTGTCTTCCTGAACGCCCTCTAAGCTGATTATCTATTCTTCTGCTTTCATGTCTCTCCGTACCAATAACACATAAACCACCTTTTGATTTAACAGCGTTCTCATTTTTTTTTGCTTCTTGTTTTATCAAGTCTTTGTGCTCATTTGTTTCAAATTTCCCTCCTAATTTTATATCCGTACCTCTTCCTGCCATATTAGTCGCTATAGTAATTGCATTTACCTTACCTGCTTCAGCAATAATTTTTGCTTCTTCTTCATGGAATTTAGCATTTAAAATATTATGTTTTAGGTTTTTTTCTTTTAGAAATTTAGAAATTTTTTCAGATTTCTCTATACTTGTTGTACCAACTAAAATTGGTTGTCCAGTTTTATTACATTCTAATATTTTTTTAGTAATTGCATCATATTTTTCTTTTTCAGTTCTAAAAATTAAATCATTGAAGTCTTTTCTTATCATTTTATTATTAGTAGGAATTGAAATGACATTCAGTTTGTAAATATCAAAAAACTCTTCTGCCTCTGTCAAAGCGGTACCAGTCATACCTGATAATTTTTTATATAATCTAAAATAATTTTGATAGGTGATAGAAGCGAGAGTTTGATTTTCTTCTTGAACACTTACATTCTCTTTTGCTTCGATAGCTTGATGAAGACCATCGGAAAATCTTCTTCCACTTAGGATTCTACCAGTAAACTCATCAATAATTTGAACTTTATCATCTTTTACAATGTAATCTTTATCTTTTAGAAATAATAAATTAGCTTTTAAAGACTGATTAACATGATGAACTAAGTTTAAATTTTGAGGATCATAAAAGTTATTATTTTTAAGCAATCCTTTTTGTCTAGCTAATTTTTCAATTTTATCTATTCCCGTATCAGTCAAAATTACATTTTTGTTTTTTTCATCTAAATCATAATCAGGTTTTTGCAGTTTAATTACAAACTCATTTGCGGCGAGATATAAATTACTTTTATCTTCAACTTTACCAGAAATAATTAATGGGGTTCTAGACTCATCAATTAAAATACTATCAACCTCATCAACAATGCAAAAATTATGGTCTCTTTGAACCATATCTTTAAGATCATATTTCATATTGTCTCTTAAATAATCAAAACCCAACTCATTGTTAGTTGCATAGGTAATATCACAATTATAATTTTTTTTTCTTTCATTGTCGTCTAGATTAGAAGTTATACATCCTGTTGAAGCTCCTAAAAAATTAAAAACTTTTCCCATCCATACAGAATCTCTTTGAGCCAAATAATCATTCACAGTTACTATGTGAACTCCTTTTCCGCCAAGAGAATTTAAAAAGGCTGGCAAAGTAGAAACAAGAGTCTTTCCTTCACCTGTTTTCATCTCAGCTATTTTTCCTTGATTTAGAATTATTCCACCAGCTAGCTGTACGTCAAAATGTCTTTCGCCCAAAACTCTTTTAGCTGCCTCTCTTACCAATGAAAAACTCTCAGGAATTAATTTTTCTAACTTTACACCGCTAGAAACTTGTTTCCTTAAAGAATGCGTTTTTTCCTTGAATTCTTGGTCTCTCAACCCAGACAATGAACTTTCTCTAGTATTAATCTCAGCAATCAAAGGTTTTATCTTATCTAATACCTGTTGATTACTACTTTTAAATATTTTACTAAAAGCTGCTGTAAATAAATTCATTAATATTCTATATATGTATTTATAACTTAAATTAAATAGTAACAATGACAATAAATTTAAAAAATTTTCTTAACGATAAATCCAAACTATCGAAAATGGGTGAATTTCAGGATCTTAAGCCTTTAGACGGGCTTGAAGTTTCATCAATTTCTGCTGATCTTTATAATAATGGAAGAGACGATTTAGCTTTATTTTATTTTAGAGAGGGAGCAAATTACGCAACTTTAAATACTACAAGCTCTATAGTTTCTGAAACAATAACATGGAACGAAAAATCCAATAAAAAAACTATAAAAGCTTTATTAGTAAATACAAAAAATGCCAATACATTTACAGGTAAACAAGGTTTTGAAGGAATAGAAATAATTGCAAAAAGCTTAGCGAAAAATTTAACTTTAAGAGAGTCAAAAAAAGAGGAAGGCATATCAGAAACAGTAAAAATTAAAGATCTTATTTTTGCTTCGACAGGTGTAATAGGTGAAACATTTCCAGCTGAAAAAATATCAAATAGAATAAGTGACTTAGTTTCCAAGTTAAGAGATGACCAAAATAAACTAATTTGGATAAAAACTGCCTCAGCTATAATGACAACAGATACCAAACCTAAATTAGCTTACGATGAATTTACTTTTAACAATAAAATTATTCGTATAGCAGCCATAGCAAAAGGCTCCGGAATGATTTCACCTAATCTAGCAACAATGCTATCTTTTATTTTCACTGATGCTGATATTCCTTCTAATCTGCTTAAGACATTATTAAAAAAAGCAGTTGCTAATACATTTAATGCGATCACAGTAGATAGTGACCAATCAACTAACGATATGGTCTCAATTTTCTCAACAAGAAAAATAAAAATTGGACATAATAGAGGAATAAATGATCCAGTAATTCAAAAATTTGAAATGTCTTTAAAAAATGTATGCTTAAACCTAGCCAAACAGGTAGTTGTTGACGGAGAAGGAGCAAAAAAATTTTTAACTATAAAAGTTTTAAATGCTAAGTCTGTTACTAGTGCAAAAAAAATAGCTTTTTCAGTCGCCTGTTCGCCACTTGTAAAAACTGCAGTAGCAGGGGAAGATCCTAATTGGGGAAGAGTTATAATGGGAATAGGTAAATCAGGTGAAAAAGTTGACAAAAATAAAATTTCTATAAAGTTCGGTGATTTTTTATTAGCTGAAAATGGGGCACGAGTAGAAAATATTGATTTCGAAAAAGTAAGAGAGTACATGAAATGGGATTCCATTACTATAGAGATAAATTTAAATTCTGGCTCAGATCTATTTGAATGTTTTACATGTGACTTTACCCATGATTATATCGATATTAATGCAGACTATAAAAATGCAACTTGAAATTTTTAAAATAAATATTAATTAATTATTATGATTAAATACAATCTTAAATGTAATAATAAACATGAATTTGAGAGTTGGTTTTCTGACTCCAAAGAATTTGACAGATTAAAAAGAAGAAACCTAATTGAATGTATATTTTGTCAATCGAAAAAAGTGGAAAAGTCAATAATGGCTCCAAATGTAGCTAGTACAAAATTGCAAAACAAACAAAAAAAAATTTCGAGTTTAGAAATGAAAAATTTCAAAAAAGACCTTATTAAATTACGAAAATTTGTTGAAAAAAATTTTGAATATGTTGAGCACAATTTTGCTAATAAAGTTAGAGAAGTTTATTATGATAAAACAAACAAAAAAAATATTTATGGCATAACTACTGATAAGGAAAAAGAAGAGCTAAAAGAAGAAGGTATAGACTTAGTAAACATTCCCTGGGTAGAAAAAGATAACTAGTTTTTATAGCTTGTTATTATATAATTTACAGATAGATCATTCGATCTTTTCCATTTTTGAGTAAAAGGATTAAATTCTAAACCTTTAACTTCCTTTACAGAAAAATTTAAATTTTTTATTACTTCTTCTATCTCTCTCGGTTTTAAAAACTTATTCCAGTCGTGGGTTCCAATTGGTAGCCATCTTAAAACATACTCTGCTCCAATAATTGCTTTTATAAAGGATGTAAAGGTTCGATTTAGAGTTGCTGTGAACATTAATCCATTTTTTTTCAATAATTTTGCACAACTTTTAAAATATAAATCTACATTTTCAACATGCTCAACTATTTCAAGATTTAAAATTACATCAAATTTTTCACTTTCTTTAAGTTTTTCGGGAGAAGTATTTAGATAATTTATCTTAAGATTATTTTCTTTTGAATGAGTTTCTGCGATTTTAATATTTTTCATAGACGCATCAATGCCGGTTACATCGGCACCTAGTCTGCACATAGGTTCGGACATTAATCCACCGCCACACCCAATATCTAAAAATTTTAAACCTTTCAAAGGAAGTGTTTTATCTTTTCTATCAAAATGACCTGAAGTTTTTTCCAAAATATATTCTATTCTTACTGGATTAAACATATGTAGGGGTTTAAATTTACCCGATACATCCCACCATTCTTCAGCAAGTTTTGAAAATTTTTGAATTTCTTCTTGATTTACTGTAGTCATAAAATTTTAAAAAGTATTTAATTATTCATATTCATACTATAATAAAACTAAATAATGAAAAAAAAAGTTTTAAAATTTGGTGGTACATCTTTAGGCTCTGTAGATAGAATAAAGCATGCGGCAAAAATCATAAAAAAAGAGTCAGATCTTGGTAATAAAGTTATTGTTGTAGTTTCTGCCATGTCAGGAAAAACTAATGAATTAATTTCTCTGTCAAAATCAGTTTCAAATAATTTTAACAAAAGAGAATTAGATGTTTTACTTTCAACTGGGGAGCAAGTTTCTTGTGCTTTAATTTCTGGCGCTTTGAAAGAAATAGGCCTTAACTCCAAGTCTTTTATGAATTGGCAAATTCCAATTTTAACTGAAGGAGAAAATAACAATGCAAGAATAATTAACATGAGCATTAATAAAATTAACGATTATTTATCTAATGGAGGAATAGCAGTTGTTCCTGGATATCAAGGAATATCTAGTTTAGGAGAAATAACTACAATCGGTAGAGGTGGTTCAGATGCAACTGCAGTTGCGATTGCAAAAATCTTTGATACAGATAGTTGTGAAATTTATACTGATGTTGAAGGTGTATATTCAACTGATCCAAATAAAATTCCAGTAGCGAAAAAAATAGATAAAATATCTTACGAAGAAATGCTTGAACTATCATCTTTAGGAGCTAAAGTAATGCAGTCATCTGCGGTTCAAACAGCAATGATTTATGACATTCCGCTTGAGGTAAAGTCAACATTTACTGATCGACAAGGAACCAAAATTTTTAACAAAGAAAGTTTAGATTACAGTAAAGCTGTTACTGGGGTAGCTTATTCAAAAGATGACGCAAAAATTACTATTCAATCCGTAGAAGACAAACCAGGCGTAGCTGCTGAGATATTCGAACCTTTTGGAAAAAACCAAATTAACATTGATATGGTAATACAAAATGTATCCTCCGATGGCAAAACAACTGATATTACATTTACTACTAAAAGAGAAGATTTAGACAAATCTTTGGAAATATTGAAAAAAAACACTAAAATAAAATTTAAAAATTTAAGTTATAAAAATAATGTGTCTAAAATTTCTATTGTTGGAGCTGGAATGGTAACTACACCTGGTGTAACATATAAAATGTTTAGAGCGCTTGCTGAAGAAAAGATTAATATTTTAGCTATATCAACTTCAGAAATTAAAATTTCTGTTATTATTGAGGAAGAGTTAACCGTAAAAGCGGTTAAAAAATTGCATAATATATTTAATTTGGATTAAAATGGAAATAAGACCCTATAGAGAAGTAAAAAGAAAAAAAACTAAGGTAATTAAAGTCGGAAAAGTTTTAGTCGGCGGAGAATCTCCTATAAGCGTTCAATCTATGACTAACACTTTAACTACTGATCCTAAATCGACGATTAAACAAATCAACCGATTAGAAGAGAAAGGAGCAGATATCGTAAGAGTATCATGCCCAGATGAAAGCTCTACTCAATCATTAAAAGATATAACCAAAAATGTAAATGTTCCAATAGTTGCAGATATCCATTTTCATTACAAGAGAGCTATTGAAGCTGCAAAAAATGGTGCAGCATGTTTAAGAATTAATCCAGGTAATATTGGATCTAAAGAGAGGGTTTTAGATGTTGTAAAAGCTGCCAAAGATTACAATTGTTCAATTAGAATTGGCGTAAACGCAGGTTCTTTAGAAAAAAAATTATTAGATAAATATAAAGAGCCATGCCCAGAAGCATTAGTAGAAAGTGCAATATACAATGTAAAATTATTTGAAGATAATAATTTTTTCAATTTCAAGCTTAGTGTTAAATCATCGGATATATTTTTAGCAATTAAATCTTATGAAATGTTATCAAAAGAATGTAACTACCCTTTACATCTAGGAATAACAGAAGCCGGAGGCCTGATTACTGGAAGTATTAAATCATCTATTGGAATGGGACATTTATTAATGAATGGAATTGGAGACACTATAAGAGTTTCACTTTCAGCTGACCCTGAGGAAGAAGTTAAAGCAGGCTACGAAATTCTTAAATCTCTTAATATTAGATCTCGTGGTGTTAAAATAATATCATGCCCATCTTGTGCCAGACAAGCCTTCCCTGTAATAGAGACAGTAAAAGTTTTAGAAGAAAAATTATCTCATATTAAAAAACCGATAACTTTGTCAATAATTGGATGTGTTGTTAATGGTCCTGGTGAGGCTGCTCAAACAGAAATAGGCATTACCGGAGGTGGTAATGATAGTAATTTACTCTATTTATCTGGAATACCTCATAAAAAAGTTATTAATGAACAAATCATTAGCCAAGTAGTAAAATTAGTAGAAGAAAAGGCCAACGAAAAAAATAACTAAATATGATACCGAAAGAAAAAGTTGAAGCAATTGTTTCAAAACACAATTCTATTGAAAAGGAACTCGCAAGTGGATCTATTGATCCTAAAAATTTTGCTGAAAAATCAAAAGAGTATTCAGAGTTGGGTGATATTTTAAAAAATGCCAATGGCTACCTTAATTTTATGAAAGAGAAAAAAGATTTAGAAAATATAATTAATGATGAAAAAGGTGATAAAGAAATGATAAATTTGGCAAAAAAAGAGTTAGTCGAACTTAATAAACAACATGAAATTAATGAAAATAAACTAAAAATTTTTTTATTACCGAAAGATTTAGATGACAAAAAAAATGCTATAGTAGAAATTAGAGCTGGCACTGGTGGGTTAGAAGCAACATTGTTTTGTTCAGATTTATTTAAGATGTATGAGAAAGTCTGCTCCAAAAAAAAATGGAAATTGGAAATAATAAATATTTCAAAAAGTGAGGCTGGCGGATTTAAAGAGATAATATTTTCAGTTACTGGCAGTGATATTTATTCTTATTTAAAATATGAGTCAGGAGTTCATAGAGTACAAAGAGTACCAGATACTGAAACTCAAGGAAGAGTTCATACCTCAGCAGCTACAGTTGCAGTATTGCCAGAGGCAGAAGAAGTAGATATTAAAATTAAAGAGAGCGACTTGAGAATTGATGTTTTCCGTTCTGGAGGCCCAGGAGGACAATCAGTTAATACGACTGATAGCGCAGTTAGAATTACTCACCTGCCGAGCGGAGTAGTCGTAAGTCAGCAAGACGAAAAATCTCAACATAAAAATAAAGCTAAGGCTCTTAAAATTTTAAGAGCTAGAGTTTATGAGGCTGAAAGACAAAAAAAAGATAAAGAGAGATCTGAAAATAGGAAAAATCAAATTGGAAGTGGTGACAGATCTGAAAGAATAAGAACATATAATTTTCCTCAGGGACGAGTTACGGATCATAGAATAAATTTAACTTTACATAAGTTAGATGAATTTTTAAGTGGTGAAATTCACGAGGAAATGAATGAAAGTCTAAGATTAAAAGATCAAAACTTAAAATTACAAGAGCTTAATCCATGAATTCTAATGAATTAATAAAAATAGGTTCAAATTTTCTTAAGAAGAATAATATAAAATCTTATATGATTGATGCTGAAGTCTTACTATCTAGTATTTCGGGTAAGTCACGAGAAAATCTACTAATCTCTGATTTTAAAGTTAATCCTATTCAAATTAAATCTTTCAATAATATGATTTTAAAACGTGCCAAAAGCAAAGAGCCCATTGCTTATCTTTTAAAAAAAAAGGAATTTTGGAGCAACAAATTAAATGTTAGTTCAGATGTTTTAATTCCAAGACCTGAAACAGAAATTCTGGTTGAAAATTTAATTAAGTATTATAACGGCAAAAATCCATTTATTTTGGATATAGGCACAGGGTCTGGTTGCATCATTATTTCAATATTACAAGAACTAAAAAAATCTACAGGTATAGCAATTGATATTTCTGAAAAAGCTTTAAAAATTGCGAAAAAAAACTCTAAACTCAATGGCACTTTCAATAGAATAAAATTTGTTAACTTTTCTATTTGTAAATTTAATACCTTTAAATTTGATTTAATTGTTTCAAATCCTCCTTATATATCTCGTTCTGAATTAAAAAATTTAGATGAAGGTATTAAATTTTTTGAGCCAAAAATAGCATTGGATGGTGGAAATGATGGGCTTGACGTAATGAGAAAAGTTATCTACAAATCGAGAAAAATCTTAAAGATTAATGGAATGCTCGCCTTAGAAATTGGAAATGGGCAATATAAAAAAGTTTCACAAATTTTAAAGTTAAATAAGTTTAGAGAGAAAATTTTAATTAAGGATTATAAAGATAACATAAGATGTATATTTTCAACACTCAATCATTATTAATTAAACTATGATTAACAATAGAAGAAGAAGTTTTAGAGGCAGACAACAAAAAAACAATTTTCGAAGAAGAACTCCGTCTAATCACGGAGTAAATGGTCATTATTCAAATAATACAGGAAATAAAAATTTTAGTCGAAATGGATCTTTATCTAATCCAGCAAGTATAGAAAAAGTTATCTCAAAATATCAACAACTTGCAAAAGATGCTCAAAGCAGCGGGGATCCAGTTTTAATTGAAAATTATCTTCAACATGCTGAACACTACTCTAGAAGACTTGCTGAAATTAATTATAAAAGTCAGTCAGTATCAAACTCAATAGATAAAAGTGATAACGTTGATATAAATACAGAGACATCAAAAGATAAAGAAATTTAATATTTAGTTGTTAATTAATTCTTAATTCAGCAAGCCTTAAATCAATTTTAATTCTTTCTAATTCAAATTTTTCTCTTGCTTCATTTTTTAGTATTTTGCCTGAAGGCAATTTAAGTTTTTGAGAATTAACTTTTTTTCCGTTTACGACTACCTCATAATGCAGATGTGGGCCAGTAGACATACCAGTAGAGCCTACGTAACCAATAATTTGTCCTTGTTTTACTTTTTTACCTTCTTTGATACCTCTCGCAAATTTTGACATATGAGCATAAATAGTTTCGTAAGTTGAGTTGTGTCTAATTTTTACACAGTTTCCTCCACCCCCACACCATCTTGCTCGAGTAACAGTACCAGATCCAGAGGCCATTATAGGTGTTCCAGTTGGTGCTGCAAAATCTGTTCCTCTATGCATTTTATTAAAACCAAGAATAGGATGTTTTCTCATACCAAATGATGAAGAAAGCCTTGCTCCGTTAATAGGTGTCTTCATTAAAGATTTAACTATACTTTTGCCACTGATGTCATAGTAACCAATTTCATCTTTATCATTATAATTATAAAGATTAATCTCTCTATTGTTTACATTCATGTGAGCATAAATAATTTTCCCAGTATCTCTAACTATGTTATTTTCATCTAAAAATTTCTCATAAAAAATTTCAAATGTATCTCCTTTTCTTATATCTCTCTGAAAATCTATTTCAAAACCATATATTCTTGCAAACTCTATAATTATATTCGGCTCTATTCCTGCACCTGTTGCTGCTAAATATAAATTATTATTAATAGTATTTCTGATAACAACTTCTTTTTTAACTAATTTAAGAATATTTTCTTTAATTTCAATCTTGTCTTTATTTTTTCTAATTTCTACACTTAGAGTATTATTTATAGGATACAAAATATTTACTATTGTATTACTTCCATCTTCTAATTTTTTTAAAACAATATTTAACTCTCTCCCAGCATAAATATTTGTAAGTTTTTTTTGTTTTAATCCCTCAATTATTCTTTGTATTTCGTTATCTGGTATTTTAAATTTTTTTAAAATTTTTCCTATAGAATCATTATTTTCAATATTATAACTAAATTCTACATATGGACTTTTGAAAGTCTCAAAAAATGAGCCTTTAATTTTAGAAAATTCATTTGAATTAAAAAAATCTTCTAAATTTTTGGCATTTTCATTTTTTTGATTGTTAACTGATTTATAGGTAGTAGAGTAAATTATAATTGAAAATAGCAATATTCCGGTATAAACAATTAAACTATAATTCTTTAGAAAATTAAAACCTCCTTTTTTTTGATTACCTTGAAGAATAGGGGTTTGAAACTTTTTAAAGAATTCTTTTAACGTCATAGTTGTTTTCTATAAAAATTATATAAAATTTGCAATTATAAGAAGCTCTTTTAGCCTGATTTTAAAGGGTTTTTTCGCCAATATACGCCTTGACAATTTCATCTATTGTAATACAACGAGCGCTCACCTCTACGATACAATTTTTATCGTTAGTAGAGGTGCGTTTAGATTTTTAACAAAATCTTAGCTATTTTAAATTGTAAATTTTTGAGAAGAGAAGTGTGGACGGCTAGGTTAATAAAGAAATTGTCGTACACGCTTTAACGAAAATAACTTTTATTACCTAAAAGTTATAAAGCTAGTGTGCGCCGTTATTAAACTTGAGAGTTTGATCATGGCTCAGAACGTACGCTGGCGGCACGCCTTATACATGCAAGTCGAACGCAGTAGCAATACTGAGTGGCAAACGGGTGAGTATAATGTGGGTATCTGCCTTTTGGTTTGGAATAACATGAGGAAACTTGTGCTAATACCGGATAAGC
>CACPFY010000001.1:0-142500 GCA_902633335.1 uncultured Pelagibacteraceae bacterium | reverse complement strand
AATTCGTAGATAGCTGGTTTTCCGCGAAAACTATTTAGGTAGTGCGTTAAATAAACATGTGTTTGGAGGTAGAGCACTAAACGGGCTAGGGGAGAGAAATCTTTACCAAACCTGATAAAACTCCGAATGCCAAACATATTTCCTTAACAGACAGACTGTGGGTGCTAAGGTCCATGGTCGAGAGGGGAACAGCCCAGATCACCAGATAAGGTCCCTAAATCATGATTAAGTGTGAAAGGATGTGGAGATTCCTTAACAGCCGGGAGGTTGGCTTAGAAGCAGCCATCCTTTAAAGATAGCGTAACAGCTCACCGGTCTAATAGAGTTTCTGCGCCTAAGATGTAACGGGGCTCAAATCATGTACCGAATCTGTGGGTGTGTATTTTCTTCGGATCATACACGCGGTAGCGGAACGTTCTGTAAGCCTGTAAAGGTGTACCCGTGAGGGGCACTGGAGGTATCAGAAGTGCGAATGCTGACATAAGTAACGATTAACAGAGTGAAAAACTCTGTCGCCGAAAATCCCAGGGTTCCTGCGCAAGGTTAATCCGCGCAGGGTTAGTCGGTCCCTAAGTCGAGGGCGAGAGCCGTAGACGATGGGAACAAGGTTAATATTCCTTGACCAGATGGTAGTGACGGATTTCATAAATTGTTAACTCTTAATGGATTGAGTTAGCCGTGAAGAAGTCCCAGGAAATAGCTCCATCATTAGACCGTACCCTAAACCGACACAGGTGGATTATTAGAGTATAATTAGGCGCTTGAGAGAATGATGTTGAAGGAACTCGGCAAAATGCCTCTGTAACTTCGGAAGAAAGAGGACCTTTAATAAGGCAACTTGTTGAAGGTGGCACAAGCCAGGGAGATGCGACTGTTTATCAAAAACACAGGGCTCTGCTAACACGTAAGTGGATGTATAGGGTCTGACGCCTGCCCGGTGCTGGAAGGTTAATGTGGTGAGTGCAAGCTCACTCCTGAAGCCCCAGTGAACGGCGGCCGTAACTATAACGGTCCTAAGGTAGCGAAATTCCTTGTCGGGTAAGTTCCGACCTGCATGAATGGCGTAACGATATCTCCGCTGTCTCCAACATCAACTCAGTGAAATTGAATTCTCCGTGAAGATGCGGAGTTCCCGTGGTTAGACGGAAAGACCCCGTGCACCTTTACTACAACTTTATATTGGTGTTAGGAATGATATGTTTAGCATAGGAGGGAGACTTTGATGCTTGGGCGTCAGCCTGAGTGGAGTCACCAGTGAAATACCTCTCTTATTATTCTTGACATCTAACTGCTTGCCGTAATCCGGCAGCAAGACATTGTATGGTGGGTAGTTTGACTGGGGCGGTCGCCTCCCAAAGAGTAACGGAGGCGTGCGAAGGTAGGCTCAGAACGGTCAGAAATCGTTCGTAGAGTGCAATGGCATAAGCCTGCCTGACTGCAAGACTGACAAGTCGAGCAGAGTCGAAAGACGGTCATAGTGATCCGGTGGTTCTGAGTGGAAGGGCCATCGCTCAACGGATAAAAGGTACGCCGGGGATAACAGGCTGATACCCTCCAAGAGTCCATATCGACGAGGGTGTTTGGCACCTCGATGTCGGCTCATCACATCCTGGGGCTGGAGCAGGTCCCAAGGGTTTGGCTGTTCGCCAATTAAAGTGGTACGTGAGCTGGGTTCAGAACGTCGTGAGACAGTTCGGTCCCTATCTGCCATGGGTGTAGAAGAATTGAGAGGAGCTGTCCCTAGTACGAGAGGACCGGGATGGACATACCACTGGTGGACCGGTTGTAGCGCCAGCTGCAGTGCCGGGTAGCTAAGTATGGAAGAGATAACCGCTGAAAGCATCTAAGTGGGAAACTCACCTCAAAACTAGTTCTTCCTTTAGAGCCGTAGTAGACCACTACGTTGATAGGCTGGATGTGGAAGCGCGGTGACGCGTGTAGCTGACCAGTACTAATAGCTCAATTGGCTTGATTTATGCACTGAAAAAAATTTAATTTAAGGCTTTACTGTTCAATTTCTGAACATTATAAATATTGTATGTGTGGCGTTTTTTTAGTCGTTTCTAAGAATGGTGAGAAATTGCCCAAAGATCTCTGCATCAAGTCTTCTAAAAAATTGTTTAATAGAGGTCCTGATGTTTTTAAATATGATTTTTTTCGTAATAATACTCTTTTTATTTCCAACACTGTCTTAGCTATTACAGGAAAATTAAATAAAAACAAAAACTTATCAAAATCTAAAAACAAAAGATACTTCATCTCACTCAATGGAGAAATATATAATTATAAATCCTTATCTGTAAATTATCTTTTAAATAAATTCGTAGATCAAAATTTATGTGACACAGACGTTCTCGTAAATTTATATGAGCACATGCCTAGTGAAAAAATTCCAAACATTCTTAATGGTATGTTCGCCTATGTTATTTATGATAGTTTAAAACAAAAATTAATAATTTCAAACGATGTTCAAGGAGAAAAAAACTTATATTATTTTAATAATAATAATTTTTTAATTATATCTTCTACTATAGAGGGGATATTAACATTTATAGGAAAACAAGAATTAAAAAGTGATATAATTAAAAACTATTTTAGCACTAGGCATTATATGCCTATATCTAATTCAATGTTTAAAGGTATAAGTATTTTTAAAACAGGATCTATCAATACTTTCTGTTTAAAGAAAAAAAATTTACTTTCTAATATTTATGATGATCCGCTTAATTGGATTTCACAAAAACATTATAATCGTTATAAAAAATTTTCAGAAGAAGAGATGTTAGATTTTTTTGATTTTAAACTTAATGAACAAGCTAAAATTATGATACCAGATAAGAAATTTGGTTGTATTGTTTCAGGAGGTATAGACTCATCCTTGCAAGCAGCAATTATCTCCCAACATAAGGATCCGAATAAATTGTGTGTTGTTGATCATGGTTCTAAAGACCACATTATGAAAAATATAAAATTATTTAACAAATATTTTAAATCAAATATTAAAAAGTTAAAAATGGACGAACGAGACTATAAAAAACTTTCTAAAGACTGTTACAAAATAATTTCAAGCCCACTTTATACTCACGATCTACCTGCAAGATTAAAATTATCTAATTACTTTAAAAAAGAAAATTGCAAGGTTTTTTTTTCAGCAGATGGTTGTGATGAACTTTATGGCGGTCATCAATTATATGAAAAAATTTTTCACGGAAACTACGATTACAAACATAACCATTCCCCTTATTCAACAAATACAAATAAGTTTTTTGCAACCAACTCATATCAGAACTATTTAAAAAAAATGTGGACAAAAACTTTAAAGAGGTATGACTTCATCAACTCAAAAAAAGAAAAAAATATTCAAAGCTCTATTTTTTTAGACTATTTCATTCAGTCGATTTACGTAGCTAATAGATCTAATGATTTAATTTGTTGTAATAATTCAGTTGAGCCAAGAAATTTATATATATCTAAAAATATAATTAAAATTATTGTGAACCTGCCCTTACATTATAAACTAGATTTAAGTATAAAAGACGAAACCATGAGATCTAAAAGAATATTAAAAAAATTATTTTGTAAATATCTCAACAAAAAATTAATTTTTAAAAAAATGGGATTTTCTGGACATCCTAATAGCATGCGAAATAATAAAAATATATATCCCTTAACCAAAGAAATTACTGGTATTACTGATGAAAAATTAAGTTTAAGTAAAAAGTTTTATTATGATAAAAAAAACTTTTATCGTGATATGGAATGGAAATTTATAAATTCAGAAAGGTTTCTAAATGTTTATAAATAAAAAAAGAGATATTTTTGTGATAGCTGAGATTGGACATAATCACATGGGTAAATTAGACGTTGCTTATAAGTTAATTGAAGCCGCAAAGAGATGTGGGGCAGACGCCGTAAAATTTCAGAAAAGGGATAACAAATCACTATACACAAAAACATTTTATGACTCTCCTTATGATAATGCCAACAGTTATGGGCCTACTTACGGCAGACATAGAGAATATTTAGAATTTAATTATAAACAATACAGTCTATTGAAAAAATTTGCAAAAAAATTAGGAATATATTTATTTGCCACACCTTTTGATTTTAAAAGTGTAAAATTTCTCAAAAAATTAAAAATGCCATGTTATAAAATTGCATCTGCGGACCTAATAAATCTACCTTTGCAAAAAGAAATAGCCAAAACAGGAAAACCAGTAATTTTGAGTACAGGAGGAGGTACATTCGAAGATATCGATAGAGCTGTAAAAAATATTCTGAAGATTAATAAAAATTTAACCGTTTTACATTGTACAGCTTCTTATCCTGCAGATTTTAAAGATATGAATCTTTCGGTTATAAAAAAACTTAAAGATAAATATAAAAAAATAACCATAGGCCTATCGGATCATGAAAATGGAATTGATGCTGGAGTACTTGCATACATGTTGGGAGCCAGGGTTTTTGAAAAGCATTTTACTTTGAATAGAGCCAACAAAGGTACAGATCATGCATTTTCCTTAGAGCCAGTAGGATTAGAAAAATTTATACGAAATATAAATAGAGTAAAGATACTATTAGGCAGTCCTAATAAAAAACTTTTAAAAAGTGAGAAAAAACCATTGTATAAGATGCGAAAATCTATTGTAGCTGCAAAAAATTTAAGCAAAGGTCAGAAGTTAATTTCAAGTGACATTACCTTTAAATCACCAGCTGAAGGTCTTGAACCTTATAAGACAAATATTGTTTTAGGAAAAAAATTGAAAAAAGATTTGAAAAAAGATGATTACATTTTAAAAAAATACTTAAAGTAAATTATAATGAAAAAAATTAATATTAAAAAAGTTTTTCCAAAATTTAAATTAGTTGGAAAAAGAGATTGGGGTGAGGAAAGACTATTAGTTTTAATTCCAAAAGTCTTATCTTTAAAATTACTTTTAATGAAAAAAGGAAAAAAAGGTAATTTACAATTTCATCATAAAAAAAACGAATGTGGTTATTTATTGTCTGGAAAATTGAAAATTAAATATGATAATGGATCTGGAAAACTAAAAACAAAAGTATTAACTAAAGGAAAATATTTTTATTTTCCACCCGGGTTAGTTCATCAAGAGACAGCGCTTACTGACTGCAAAATAATTGAAGCTTCAACTCCGCACTTTAATGACAGAGTAAGAGTTGAAAAGAAATACGGGTTGAAAGAAGCTAAAGGTCTTCCATCAACTACTAAAAAAGAAGTTTTACTAAGATAATTGTGCTTAAAAAAAAATCCAGAATAGTTGCACTTATACCTGCGCGACAAGGATCAGAAAGAGTAAAAAATAAGAATATTGTTAAATTATTTAATCTTCCATTGCTAGCACACACAATAATTGCTGCTAAGAAATGTAAAATATTTGATAAGATAATTTTATCTACTGACTCCAGAAAATATGCCAATATAGGTAAACGATTTGGGGCTGAAACTCCATTTTTGAGGCCTAAAAAAATATCAGGTTCTTATTCCCCAGATTATGACTGGGTTAAGTATACATTGAAAAGATTAAAAAAAGATGGACATGATTTTACGCATTTTTTTTTATTGCGTCCTACAAGCCCATTTAGAAATCATAAAACTATATTGAGAGCTTGGAAAAAATTTAAAAAATCTAAAAATATAGACTCTTTAAGGGCTGTAGAAATATGCAAACAACATCCAGGAAAAATGTGGACTTACTCTGGTAAATACATTTCTCCATTAATATCAAAAAAAAAAAATGGTCAGCCTTTTTTTAACATGCAGTTTAAAAGTTTACCGAAAGTGCTTGTTCAAAATGGAAGTTTAGAAATTTCTAAAATTGGAGTTATTAAAAACAATAAAACAATAACTGGAAAAAAAATTATACCGTTTTTTACAAATAAAAAAGAAGGGTTTGACATTAATTATCCCATAGATATTACGTTAGCAAATTTGTTAAAGAGGACAAAATCGTGATAGATAAAATTAAAAAAATTTTAAAATTATTTTTATCTTCTAAAATCATATTTGATAAACCAAAAAAATCAAAAATTGTATTATTTGATGATACAAGTTTGAATGATTTTAAATATATTTTGAAAAAAAAAGAATACTTTCTCTTAATTGTAAGAATAGCAAAAATAAAAGAAATTTATATATTTCCAAAACTAATTTTTCTAATGATACGAAACTATAGGGGAAATTTGGCGAGCTCATATTTTATATCAATTTTGAAAGTTATAAATCCAAAATTAGTAATTACTTTCTCGGATAATAGTTTTAAGTTTTCTGAAATTTCAAAAATTCTTGAAAAAAAAATGAAATTTGTTGCAATTCAGAATGCAATAAGATTAGATTACATTGAGAACAACTACTCTTATAAAAATAAAATTATTAAATATAATTTAAACAAAAAGATTTATCTTCCGCACATATTTACACACGGTCAATATGATATTGACTTATTAAAAAGATTGAAAATTAAAATAAAAAGGTTCACTAAATTTGGGTCTCTTAGACTAGAAAATGCTTTAAATTATTTAAAAAAAAAAAATATTAGTTATTCTAAAAAAGAAAATGATATTTGTCTGATATCAGACACTATTTTATTGGCTCATTTTCAAGGAGATATTTACAAAAGCCAGTCTAAATTAATTTCTACTGCTATGGTAAAACTAGCAAAGTACACAATTGATTTTTGTAGAGAAAATAAAAAAAAATTTATTTTTATTCCAAAGTCGAAGAGAAAAGGAAAAAAAAGAGATATAGAATTAAAAAATTATAAAAAGAATTTAAATTTTAAAGATTATTTATTTTTAGTTAATGGAATTAGAAAAAAATATCGTAATCGTCACAACCAGTACCTAGCAATGTTCAGAAGTAAAGTAACTATTGGAACTACGTCCACATTATTAGGTGAAAATCTTTCGCAAGGACATAAAATTTTGTCATGCAATTTTACTGGCATTAAAGTATTTGACTTTGCTATTAATAAAATATGTTTTATAAAAAATTGTTCTTATATTCAGTTTAAAAAAAGACTTAATTATATTTTAAATATAAAAGAAAAAAAATATTTCTCATTATTATCTAAAAGAGATAGAGAATATTTAGTTTATAGTGTGCCAAAATTTTCAAGGGTAGAGATGCTTAGAGAAAAATTAAAAAAACTAACTTTATAATAGTAATTTAAGTTTTTAGGATATTTTTCTACACGGGTTACCTACATATTTTGAGTTTGGTAAACAATTTTTGATTACGTTAGAAGCACTACCAATTATTACATTAGATCCAACATTAATATTTTGTTTTATAGTTGTTGAAATACCTAACACACAGTTATTATTTATTTTTACACTTCCAGCTAAATTAGTCCCGTGACCAATAGTGGAAAAAGAGCCTATTTTACAATCATGATTTATGATTGATCTGGATCCAATAAAAACGTTTTTCATTATTACGACATTTGGGCCAATACTAGTATTCTCTAAAATAATGACATTTTTACCAATTTTGTTATTTGATTTTAAAACAGCTCTTGGGTCAATTAATGCTTGATTATCAATGTTTTTAAGTTTTTTTTTGAAATAAAAGTATTTCTTAATCTGCAACTTTGGATCTGCAATGCCAATGAATAATTGGTCTTTTTTTCTATTAAATCTTTTTATTAAATAGTTCGTTCTTTTAAATTTTTTCTTTTTATCATCCACAAACATGATCTCTTTTTTTGCATTACCCAATCTGATCAAAAGTTCTTTAATCAACTTACCTCTACCACCTGATCCATAAATATAAATCATCTATTTCTAATTAGTTTAATTTTTAATAATTTTATCATTATAAGTTTTATAACGAATTTAGTAAGTATGGATTTATTAACATATTATTATCAAACTTTTTACTATTTAAATCGATTTTCTTTTCTAAAAAATTGCTAATGACTTTTTCGTCAAAATCATTTTTTTTTGAATAACGAATCTCTCTTTTTTTATCTTGATTAATAGGTTTATGATTAAATATTTTATTTTTTTCAATTTTTTCAACCAATGAAATGAATGCTGACTTTACTGTCGACATAGTATATAGAAATGGATCCTCTTTAATTGAGGAAATAGCATGATATAATATTGGTCCCGAGTCTAAGCCTTTAGATATGTAGTGAATTGTTCCACCAACAAGATGTGGGTTATTATCACTCAATGCCCAAAAATTGCAATCAGTGCCTCTATAAAACGGTGAAACACCCATATGAATATTTAAAGCTTTATTTTTTATTAAAAAATCAATTAAATCACTTTTAATATAGCTTGAACCAAAAACAACATAAATATCACTATCTAAAAATTTTGTAAGAGACCTAAGAGGTTTCTTGTTAAGTTGTCCTAATTTAATTGAAAGTTTATTAGTTATATTTTCATTTAATTTTATCTTTTTACCAAATACTTTATTTTCTGCATCTTTTACTTTATCAAAATATTTTTTTTTATTTTCAGAAAGTTTTTTGTTTTTTTCATTTAATCTGTCATCAACTTTAAGTTTTTTTTCTTGAATTAAAAAAAAATCTGAACATATGCTATTTAATAAATTTGTAAAATAAATGTGCCTCGGCTGGTCAGAAGTGATAAGTGTAATTTTCATTTATTAATTGTTTTCATCACAAGTGAGTGACTAACTCTTGCTATTTCGAGGGATGAATTATTAATTTTTTTCATACCTTTTTCGGGTTCAATAAACATCATCTGTTTAAAACCAAGTTCGATTCCTAAATCTTTTAATATTTCTAAAGTATCTTGATTGTAGCTTCCACAAGGATGTGACATCGTATTAATATTCTTTACAGGTTTTCCTAAAATATTTGAAATAGAATAAATACATTTTTTATATTGTTCCTTTTGTTCGTTATAAGGTAATTTTTCGATAAGGGTATGATGATCATGTGAGTGAAGTCCTATTGTATGACCCAAAGAGTCTAAATTTTTTAAATCTTTTTTATTAAAATACAACTTTTCATGAAAGCTTTCAGGTGAGAAATTTTTTTCATTCATCATATTAAATATTATTTTTTCATATTCATTTTTTGTTAATAAAATATCTCTAACTAGCCTAAACTTTATATCCTCCAAAGAATAAGAGGGATGCCTCTCTCTTTTTAATTGAATTATGCTACTTTGTTGCTTATAAAATTTTTCAAGATTTTTTTCTTCGATAAATTTATTAAATTCATTATAAAATTCATCTATCGATCTAAAACAATTTGTTCTAAAATAACGAAACAGTTCCAAATTATCTGGCTTACCCTCAAATATGGATGTGTAAACGAAAAAAAAACTTTTAATCTTAAATTCTTCCAAAATAGGCAAAGCAACATCTATTTGGCCTTTAATTGCATCATCAAAAGTAAAACATACCTCATTTTTCTTTAATTTATTTTTTTTAAATTTTTCGAGATAATCATTTGCACTTAAAATATTTTTTTTTCCTATAAACTTAATTAATTTATAAAAGTCGTCTTTTGAAATCGACCCCTGACTTTTAGGATGAATTTTATCATCATGGAAGTGATGAAACATGATACCATGATGAAAATCGTTATTTTTTGTAAAGTACATTTTTTCCCTTAAAATAATTTTTTATCATGTCCAAACAATGATTTTGAAGTTTAATAATTGAGTCTGCGGTACCTCCAGCTATATGTGGTGTTAATATTAAATTCTGGTTATTTTTAGCATAATTACACAATCTTTTAATTTCTGTATTTTTAGGGTCTTTAATTTTATAAACGTCTAATGCAGCGCCTTTAATATTTTTTCCTAAATATTTTAAGAGATGTGAATAATTTACAATCGCTCCTTTTGAAGTATTAATAAAATATGAATTCTTTTTCATTTTTTTGAAAAATTTTTCATCTATAAAATTTTTTGTCTTATCATTTAAAGAAAGATTAACAGATATAAAGTCAGATTTTTTTGCTATTGAATTTAAGTTTGCATTTTTTTTATTACGATTTTTAGAATAAATTAATATTTTCATCTTGAACGCATTAGCGATCTGCTTCAATTTGTTTCCTATTCTTCCATATCCAATTATTCCTAAAGTTGAGATTGAAAGCATTTTTTCACTGGATAGCATTGCTGTCTTTCTTGGATTCCATAAGTTATCTTCAATTGATTTTTGACAATTTAAAAAATTTTTCGCAAGAATTATCATTAAAGCAAATATAAATTCTGGGGTAGATGTAATTGTTTTTAAAACTTTTTTACTTTTTTTATCAAACCAAATTATATCTATATTTTTTCGTACTTTTTGTAATTTTATTCTACTTATCTTATGCAAAGACATAATAAATATTAATTTTATTTTTTCAGATTTATTTATATCTTTGTAATTCAATTCAGTGTCTGGAGATATTATAATCGCGTCAAAATCTAAATTTTTTCTTTTTATTAAACCAATTGAAAATTTTCGATGATAATTTTTAATTTTAAAATTTATATTTCTTGAAATGCCGATTTTAATTTTTTTCATAATAAGATAAATTTTTTCTAAAAATCTTTTTTAGAATTTTTAAGTCATAATAATTGTCAACATCAAAACCATAAATATTGTGAATCTGGTAACCGAAACTAGGTTTAACAAAGAAATTTTTCTTTTTTAGAAAATGTTTAGTCTTACAAGCAATTAAATTTCCATATGCGTAAAATTTTGGTTTTCTTTGTTTGTTATGCATTCTCAATCTTTTTTTCTCAAATATAAAACCAGTTTTATGATTAATTAAAAATCTTTGGTTATAAGCGTGATATTGATGTGGTACTTTTACAATCGTTTGAGCACTATTAAAATAATTTGAATTTTTTAAAATTTTTAAAAGATTTTTAACATGATCGTATTTTAAAAAAATAGATGTGGGCTGAATTAAAAAAAAAGCTTTAGGAAAATATCCTAATATTTTAAAAGTTTTTTTTAAAGCATCTCTAACAACATCAACTGAATTAATTAAATCGCCAGATAATTTTTTTTCTCTATCTATTACAATAGATCCATATTTTTTACATATAATTTTAATTTTGGGGTCATCTGTTGTTGTAATTATTTTTTTTGGTACACTTTTAACTTTTTGTAAAGTTTGATAAGAGTATTTTATAAGCTCTTTTCCGTAAATTTTCGTAATATTTTTTCTCTTTATGGACTTCGAATTCCTTCTCGCAGTCACAATAAACCAATATTCGTTTTTAAATTTTGTTTTTTTCATATTTTATTAGATTATTAATTATAATTTTTTCAGTTAGTTCCCAAGCACTTTTATTTGATCCTCCCTGTTTTGGCGTAATAAATAAATTTTCATTTTTATTTTTTAAATAAAAATTTAACAATTTATTAGATTTAGGGTTATTCCTAAATTTTTTCGTGTGCTCGTTTTTGAGCACATCTAAACCAGCACCTAGAATTATTTTTTTTTTTAGACTTAAAATCAGATCATTCTCTTTCACAAGTTCACCTCTTGAAGTATTTATAAAATATGAGGGTTTTTTCAATTTTTTAAATATTTTAATATTAAATTTTTCGTTATATTTTTTTTGGTAATGGAAATGCAATGTTAAGATATTAGTCTTTTTAATAAATTTATTGAAATTTTTAATTTTTTGATATTTTTTATATTTAATATATGGATCAAAATATATCACTTTAAAACCTAATGCTGCTGCTCTATCAGCAACGTGTTGACCTATTCTTCCCATTCCCATCACTCCTAAAGTAAACATTTTATTAGATAAAAAATGATCATACTTTCTAAAAATCCTATTGTTTTTAAATTGTTTGTGAATTTGAGTAATATTTCGAGTTAAATTAAGAATCAAACCAAGTGTGAGTTCAGAAGTGCTTGTAACTTTTTTCAATTTCAACTTATCTTCTTTTAAATTTATGACTTTTATATTAGACTTTTTTAAAAATTTTTTGTCTAAATGTATGTCTCCAGTCGTTGGGGTGACCACACTTCTTAAATTTTTAAATCTAGTAAAAAATTGGGATGAATAAAAATTATCCATGGGAATTAAAATTGAAATAATTTGGTCAAAATCTTTTTTTGTTAGATTTTTAAATTTTTTCAAAATAAAATTTTTTCTCAAAAGATTTAAACTTTCTTTTTGAAAAGCAAGATTGTCAAAATATAATATTTTTTTTTTCAATTTTTTCTTATGTTGAATTTAAATTTCATTAATAAAATTTTCATATAATTTTATGCCTGCTTTTCCACTTTTTTCTGGATGAAACTGAGTCGCAAAAATATTATTTTTAGAAATGCTTGCACAATATTCAA
Source organism: uncultured Pelagibacteraceae bacterium (assembly GCA_902633335.1). Lineage (GTDB taxonomy): Bacteria > Pseudomonadota > Alphaproteobacteria > Pelagibacterales > Pelagibacteraceae > Pelagilacustribacter. The sequence continues at coordinate 130,186 of CACPFY010000001.1, read as the reverse complement.
AACCTAAATAGTTGTTTTTTGATGATATTATTTTTTTATCTAAAGGATCAACGAAAAACGAGTGAGTGAAATAAAAGGAACTATTTTGATTTTTTCCTTTGAATAAAATACAATCTTTAATGTTAGTAATTTGACTCCAACCTATTATTGGTACATTTCTTACTTTAATACCCTTATCATTGAGGATATTTATTTTTCTTATTTCTCCTTCTAGTAAATTTAATCCCTTATGTATTCCTAATTCGTAGCTTTTTGTAAAAAGAATTTGCATACCAACACAAATAAACAAACCTGGTAAATTATTTGATATTTTTTCAAAAATGTATTCATCGAGTTTCCTATCCTTAAGTTTTTTCATAACGTAACTAAAATTTCCTATTCCAGGTACTATAATTGCATCAACTTTTGGAGCTTCATCTTTAGATGTGATATATACAATATCAACATCAAATAAACTCAGTGCATAAAATACACTTTTGATATTAGAAGTTTCTGTATCGACAATGCCAATTAAAGGTTTTTTCTTCACAATCTTACTTTCACTCCTGACGACTTTAAATACTTTTTTAATTCGAGTATGGACATCCCTTTTTTTTCTTTTTCATCTAAAAAATGAACATAACTATTACTACCTTTCAACTCTTTGTTCTTATCTTGTTTTACATAATGATAATGAAATAAAGAGGCTATTGATATAGCATCAACATTACATTCTTGAAAAATCTCTAGTATGTTTTCTTTTGGACCAGCTCCACCATGAGCAACTAATTGACAATCTAAGTTTTCTCTAATCTTTTTAAATAAATTAATATTATATCCTTTATTTTTTCCTTCAGAAAAAATATCTGTTACAATAATTTCTCCAACACCAATTTTTTGAACTTTTTCAATCCATTTAAATAGGTCCAGATTCGCTCTCTCTCTACCAGTTTGAACAAATACCTCATATTTATTGTTTACCTTCGCGGTTTCAATATTTACTGAAATAGTTGAAGCACCATACACCTCAACAAGTTTTTTTAAAAAAGTTGGATCTTTAACTCCTGCAGAATTTATAACTACTTTGTCTACACCTATTCTTAAGAGTTTATCAACTTCATTTATATTTTTAATTCCTCCACCAACAGAAACATTTACAAATATTTCTTTTGAGTTTTTTTCAATTATATCGAACATCATATTACTTTCGTATAAAGTCGCGATTACATTATGAAAATGCATCTCATCTATATAATCTTTGTAGTAAGCTTTTGAGAAAAACCCTGGCTCACCTAAGTTACGTACTCCCTCTAAAGAAATACCTTTCACTAGAATTCCATTTTTGATGTCTAATCTAGATATAATTCGTTTATTCAATTTATTTTACAAACTCATAATGTTTCTCAATTTAAAAAACAATATATTTTTACCATTTTTCTCTTTACTGTTCAACTATTGAACGATATAACTTTCAATAAAATAAGATGAAAAACGAGCAAGACCACTTTGAAATATTAAGAAAGATACAAAAAAAACCAACATCTTCGCAACGTGAATTGGCGAAAGAACTCGGCTTTAGTCTGGGTAAACTTAATTATTGTTTACGTGAACTAAAAAATAAAGGTTTAGTTAAATTAAGAAACTTTAGCAAAAAAGAAAATAGAATTAATTATTTACGATACGTAATTACGCCGAAAGGTATTTCAGTAAGAACAAAACTAACAATAGATTTTATGAAAAGAAAAATGAAAGAGTATGATGAATTAAAAAAGGAGCTTGATTGAGATGTGGGTAGTCATAAAAGCAGAAAAAAAAAATTTTTCAATTTTACAATCAGAAATATGCAAAAAAATCGGTCAAGATACAAAATTTTATTATCCTAAATTTTCCATAAAAAAACACGTACATAGCAAAATAATTAAAAAAGAAATTGATTTACTTGGGGGCTATATTTTTTGCTTTCATAAAGATTTAAGAAATAAAAGTACCTTAATAAATTTAAAATTTACAAGAGGACTTCAATATTTTTTAGAAGGAAGTCAGCTTTTTCAAAAAGAAATAGAAAGCTTTGTAAATAAATGTAAAAATAATGAAAATAGCTCTGGCTTTCTTAATTATAATTTTTTAGATCTATGTTTAAATACAAACTATAAATTTATAAATGGACCTTTTGCAGATAAAATTTTTAAAATTATTAAGATACAAAAGGACAAAATTAATATTATGCTAAGTGGAATTAAAACGACAATAGATAAAAAAAACAGTCTTTTTTATCCCGCATAATACAAAAAAAACAAAATGAATAGAATTGTAAAAACATTTTTTTACAAAGTGCGGAGCTTATATAAAATTTCGACTAAATTTAAAATTGTAAAATAAAAAAATTAAAAATATAACAATAATCGAAACAAAAACATGAAAAATTATTTATCTATTAAAAACTTAAACTTAGATTTTTACAAAATTACCCAAGAAAGTAATTTAGAAAGACAATTAGATAAGCTACCCAAAGAAATTAAATTCTGTAAAAAATGTGTTGTTTCCAATCAAAGACCAAGAATAGTTTTTGATGCAAAGGGTATATGTAGCGCATGTAACTGGTTTGAGGAAAAGAAAAAAATAGATTGGAGTTTAAGAAAAAAAGAATTTTTAACATTAATAGAAAAGCATAAAAAAAATAATGGTGAATATGATGTAATAGTCCCAGGTAGTGGTGGTAAAGACTCAGGCATGATAGCGCACACACTTAAATATAAATATGGAATGAAACCTTTGTATGTAACTTGGTCACCACTTTTGTATACAGCTGTAGGAATGAGAAATTTACAAAACCTTTACAACTCAGGTATTGATGGAAAGGTTTTTACCCCTGATAGAGAGTTTCAAAGAAAAATTTCACTATTAGGTTTAGTTTATCTTGGGAACCATTTTGAAGCTTTTGGCAGGGGTCAAATGTCTTATCCTTTTCACGTAGCTAACGAGCTAAATATTAAATTAGTTATGTATGGAGAAAATGCTGAACTTGAATACGGTGGAACTTTAAAAAATAAAGACAAATACGGACAACCAATCGAAGACTTTGTTGATTTATACCATAAAGGGTCATCAACCACTGAACTTATTGAAGAGGGCGAAAAAATTGGCTTATTAAACAAAACTGAAACTAATCATCCTTCACTAAAGTATTATTCTCTTCCCAAGAAAGAAGACTTAATTAAAAAAAAAATTGAATTTGCTTGGTTTGGATATTTTCATAATTGGATACCCCAAGAAAATTTTTATTATGCAGTCAATAATTATAATTTTGAGGTGAATCCTAACGGCAGAAGCGAAGGTACTTACAATAAATACGCTAGCTTAGATGATTTGACTGATCCCCTACATTATTATTTATCTTACATAAAATTTGGTATTGGAAGAGCCACTTCTGACGCTGCTCATGAAATAAGAGACGGTCATATTAATAGAGAAGAGGGAATAGCTTTGGTTAAAAAATTTGACAGTGAAAAACCAAAAGTTTCTTTAGATAGTACTTTAGATTATTTAAATATCACTGAAAAAGATTTAGATAAAATTACTGAGGCTTTTAGAGAAAAAAGACCTAATTTATGGAATAAAACTAATAAAGATTGGGAGTTAAAATATGCGGTATTTAAAAAATAGTTTTAAAGTTTTAGCGATTTCCCATGGTCATGAGTCTAATGCTAGTTTAATGATTGATGGAGAACTCGTAGCAAGTGCTGCAGAAGAGAGATTTACCAAACAAAAATGTCAAATGGGTTATCCAAAAAATGCAATTAATTTTTGCTTAAAATACTCTAATTTAAACGCAAATGATTTAGATAATATCGCGATAGTTTCTAAAAATGATATGATGGAACAAACATTAGTAGGAAGAATTGATACTTTTAGTATAAAGGATTTTCTTTCAGAGCAATATGATTATTGGCAACCAATAATTTATCAAAATAAAAAAGTAGATTATCTCAAAATTTTCAAACACAAAATTAATCTAAAACAAAACTTTGATTTTAGAGAATTCATGAAAAAGAGAAAAAAACTAAGAACAAGAAAAGATTTTTCAAAATTTTTTCAGAAGATGAGAATTAAGACAGTAATCAAACACCTAAAAATAAAGGATGCTAAAAAAATTATACACGTCGAACATGAAAAAGGTCATCAATATTATGCGCTTTTTGCGTCACCAAAAAAATTTAGAAAAAATTGTTTAATATTGACAAATGAAGGTATGGGAGACAAATCCAACATATCTGTGAGCACTGTTAAAAACGGAAAATTAAAAGAGGTATTTTTTTCCAAAAAAAATAAAATTGGTCTTTTATATAAGTTTATGACTTTAATGCTAGGAATGAGACCATCGCAACACGAGTTTAAAGTAATGGGTTTAGCTCCATATGCCAGTGAATATGAAACCAATAGAGCATATAACGCAGCTTTTAAAAATTTATTTAAAACAAAAGGTTTTGCTATAGACTTAAAAAATAAACCGAAGGACTTTTTTTTTCATTTCCAACAAAAATTAAGACACTGTAGATTTGATGGTATAGCTGGAGGCTTACAAAAAGTTGTCGAGGAAACTCTGGTTAAGTGGATTAAAAATTGTATCAAAAAGTCTAAAATAAAAAAAGTTGTCTTAGCAGGTGGAGTAGCGCAAAATATCAAGACGGCCATTCCAATTTCAGAAATTAAAGAGCTTAATGATTTCTATATTAATCCTACTTCTGGCGACACAACTCTTTCTGTAGGAGGTTGTTATTATATTTCATACTTAAACAATATAAAAAATTTGAAAGAGCTAAAAAATATTTATTTAGGTCCTTCATACGAAAATGAATATTGCCTAAATGCTATAAGAAAATTTTTAAAAAAAAATAAAAATTTTAAATTAATTAAAAAGAAAAATAATAAAGAAATTGTTAATCTATTAAAAAACGGAAAAATTCTTGGTAGATTTGATGGGAGGATGGAAATGGGCCAGCGCTCACTAGGTAATAGATCCATAATTGCTGATCCCCGAAAATTGGAAACCATTAAATTAATAAATAGTAAAATTAAAATGCGGGATTTCTGGATGCCTTTTACACCAACAATTTTAAATAAATACGAAAATAAGTATTTAATAAACCAAAAAAAATTATCTTGCTCTTTTATGAGTATGGCTTTTAGAACAACAAAGCATTTTCAAAAAATCGCACCTGCAACAATTCATCCAGGCGATCAAACAACACGACCTCAAATTTTAGAAAGAAAAAGTAATCCAGATTATTATGATTTGATAAACGATTTTGGCAAATCCACTGGGGTATACTGTCTTTTAAATACTTCATTGAATATTCATGGATATCCTTTGGCATGCAGTCCTAATGATGCGTTATTTACTTTAAAAAACTCTAGTATGGATGGTTTGATAATTAAAAATTATTTAATTTTAAGAAAGTAAAATACTTATTTCTAATTTTAATAATCAAAATGAAAAAAAAAATACTTATTTATTTTTTTACTGGAAAAAGGGGTGGGTTTAGCCATTATATCCCGATTATAAATCGTTTAAAAAAAGAGAAAAAAATCAATTATAAAATTTTAGCTTCAGATATGCATTTATCAAATTATTTTGGAGAGACTATAAATGAGATCAAACAGTATAGTAATAAAGTTTTAACATTACCAAAGGCAAAAATAAGAGATTCGATTGAAAATAGATTATCAGTAGTTTCAAATACAATTAAAAGTTTGAGTAAAATATTCGAAAAAAGAAAACCTAATTTTTTAATTGTTTTGGGTGATAGAGCAGAAGTTCTTGGTGCCTCTATATCTGCTATGCACTTTAATATTCCATTAATTCACATGTATGGAGGCGATGTTACTCAAGGAGGCACTGATGAACCAACTAGACATTCAATTACTAAAATGGCTAACATACATTTAACTTCTAATATTAATAGCCAAAATAATGTTAAAAAAATGGGAGAAGAGAGTTGGAGGGTGTTTAATGTTGGTTTGTCATCATTAGATTTATTTAAAAATAAACTTTATAAATCAAGAAAATATCTAGAAAAAAAATATGGCATCAACTTAAAAAAGAAATTTATTATTCTTATTCAACATCCTGTGACTTGGCAGATTAAAGATTCAAAAAAACAAATTAACGAAACACTTAAATCTTTAAAAAAGCTAAAAATACCTACAATAGCTGTATATCCATGTTCTGACCCTGGTTACGAAAATATTGTTAAGGCTTACAAGATATTTTCAAGAAATAAATTTTTTTCAGTTTACAAAAATATTAAAAATGATGACTTTTATAGTTTATTAAATTTCTGCTCTTTGTTAATCGGGAATTCAAGTTGCGGAATAACTGAATGCGGTTTTTTAAAAAAATATGTTATTAACATTGGAACAAGACAAAAGGGCAGATTATCTGGAAAAAATGTGTTCCATGTTGATCATGATCATAAAAAAATTATCCAAAAAATGAATAAAATTTTTAAACTGCCAAAAATTAATAAGAAGGTAAATATTTATGGAAACGGCAATTCTGCTGCAAGGATTATAAAACTTATAAAAAAATTTAGTAAAACAAAAAATTTGATAGAAAAAAAATTTGTAGTTAATAATATATGAAAATTTTACTTACCGGAATAGATGGATATCTTGGTTGGCCTTTAGCATTAGGGATTTCTAAAAAATTTAAACACTTTAAAATAATTGGTGTAGATAACCTTTCGAGAAGAAAATGGGTCAAAGAGTGTAAAGCGACTAGTGCTATTCCCATAAAATCAATGAGCCAAAGAATAAAAAGTGCAAAAAAACTTGGATTTAAAAATTTATTTTTTTTTAAAGGTGATTTAACTAATACAAAATTTACTGAAAATTTATTTAAAAAACATAAGTTCGATATAGTTTTTCATTTAGCTGCCCAGCCTTCTGCTCCTTATGCTAACTCAGATGTATCAAAAGCTAATTTTACATTATTAAATAATAATATTTCTTTATTAAATATACTTTGGGCAATAAAAAAGTATGGAAAAAAAAATTTAAAATTTATTAATACTTCAACCACTGGTGTCTATGGCCAACCTAATTTTGAAATTCCTGAGGGTTTTGTTAAAGCAACTAATAAAAAGATTAGCGATATAATACCTTTCACAAATTTAGGTGGTTCTTGGTATCATATTACAAAATCTAATGATTTAAATAATTTGCATTTAGCAAATAGAATTTGGGGCTTAAAAATAATAGACATGAGGACATCAATTGTTTATGGCACAGAAACTAGAGAAACCAAAATACATCCTGATTTAAATACAAGATTTGATTTTGATTTTAATTTTGGAGTGGTATTGAATCGTTTTTGTGCGATGAGTGTTATTAATCACGATATAACTGTTTATGGCAAAGGAATACTTAAAAGACCTTTTATAAGCCTAAAAGATTTTGTGATCTCAATGGTAAATTTAGTAAGTTATAAACAAAAAAAACCTTTTGAGGTGTTTAACCAAACTACAGAAATGTTAGGAATTAAGTATATAGGTAAAACTATTAGCAAAAATGCAAATAATATTGGTTTTAAGTCTAAAATTAAAATGATTGAAAATCCAAGGCGGGAAAAAGAGTCTCATAATATGAAAATGGAAAACAATAGATTTATTAAGCTTTTAAAATCTAAACCAATTTCTTTTTTCAGTGAGTCAAAAATTATTTTAAAATCATTAATTTCCAACACAAAAACAATAAAAAAATTTAAAAAATCTTTAATTTAGATGATAAAAGTTGCAATCCCAATTACAGGTAAAGAAGAATATGCAGCAATTAAAAAAGTTGTTTATAGCGGTAAATTTGTAAGTGGTAAAATCGTTGAAAATTTTGAAAAAGAATATGCTAAATTTGTTGGGACAAAATACGCTGTCGCCCTTAATAGCGGCACAGCAGCTTTGCATGCTTCATTATCTTCGCTTGGTTTAAAACCTGGAGACGAAGTAATTGTACCAGCTATGTCATTTATAAGTAGCGCTACTGCCATTTTGCATCATGGGTGCACACCAATATTTTGCGATGTTGATATTGAAAATTATTGCATGGATCCAAAAAGCTTTGAAGAAAAAATTTCAAAAAAAACAAAAGCTGTAATTCCGGTGCACTTTGCTGGATCATCGTGCAATATGTTTAAGATAATGAAAATTGCAAAGAGATATAAAATTAAAGTAATTGAGGATTGCTCCCAAGCTCATGGAACAAAATTTAATGGTAAATTAGTGGGTACATTTGGAGATGTTTCTTGTTTCTCATTTTATGCAACTAAACACATGACCACTGGAGAAGGCGGTATATTATGTACAAACGATAAAAAGATTTCAAATTTTTGCAAATCATTTAGAAATCATGGAATGGTTGATAGGGATACACATAAATTGTTAGGTTATAATTTTAGAATGGGAGAAATAAACGCTGCTATCGGAAGAATTCAATTGAAAAAACTTAAAAGGATCAACAATAAAAGAATTAAAAACTCTTTATATATATTAAAAAAATTAAAAAAATTACATAACGAAAAAAAATGGTTTAAGATTCAAGAGCCAAAAAATAATATTTTTCACACTTATTTTTGGTGTCCAATAAGGATCATTTCACAAAAAATTAATTTATCTTTAGTTAAAAAGAAACTAAAACAAAAGGGCATAGAAATTAGGTCGAGATATAAATATCCTCTATATAGACAGAAAGTTTTTCAAGATCTTAAGCTTAATGGATCGCAAAATTACAAAAAACTAAACCTTAATAATGCTGAAGAATTATCAGGGAGAATTTTTGGTTTACCAAATCATTATAAACTAACAAAAACTAATTTAGATTTTATAATTAAAACATTGGGTAATTTATTTGAAAAGTAAAATAAATATTATAGCAGAGGCAGGCATCAATCATAATGGTGACTTCAAAAAAGCCATGAAACTGGTAAAAATTGCTAGTGAAGCGGAAGTTGATTTTGTGAAATTTCAACTTTTCAAGACTGAAAATTTTATTAATAAAAAATTTTCTCACAAAAAAATTAATTATTTAAAAATATTTAAGAGGTTTTCCTCTTTAGAATTTTCAATTAAAGAATGGAAAAAAATTATTAATTATGGAAATAAACTAAATGTAAAAGTTTTTTTCTCAGTATTTGACTCTGAAAGCTTAAAAACATTGAGTATGTTAGGAGTAAAAATTATTAAAATTCCGTCCGGAGAGATAAACAATATCCCATTACTTAAAAAAATTAATAAAAAAAATTATAAAGTAATTTTATCTACCGGCATGAGCACTTATGATGAAATAACTAAAGCAGTAAAATCTTTAAATAAATGTAATTTAAGCTTATTACATTGTGTATCAGAATATCCAACAATGAACCCAAATTTAAGAAATATTATATCTCTAAAAAAAAAATATAAACTAAAAGTAGGTTATTCAGATCATACAAACGATATTCTCACGCCAGCATTAGCAGTAATTACTGGTGCCCAAATAATAGAAAAGCATTTCACCTATAACAAAAAACAAAAAGTTGGAGATCACAAATTTTCATTATCACCAAAAGAATTAAAACAAATGGTGAATAATATAAGATTTGCAGAAAAAAGTATTGGTTCATCAAATAGGAAAGTTACAAAAAAAGAGAGCAATCTAAAATTTTTTGCAAGAAAAGGTATTTACCTAAATAAAAATAAAAAAAAGGGACAAAAAATTTTTATGACTGATTTAGATATTTTAAGACCGGAGGGAAATTACCCAGTAGACAAAATGCATTTGATTAAAAATAAAATTCTCTTAAAAGACTTAAAGAAACATCAGTCAATTAAACCTAAATTTTTCAGATGATTTCCAAGTTAAAAGATATGATTGTTACGAAAAATACAGGAATTAAAGAGATTTTACTTAAAATAAATAAAAATGGAAAAAACGGTGTCTTTGTAATTTCAAAATCTAAATCCCTTTTAGGAGTAATAACTGACTCGGACATAAGAAAAAGTTTATTAAGAGGTGAGTTATCTTTTAAAAAAAAGGCGAAAGATATCTATCAAAAGAATTATTATAGCATCCCTCACACAAAAGAAAAATTAAAAAAAAAAATACTTTTAGAGTCTAATAAAATTTTAATTCCAATATTAAAAAGAAATAAATTAACAAATTTTATTCACACAAGTGATTTAATTGAAAATAAAAGAGAAAGAGGAAGAAAAATTTTAGTGATTGGTGGTCTCGGCTATATCGGATCAGTTTTAGTTCAGGATTTGATTAAGAAAAAATATCAAGTAAATATATTAGATACAAATTATTATGGCTGTTATTTAGACAAAAAAATATTGAAAAATAAAAATCTTAAAGTTTTTTATGGAAATTGTGAAAATAAAGTTAAGCTGAAAAAATCTTTAAAGAATTGTACTGATGTTATTCATTTAGGAGAGATAGTTGGTGATCCTGCAGTCAACATAAATGAAAATTTCTCAATAAAAAACAATTATGAAAATACAGTATTTGTAATTTCAGAATGCATTAAAAATAAAATTAATAAATTTATATTTGCATCAAGTTGCAGTGTATACGGAGACTCCAAGCTAAAATGTAGTGAAAATTCAAAATTAAATCCTGTTTCACTCTATGCAAAATGTAAAATTGAATGTGAGAAATCTATACTCTCATTTAAATCTGATGGTTTTTGCCCAGTAATTTTAAGGCTCTCAACTGTTTACGGTGACTCACCAAGAAAGAGATTTGATTTAGTAGTTAATAGATTTGTTTTGATGGCATTAAAAAAGATTAAGATCCAATTATATGGTGAAAATTCATGGCGACCTTTTATTTCAACAAATGACGTTTCACGTCTTTTGATAAAAGTATTAGAGACTGAAAAAAAAAAAGTGAGTAAACAAATTTTTAATGCTGGATCTGATAAAGAAAATTACAGAATAATTGATATCGTTAAGATTATTAAAAAATATATGAAAATTGATTATGAAAAAAGCAAAATAGATCAAGATAAGAGAAATTATAAAGTATCATTTAGAAAAATTAATAAAAAACTTAATTTTAATTTAAAAGATAATTTAAAAAAAACGATATTTAAACTAATAAGAAAATATAAAAAAATGAAAATTAACGAAAAAAATATAAATTATTATAACGATAAAAAAATTCACAAAATACTTAAAAAAAATCCAAGACACCTAAACTATATTTAGCCTGAGAAGTTAAAAATTTAATTATGAAATTTTATAATAATATTTTATTACTTATTGAAAAAAAAAATAGGTACAAATTTAAGCTTTTAATACTACTCAACATTATACATTTTTTTCTTGAGTTTATCGCTCTAGTCTCTATTCCAATTTTTGCAACTTTATTAATTGAAAAGCAAATAATTTTAGAAAAAGCACCTATTATATTTAATTACTTTTCCACTGATAACTTAATGGTTCAATTTGGAATATTTGTAAGCATAGCATTCATTATAAAAAATTTATTTTTAATTCTTTTAATGTATTCGCAAGAAAAATTTTACAAGAATTTAAAAATATCTATTTCTACTAAAATGTTCAATTTTTATTTAAAAGAAAGTTATCAATATTACTTTGAAGTTGGACCAAGTTTTTTAGCGAGAAATGTAACAGAAACTTTACAAGCTTTAAGGGGCTACCTTTTTCATTTAAATAACTTATTTAGGGAGGTAATGGCCTTCATAATAGTATTCATAATAATTTTTTTAACTAATTATCAATTAGCTTTAGGAATAGCCTTTACTTTTACTTTAATAAGTTTTGTTTATATTAAAACTTTAAAACCAAGTTTAAAAGCCAGAGCAATTGAAAATCGATCCTTGTCTCAAAAATTTAATCAAATGGTTTTTGAACTTTTTGGAGCTATAAAAGATATTAAACTTTTGAACAAAGAAAGTCAGACATCAAGAAAATTTGAAGAAAAAATGACTTTATATGAGAATAATCTACTGTTTTTTTCGGTTTTCGATAGATTTCCAAAATTAATTTTAGAAGTCGTATCTATACTTTTTATAGTAGTCTTAACAACAATATTATCTTTATCATACGAAAATACACCTGAAGTGCTTGCTTTTTTATCAGTTATTCTCATAGCGGTTCTTAGATCTATACCTGCATTTACAGGAATAAATACCAGCTTACATTTTATGCGAATATTTGAACCTAGCGTAAAATTATTAAATCAGGAGATCGAAAAAATAAAAAAACTAGAAAAAAATAAATCAAATATAGATACAAAAAAATTAATTTTAAAAAATAGCGAACCTGAAAATAAATTTATTTATGTAAAAGATTTATCTTTTCAATATTCTTTTAAAAATAAAAAAGTATTAGATAAAATAAGTATGCAAATTCCAGAAGGACAAACAGTTGGTATAACTGGTGAAACAGGATCAGGAAAGAGTACTTTAATGCAAATTTTAATTGGTCTACTACAACCTGATCAAGGCAATATATATTTTAAGAATAAAAATATAGGTCTAGATTTAAAAAAATGGCAAGAAGAAATTAGTTACGTATCACAATCTACCTTTTTGTTGGATGATAATTTAAAAAATAATATTACCTTTGATAATGATGAAAAAAATATTGATGAAGAGAAATTAAACTTAGCTATAAAAATTTCTGAACTAAATAATAAAATTTTATCTCTAGAAAAAGGCCTAAATGAAAATATAGGCACAGATGGTGTAAAACTTTCAGGCGGTGAGAAACAGAGAATCGCACTTGCAAGAGCTATTTATAAAAATAAAAAGATCATATTTTTAGATGAATTTACAAGTTCACTCGATGTTGAAACTGAAAACAAAATTATTTCAAATCTAAACAATCTATTACAAGAAAAAACGTTAATAATAATTGCTCACAGAAAAAATGTTATTGATAAATGCAATACTGTCTGGAAACTAGATAAGGGTAACTTAATAAAAGAAAAATAAAAAGAGCAATCATGTTTCTAATTTTACATCCCTACAAATTTACGGAATTTAACCAAGCACTTTATGATGTAGACCTTTTAAAAAAAAAACTGGGAAGTAAAGTTGAAATACATGATCTTTCTGAAATAGTAAATAAAGAATGGAACTCAGCTTTTCTTCAAAAGCGACAGAAAGGAATAAAAATATTTACCTCTTTAAATGAATGGATAAGTTACTATAAAAATTTAAGAAAAAATAAAAATTTTGTCATATTCAATTTGTTAGACGTAGATACATTAAAATCTTTAATTATTCATTATACTATTATGAAATCTGATGTAAAAACTTTAAAAAGTTACACTCCAGGTGTTAGCCATACAGAAACTTATTTAAAATGGAAAATATCAAAAAGCAAAATTAAAAATATTTTCTTTCAACCTAAAAAATTATTTTTCTTCATTAAAAAAAAATTTTTTCACTTTCTTTTTAAATGTATGAGATTTAAAAAAAATTATATCTTATACTCGGGTAAGAAAAAAGTTAATCCTTTTCACCTAAAAAATGATATTTACGTAAAATTTCATTCATTTGAATATTCAAAGTATTTAACAAACAAAAATAAAAAACAAAAAGCTAGTAATAAAGTAATCTTCTTAGACTCCGCTGGGCCATATTTTGTCGATGATTATAAACTATTTGGATATAATATTAAGATCGATAAAAAAAAATGGTACAATGAATTAAACAAACTCTTCAATGATATTGAGAGAATTTTTAACTACAAGGTATGCATTATTCCTCACCCTAAAAATAAAGGGTTTACAAATCCTCTATACAATAAAAAATTCAAAGTCATACATGATCAAGATGCAGCACTAAATTATGTTTCAAATTCAAAATTTGTAATTGTAAATTCTGCTACCACTGCTATTACCCATGCAGTATCAAATTACCGAAAAATTCTTCTTGTGGTAAATAATCAAGTAATTAAAAATGACAAAAAAAGATTGATGGAGCTTCGCCTTTTGGCAAAAAATTTGAGTTCTTCTTTGATTAATATAAGTGAGGAAATAAGAAATAAGAATATTTTAAAATCAGTTAATAAGAGAGCATATGAAAACTATAAATATAAATTTTTAACTTCAAAAAGTATTACAAATAAAATGAATTATCAGATTTTTAAAGATATAATTAATAAATAACTACTTATGAAAAAAAAATTAAATTTTATTTTGATTGTAAAAATCTACCTAAATTTCTTAAAAAAAAATAATTTATACGAAAAAAGAAAAAAATTTTTTTACGAAAATAATATTGAAAAAATGGAAAATTGGACAAATGTGAATTTTAACAAAACTTTAGCTTGGTATAACAATATTAGAAAAAATAATAAGGCAAAAATTATTAACGTGCATTTAGAAAAAATGAGAAAATGGACATATGATAAATCAAAAGGTGTAATATCTCATGACAGTGGGGAATTTTTTTCTATTGAGGGAAAAAGAACAATTAATTCCAAAAGAGAGGTTAAAAGTTGGGACCAACCATTTATCAAACAAATTGGTTATAAAGGGGGCATAATTGGTCTAGTCAGAACAATAATAAATGGAGTTCCTCACTATCTAATTGAAGCAAAGTTTGAACCAGGAAATTATAATGAAATACAACTAAGCCCTTCTTTGCAGGCTACTTACTCAAATTTGAATCGTGTTCATTTGGGATCTAAACCTAAAGTGGCAAAAAAATACTTTAAAAAAAATTTTAAGACTATACGTAAATTTTGGGTTACCGAAGATGGGGGAAGACTCTTTAAAAAAAGAAATCTTCATTGGATTATTCAATACAATGGGAAAATAAATTTACCTGGTAAATCATATAGATGGTTAACATTATGGGAATTAGATAAATTTATAAAAATGGGATATTATGTAGGCCCACATTTAAGATCAATTCTTTCACTAATTTAGCAATAATTATGAGAAAAACACTTGGCATAATTGGTTCAGGAAATCATTTTAAAAAAAGAATGTATCCCATTTTTAGAAAATCTAATTTTTTTAAGATTTCTGGAATGTTAAGAAGGAAATCAATAAAGTTTAATAATATTAGAAATTATAAAGATGTGGAATTTTTTAAAAAAAAATTTGATTTTGTTTATATTTGTTGCCCAAATAATCTACACGAAAAATATATTTTAAAATCTTTAATGTCTGGGTCTCATGTTATTTGTGAAAAACCATTTATAACAAGAAAAAAAAATTTAAATAGAATAATAAATTTAGCGAAAAAAAACGATAAATTAATATTTGAAACTTTTATGTACTGTTATCATCCAGTATTCAATTATTTAAAAAAATTAATTAAATCAAACAAATTTGGGAAAGTTAGGTACGTAATATCTAATTTTAGGTATCCCTCACTTAATAAAGATAATAATAGATATATACTAAAAGAGGGAAACGGTTTTTATAATGATGCAGCTTCATATGTTACCTCTTTAGAAACTTATTTATTTGAAAATAAACAACCGATTTCAAAGTACTTTTCTCAAAAGATAGCTAACAAAGTAGATTTAAGAGGTAACATTTTTATAAAATATTCTAATAGCACAAGACATTATTTTTGGGGGGAGGGACAAAATTACACAAATAATATCGAAATATTTTTCGATAGGGCCACTATTCACATTGACAAATTTTTTAGCAAAGCTACTAATGAGCAAATTATATTAAAAATTTTCAGTAAAAAATTAAATGAAAAAGTGTTTAAAAAGACTAATCAATTTGTTGAAATGATAAATCATATATCTAAAAATTATAATAGAAAAAAATTTAAAAAATTAAATATTGAATTAATCAAAAATCACACAAACTTATTCACTAAACTTAAAAATAAATAATTATGAGAGTCTATTACGCAAAAGCCGTTTACGATAAAAAAGAAATTAATGCAGTATCTAAAGTATTGAAAAATCCAACAGCCTTAATGAATGGCCCGTCAGTAAAAGAATTTGAAAAAAAAGCCAGCAAGTTATTTGGAAAAAAATATGGGTTAATGGTTAATTCTGGATCTTCTGCAAATTTACTTGCTATAAGTGCATTTAATTTTAAAAAAGGTTCTGAAATAATTACTCCCTCTTTAACGTTTGCTACTACTGTTGCTCCAATTTATCAAGCTAATTGTGTGCCGTACTTTATAGATGTTTTAGATAGGCAGTTTATTGCTAATGTTGACCAAATAGAAAAGTGCATTACCAAAAAAACTGTAGCTATAATGATACCAAATTTATTAGGCAACATTGCTAATTGGAATATTATATTTAAATTGGCAAAAAAATATAATCTTAAAGTTATCGAAGACTCTGCTGATACTTTAGGTTACAAATATAATAACAATAATACAGGAAAACTTTCAGACGCTGTTTCTACAAGTTTTTATGGCGCTCACTTAATTACCGGAGCAGGATTTGGTGGAATTGTTTGTTTTAATGATAAAAAACTTTATGAAAACGCTAAAATGCTTAGAGAGTACGGAAGGTCATCAGCTATATTTGATCAAAACGTTGGTGTCAAACCTAGATTTAAAAAGAAAATTGATGGAATACAATATGATGTAAAATACATATTCGCTGATATGGGATATAATTTTATCCCTTCTGAAATTTCTGCTGCATTTGGTTTAGAACAATTAAAAAAATTAAAACATATTATTAATAAAAGGATAAAAATTTTTAATTTACTTAATAGATTTTTTAGTAATTACCCAAATTTTTTTAGAACTCCCATTCAACAAAATAAAACAAAAACAGGTTGGCTGGCATATCCTATCCTCTTAAAAAAACACACACCATTTTCAAGAGGCCAGTTCCAAATAAATTTAGAAAAAAATGGTATACAAACTCGACCAATATTTAGCGGTAATATTATGCGACAACCTTTGATGAAAAATAGGTATTATAAGAAACACAAACAAGCGAATAAGGTTAGTGACGATGTAATGGCTAACGGAATTCTTATTGGATGTCATCATGGCCTTACAAAGCAGGAAATAAATTACATGTTATCAGTTATGAAAAAATTCATAGAAAAGTTTATTTAAATTATGCAACAAATTTTATTTAACACACCGTTACAAGATAAGAAATATTTTGATAATGTAAAAAAATTATTAAATTCAAAAGCCTCTTTGCACGGTCCTGGTAAAAATATTATACAAATTAAAAAAGATCTTAAAAAACAATTTGGCTTTGAACATGTTCACTTAACAAATAGTTGTACAGCAGCTATGGAAATTTGTGCCTTAATGATGAATTTAAAAAAAGATGAAGAAGTACTGATGCCATCGTACAATTATAATACCACTGCATCTAGTTTTGTAAGAACAGGATGTAGAGTAAGGTATTGTGATATCGATAAAAGTAATTTGATGCCAACTTTTGAAGATTTTAAAAAAAATGTAAATAAAAAAACCAAAGTTATCGTGGTAATTCATATGCAAGGACTTCCAGTCGATTATCTAGGAGATTTAAAAAATTTTTGTAAAAGAAAAAAAATAATTTTAATAGAAGATGCTGCCCCTGCTTTAGGCTCTTATGTCAAAAATAAACCCGTTGGTACATTTGGGGATTTTGCAACTTTTTCTTTTCATGAAACAAAAAACTATCAAAGCGGAATTGGTGGATTACTTGTAGTAAACAACAAAAAATTTAAAAGAAAGTCTGATTTAGTTTTTGATAAAGGAACTGACAGAACTTATGTTGTTTCTGATCCAAATTACCATAAAAAATATTATTCTTGGGTTGAACTTGGATCATGTTTTAGGTTACCAGAACTTAATGCAAGTTTTTTGCAACCACAAATTAGAGATATAAATAAAGTTATTAAATACAGATCAAATTTATACAAAAGATACATTAAAAATTTTAAAATTTGGTTAAATGATGAATTTACTATATGTAATAAATTAAAGCATAAATACAAATATAATTATCATGCCTTTACAATAATTTTAAAAAAAAAAGAACGAGAAAAGTTTTTAAAATATTTGAAAAAAAATAGTATTACAGCATTTATAAGTTTCGAAGCTCTACACCTATCAAAAGTTGGAAAAAATTTTTTAAATAAAAGTGATAATTTAAAAAATACAGATGAAATAATCAAAAAAATTGTAAGACTTCCCATGCACAACAAGCTCAAATTAAGTGAAGTCGATTATATTTCTCAAAAAGTTAAAGACTATTTCCATAAATAAAATTTTTAAAAATTATAATTTAAGTGAAATTTCTGCTCATTACATATAATGACATTGATGGTGTAGGCCAAACCGTTGTTAATCTAAACTCAAATATTATAAAATTAGGGCATGAAAGCAAAACCATTTTACTTCATAAATCTACAAAAAAAAATGATAATATAATTAAAATTAAAAGGTCGTTATTTAAACGAATTTTTTTCTTTTTTTTAGAATTTTTCAAAAAAAAAAGAGTTCTATTTAGTTTCGGAAATAGTACAATAAATTATAATTCAATAAAAAAATATGTAGAAGAGGCTGACACAATTATAATTTATACTCTTCATAAATTTTTGTCATTCAATATGCTTAAAACTATATTTGAAACAAATAAAAATATTTATTTAAGACCTTTAGATATGGAACTTGCAGTAGGAGGTTGTCATGTAAATTTTTTATATGAGAATGGAGAGGAGTGTGAAAAGTTTAAATCTGGATGTAATAAATGCCCACAATTAAATTTTTTCAATATTTTTAATATTTCAAATAAAATTTTTAAAAAGAAAAAAAATATATTTGATAAATTTCAACCAAAAATACTACTTGAAAATAATTTTACTAAAAAATTATACGATAGTTCTCCAGTGACACAAAATACATTTAATAATTATGTTTATTTAACAGTTAGAGATGAAAGAAAAAAATTTTATGAAAAAAATATTGCAAGAAAAATGCTTAACTTAAATATAAATGATAAAATTTTACTTTTTGGAACTTTTAATCTTGATGCACCTCATAAGGGGGGACGAATTTTGAATGAAATTCTTAGAGAATTTAAAAAAATATTAGACTTAAAAACTAAAAAAGAAAATCAGAGCCCCGTCAAGTTGATAACGTTTGGAAGAAAACATAACTTCTATTTTAATATTTCAGGAATTGAGTGGATACACCTAGGTGAAATATTTGATGATAATAAATTAAATTTACTTTATCGTGCGGCAGACGTATTCCTTTCACCTTCAACTGGATGCAATGGACCAGCAACTATAAGAGAAGCAATTGTTAACAATCTGCCAGTAGTTGCATTTAATAAGGGAGAAGCTGAGGAGTCTTTAATTGACGGCGTTAATGGCTACGTGGTGCCCTGTTTTAATAAAAAATATTTTGCTGAGTCTATTTATAAATCTTTATATTCTAACAAATTAGACATTGAAAAAGACTTAAATCAAACTATTAAGTTAAGATACGACCCAATGAGTGAAGCAAAAAAAATAGTTAAATTGGCTCAAGAAGATTTAGAAAAAATGAAAAAATAATGTTCTGTTTTTAGTTTACGTTTATTAAAAATATCTATAAGAAACAAATTATGCTATTAAAAATATTAAATCCATATAAATTACTAAGATTTTTTACTGAATTTACTTCAAATAATATTAATTTTATAAAAAATAAATATTTGAATAGTAAATTTTATGATCTTAATTATTTAATACAAAATCTATTTAGTTTTGATGAAAAAACTTACTCCAAGTATTGTAATAATATAGTTGCCGAACATCAAATTGGAAGAATAGTTAATATGAGAAATTTGGTCGATAAGCACAGAAATGAAATTACTGGTGACTTCTTAGAGCTAGGAGTATTTGAGGGATGGAGCTTGGTGTTTTTTGATAAATTTTTAGATAAAAAAAAAAAAATGATCGGCATAGATACATTTGAAGGCTTACCCCATGATTCTGTTAATGTCTCGCTTGGACAAAAAAGTGTACCAAAGTGGGTAAAAGGTGAATTTGGAAGCACCTCTACACTTAAAGTAGAGAGCAACCTGAAAAAATTTAAATGTAGAAAAGTTTCTCTTCTCAAAGGTGTATTTGCGGATAGGAAAATTCACGAACAATTAAAAAAACTTTCCAGTCATATTTCTATAGTGCATATTGACTGTGATTTAAGAGACTCAGCCTACGATGCTTTAGACTTAGTTAAAGATTACTTAAACTCAAAAAAAAGCATGTTTATTTTATTTGATGATTGGGGTGTACATCAAAATGAAATTCCAGATGGCTTTTATAAATGGGTTAATGAGAACCAACCAATATTAAAATTTAACTTAGAAAAATTATACACAACAAATTATACAAGATATTATAAACTGAGTTTTTAATTACATTTGGTTTTTCATTTTGCAATATATAAGTTTAGATAAAAAAACATCTCTAAGTAAAATTGGAGTCGGTACATATAAAAATTTCGGAGAAAAATTAGATTATAGAGAAAGTCAAAAAGTTCTCGTTAAGCTATACCAAAAAGGTGTAAATTTTATCGATAGCTCAATTAATTATGCAGGCGGAAATTGTGAAAAAATAATAGGGAAAATTTTAAAAAAAAATCACTTAAGAAAAGATTTTTTTATAGCGTCTAAAGTTTTTTTCTCTGTAAATAAAAAAATTGAAGATGGATTAAGTAAAGAAAATATTTATTATTCTCTTGAGCAGATAAAAAAAAATTATAAAACTGATTTTATAGACTGTTTACAATGTCATAGATATGATCCAAATATCAATTTATATGAACTTGTAAATATTTTTGAAAATTTAATTAAAAGAGGCGATATAAGATTTTGGGGAAGTACAAACTGGCCATTAAACATTATCATTAAAGTGCATAAAATTTGTAATATGAAAAAAAAATTTATATTTAATCAACAACCTTTAAATATCTTTTTTAAAGATAGATTAGAAAATCTTAATACTACAAAAAATAAAGGCTTCGTAAATTTGGTCTATGGAATTCTCTCCAAAGGTATTTTGTCAAACAAATTTTTGACAAATACTGGACTTTTAAAGTTTAAAAAAAACATTAATTATAAAACTAAAAATATATCAAAAATTAAAAAAATTGACAAAATATGTAAAAAATACGGATATTCTTTTGAGGAGTTTATGTTCGCTTTAGCACATAGTAAAAAATATGTCGATATTACATTATGTGGTATAAGCTCAACAGAACACTTAAACAAACTTGAATTTAAAAAAATATTTAATAATAATTTATTTAACAAACATCTTAATGAAATGAAAAAATATGAAGACATTAAAAACATCCTATAAAATTGAGAAGAAAAACTATTCATTCTTTTACAAAGGAAAAACTTTTAGAGGTCCCAAAAAAACATTAATTGAAGATCAGGACAACCTTCTAGAAAATGTAAAATTTGATAAAAAAGGTTACGGTGTTGTAAATTTTGATAAAACCATTTCTCACTTAAAAATGAAAAAATTTATCGAAAAATTAATTAAACGCCTTATAAAAAAACATTCAAAAAAAAAAATTAACAACTTTAGATTAGAGAAATACCATTTATTTGTTGATCTCGAATTGCATTACAAAATAATTAAAGATATATCTCAAGGTATTAAATTTTCAAGCGCGATATCAAGAATAAAACTTGAAAATTTCATGTCCAAAATTCTCAAAATTAATGTGTCTACTTTAAATAAAAAATTTACTAACAAAAATCACAAGTATTATTTGGATCCAAAAAGATTTAATTTAAGGATAATTCGCCCTTTAAAAAATGATTTTAATCCTCCGCATCGCGATGCTTATTTTGATAATCATGCAAATGGAGTAAATATTTATATACCAATAGCTGGATCTAACAAAAAATCCTCTCTGCCTGTTTTTCCAAAAAGTCACCAAATAAAAGAGTCAGATGTTTTAAGAACAAAATTAAATACACTTTTCAATGGAATTAAATTTTCAGTGCCTGTAATTGTTAAGACAAAGCCAAAGATAAAATTAATAAGACCTGATCCAAAAAATAATCAGTTATTGTTATTTTCCTCAAATATAATACATGGCGGCGGATTAAATGATAACAAAAACATTACAAGAGTGAGTATAGAATTACGATTTTGGAGATTATAAAGCTAATCGTTGTTTAATTAATCAAACTAGAATGCAAAAATCATTTTTAAAAATATTTAAAAATAAAAGAGTGTTAATTACGGGTCATACTGGATTTAAAGGATCTTGGTTAACTCTGTGGCTTCATTTAAATGGTGCTAAAATATTGGGTTTATCTGACAAAATACCAACTACACCGAGCCATTTTAAATTATTAAGATTAAACAAAAAAATTATCTCAAAAATAATTGACATCAGAAATTTGAATAAACTTAGAAGCACATTTAAAAAGTTTAAACCGGACTACGTTTTTCATTTAGCCGCTCAATCTATTGTAAAAAGATCATATTTTGATACATCGAAAACATGGCAAACAAATGTAATTGGAACTTTAAACGTTCTTGAGTGTCTAAAGCTTCAAAAGAAAGAAACAATAGCAGTTATGATAACCAGTGATAAAGCATATAAGAACATAGAAACAAAAAAAGGTTACATAGAAAATGATATTTTAAGCGGAACAGACCCATATGGAGCTTCAAAATCTTCTGCAGACATATGTATTAGCTCATATGTAAAATCTTTTTTTTCAACCAAAAAAAATAAAGTTTTTATAATTACTGCTCGAGCAGGAAATGTAATTGGAGGCGGAGATTGGATGGAAGATAGATTGTTACCTGACATTGTAAGATCTAATAATCAAAAAAAACCTGTGATTATTAGAAATCTAAAAGCAACTAGACCATGGCAACATGTATTAGATGTTTTAAATGGTTATTTATTAGCAGCATATAAACTAAAGAAAAATAAAAAACTTCACGGTCAAGCTTTTAACTTTGGACCATCTATTAAAAAAAATATTAATGTTAACGAAGTTTTAAATATTTCTAAAGAATTATGGCCAAAAATTAAATGGAAAGTTAAAAAAGACAAGAAGAGTTATAGTGAAAATACTCTTTTACAACTTAATTGCACCAAATCAAAATCAATTTTAGGATGGAAATCTATTTTATCATTTAAAAATACTATAAAACTAACAATTGATTGGTATAAAAAATATTATTCTAAAGAAAGCACTGTGTTTAATCTTTCTTCAAAACATATTAAAAATTTTGAGAGAAAACTATAATTTATGAAAGTAGTAATTTTAGCTGGCGGGAAAGGTTCAAGATTATCAGAGTATACCAAGAAAATTCCTAAACCTATGGTAAAAATCTTGAATGTGCCGATAATTGTAAGAATTATAAAACACTACAAAAAATTCGGATTTAAAGATTTTATTATTGCCGCTGGTTATAAAAGTAAAATTATTGAAAATTACTTTAAAAAAAATTTATTAGGATTAAATATTAAAGTAGTTAACACTGGCATTAATTCTATGACAGGTGGGAGGGTGTTAAGATTAGCTAAAATAATTGGAAATCATAAATTTATGCTTACATATGGCGATGCTTTATCTAACATTAATTTAAAAGGTCTCTTAAAATTTCATATAAAAAATAAAAATTTTGTTACTCTAACAGCAGTAAGGCCACCAGCAAGATTTGGGGGTATAAGATTAAGCGGCAAAAAAGTAAAATATTTTAAAGAAAAATCAAGGTTGGATGAAGGTTGGATTAATGGAGGCTTTTTCGTGATGGAGCCTAAAATATTTAATTATATAAAAAATGACAGCACTGTTCTGGAAAGGTCCCCTTTAGAAAATATCTGCAAAATCAAGAAACTTGGTGCGTATAAACATAATAAATTTTGGCAGTGCATGGATACTTTGAGAGATAAACAACTTTTAGAAAAAAATATCCTAAAAAAACTAATTTGAAAAAAAAAATTCTTATTTTTGGTGCCACAGGTTTCCTAGGAAGGAATTTAAAAAATGATATTTTAAAAAAGAATATTTTTAAAATAACATGCATTAAAAAAAATAAAAATAATTTTAATGCATCATTGTTAGAAAAAAAGTTAAAATCTAAAAAATTTGATTTTGTAATTAATTTTGCTGGAAATATTAATCATGCCAATAAATTTGAGACATATAAAGCACATTATAATTTAGTTAAAAATATTGTGAATTATATTAAAAAAACTAACTCAGGATATTTGATTCAAAGTGGAAGTAGTTTAGAATATGGAAGAAGAGCAAGTCCACAAGGGGAGAATGACAAATGTATTCCAAATTCGCATTACGGTAAAGCAAAGTATTTATCAACAAAGTACATAATAAAAAATTTAAAAAAATATATCATTATTAGACCTTATCAAGTTTATGGACCTTTTCAGAAAAAAGATAGATTAATTCCACTTACTATTGACTCTTGTTTAAAGAATAAAAAATTTTCATGCACTGAAGGTAGTCAAAAAAGAGATTTTTTATTTATTGAGGATTTTATCGAGTTAATATCACGAATTTTAAAAGCAAAAAGACTTAAACCTGGAATATATAACGTAGGTTCTGGAAAACCTATTCTAGTTAAGAATATTGTAGCTTTGATAAGAAATAAAATTGGTAAAGGTACGCCCATGTATGGAAAAATAAAAATGAGAAAAGATGAAATAAAAGTTTTATACCCCAATTTAAAAAAGACTAAAAAAGTATTTAAATGGAAACCAAAAACTAATTTAAAAAAAGGAATTATCAAAACAATTAATTTTTATAAGAGGCAGATTAAGATAAAATGAGTTTAAAACTGGTAAATTTTTGGGTGTGTAGTTCAGTGGTAGAACGCTACGTTGACATCGTAGAGGTCATAAGTTCAATTCTTATCACACCCACCAAAAATTTGTTACATTTTTATCACCAATTTGATAATAGATAAAAATTAGATCAAATGATTTCTATACAAAAAAATATATTAAAGGTTATACAATTTTTAATTTACCTTTTTCCAATTAGTTTTATTTTTGGAAATTTAATAATAAATTCGTTTATATTCTTAATTGCTTTGCTAGGTACATTTTATTATAAAAATAATTTATTAAAATGGTATAACAAAAAACTTTTTTTTATTATTTTGTTATTTTTTCTTACTCTTTTGTTTTCAAGCTATTTTAATTTCTTTTTTGTACAAGAAACAAAAGATGCTTTTAAGTCAATTTTATATTTAAGATTTTTTTTATTTTTTTTAATTTTGAGAGCCTTAATTGTAAATTTAGAAATAAATCTTAATACTTTTTTAAAGTCTAGTTTCATTGTATCATTCATCGTTTCATTGGATATAATTTTTCAATTCATTTTTGGCGTAAACTTACTTGGTTACGAAGCTTATCCATTATCTTCAGAAGTGAAATATTATTCAGGAGTATTTGGAGATAGGTTGGTTGCTGGTGGTTTTATATTAATGTTTTCGACAATTGGTGTTTTTGCTTTGTTTAATATTTTTAAAATAGAAAAGAAAAAGTATATTTATTTAATAATTTTTGCCTTTTTGATAATTTTTTTCTTTACTTCAATATTACTAGCCGGAAATAGAATGCCACTGGTAATGTTTATATTGTTTTTGGTAGGGTTAGGATTAATTTATAAAAAAAAAGAAAAGATTTATTTCTTGTTTTTATCATTCGCAGTCATTTTTTCATTAGGTGTTCTAATTCTTAAATCTGATGCGATAGTTAAACGCGCAGGTAATTTTTATGTTGGAATTCCAAATCCAATTACAATTTTTGAAGAAATTAATAAAGACTATCCTAATTTAAAAAAATACGAGGGCACTGGAATACAGTTTCACAATCTCGAGGAATTTAAAACTACCACAAACTATAGATCTCTTCCAAATTACACAGGTCATTTACCACTCTATATAACATCAATAAATCTTTTTATGGATAGGCCGCTGATTGGAGGAGGAATAAAATCATTTAGAAATTTTTGTTCAACAAAAATACATTTACCAAATAGAATTTGTGAAAATCACCCGCATAACTATATTTTAGAAATTCTTAATGATACCGGAATAATCGGATTTTTTTTAATTATATATTTTTTACTTTATATTATTTATTATAGTTATTTAGATTATATTGATAGGAATAAATATTCTTCTCACATATCAGATTGGGTTTATCTAGCTATGGTTTTGAGTCTTTTTGTAA
The DNA here is from genome assembly GCA_902633335.1 of uncultured Pelagibacteraceae bacterium. Lineage (GTDB taxonomy): Bacteria > Pseudomonadota > Alphaproteobacteria > Pelagibacterales > Pelagibacteraceae > Pelagilacustribacter. The sequence continues at coordinate 104,016 of CACPFY010000001.1, read as the reverse complement.
TATTTTTCCCTTTTAAAAGTAGTGGTAGTTTTTTCTCAACTTTTAATTCTGGTTTTAATTTTTTAATTTTGGGATTTTCTGCGGGACTTGTTGATCTCAAGAATAAAACAAGCCTTAAATAGAGTATTTTAAGCATCAAGCTTATTTTTTAATATTTACAAAGTAATAATAAAATAATATAAAACTCTGCCTGGTAATTATTGCGAAGGGGTTATACCCGATTCCATTCCGAACTCGGAAGTCAAGTCCTTCAGCGCCGATGGTACTTTGTCTTAAGGCACGGGAGAGTAGGACGTTGCCAGGCTTTAAAAATAAAAATTATGAAAGTTGCTAGCTCATTAAAATCTTTAAAAAAAAGAGACCTTAACTCTAAATTGGTTAAGAGAAGAGGAAAAGTCTATATAATTAATAAAAAAAATCCAAAATTTAAAGCGCGACAAGGCTGATATTGCATATGAGTAATAATGATCATAAAGATACCTGGGAAGGTTTTACAAAGTTTGTTCTCTGGGGCACAGTAGTTGTAATATTAATACTTGTTATTCTTGCTTTAACTTTATTATAAAATTTTTTATGATTGTTGGATCTACAAAAGAAGATGTATCTTTAGAAAAAAGAGTAGCCTTAACTCCAGATTCTGCAAAAAATATTATCGGCCTAGGTTTAAAAATTTGTATTGAAAAAGATTATGCTACGCACATTGGGATAAAAGATGAGGAATTTCAAAAAGTCGGAGTAGACATAAAAAGTTCTTCAAAAGAGATCTTAAGTTCATGCAATTTATTAATCAAAGTTAATTGTCCTTTAGAAAATGAAATTACAAACTTAAAAGATAAAACTATAATAATAGGAATGTTGAACCCCTCACTTAATAAAAAAAAATTAAATGAAATTTTAAAAAAAGATATTAAAATTTTTTCATTAGAACTTCTTCCACGTATTACCAGAGCTCAATCAATGGATGTTTTATCCTCACAATCTAATCTAGCGGGATATAGGGCGGTAATTGACTCTATATTTGAGTATGAGAAAGCTATCCCAATGATGATGACCGCTGCAGGTACTGTACCTGCTGCGAAAGTTTTAGTAATAGGGGCTGGTGTTGCGGGATTACAAGCAATTGCAACTGCTAAAAGATTGGGTGCTATAGTATCTGCTACTGACGTAAGATCTGCATCAAAAGAACAAGTAGAAAGTCTTGGTGGTAAGTTTCTTTCCGTTGAACAAGCTGAAGATATGGAAACTTCTGGTGGTTACGCTAAAGAAGTTAGTAAAGATTATAAAAAAAAACAAGCAGAACTAATGAAACAAGCATTAATAAAAAATGATATTGTAATTTGTACTGCTTTGATACCTGGCAAACCCGCACCAAGAATATTAACAGAGGAACTTGTAAAATTAATGAAACCCGGATCTATTATTTATGATTTAGCTGCTGAACAAGGCGGAAATTCTGCATTTTCAGAAGCAGGAAAAATTAATTTTGTAGAGGGAGTAAAAATTATAGGTGTCAAAAATTTAATGAATAGACTACCTTTAACAGCTTCGAGTTTATATTCAAAAAATTTATTTAGTTTTATACGTAATTTATATAGTAGAGAAAAAAAAGATTTTAATTTAAATTTAGAAGATGAAATCATAAATAAGACAATGATAAAGGAAAATTAAGCATGGAAATAGATCCTTTTATATTTAGATTAAGTATTTTTATTTTATCCATTTTCATTGGCTATTATGTAGTTTGGAGTGTTACTCCATCTTTACACACACCATTAATGTCAGTAACAAATGCTATTTCTTCAGTAATAATTGTTGGTGCAATAATTGCAGCTTTAGCAGGTAAGACTGAAGCAATATTTAATTCATCAAGTATTTTTGGTTTTTTGGCAATTATTTTAGCTGCGGTAAATATCTTTGGTGGATTTTTGGTGACACAAAGAATGCTTCAAATGTATAAGAAAAAGAAAGATAAAAAATAATGTTGTCTGCTAATCTCTCAGCAATTTTTTATTTAATTTCAGGAATATTATTCATTCTTGCATTAAGAGGCCTTTCATCGCCAGATACTTCTAGACAAGGTAATTACTTTGGAATAACAGGAATGGTAATTGCAATAATTGTAACATTTTTATCTGTTGGAAACTTCTCTACATCTTTAATCTACGTCTTAATTTTTTTGCTAATTGGTGGAGCTATTGGCGCATTTATCGCTTTTAAAATCCCCATGACTGCTATGCCTGAACTGGTAGCAGGTTTTCATAGTTTAGTTGGATTAGCAGCAGTATTTGTCGCAATTTCTGCTTTTTTAAGTCCTGAAATTTTTAATTTAGGAGTCACTGGAGATATTAAACTTGCTAGTCTAATTGAAATGTCAATTGGAGCTGCAGTTGGTGCTATCACTTTTTCAGGATCCATAATAGCTTTTCTTAAGTTAAGAGGAATTATGTCAGGCGCACCCATAACTTTTTTTGGTCAGCATTATTTAAATTTACTTTTAGGATTAGGAGTTTTTGCCTTAATATTTTATTTGTGTATTTCTCAACTTGGTTCAATTTTTTGGATATTAATTGCAATTTCTTTCTTAATAGGAGTCCTCTTAATAATTCCAATAGGTGGTGCAGACATGCCTGTAGTAATATCAATGCTTAATTCATATTCGGGTTGGGCAGCAGCAGGTATTGGTTTTACACTTGAAAACTCAGCATTAATTATTACAGGAGCTTTAGTTGGTTCATCAGGAGCAATTCTTTCTTACATTATGTGTAAAGCTATGAACAGATCTTTTTTTAGTGTAATTTTAGGTGGCTTTGGTGCCGATAGTTCAAAACAGAAAACAGAAGACAAAAAAGAAAAACCAGTTAAGAGTGGGAATGCTGAAGACGCAGCTTTTTTAATGAAAAATGCCTCGTCAGTAATTATAGTACCTGGGTATGGAATGGCTGTCGCTCAAGCACAACATGCACTAAGAGAGATGGTTGACAAACTTAAAAAAAATGAAATAAAAGTTTCTTACGCTATTCACCCAGTAGCTGGAAGAATGCCAGGTCACATGAACGTTCTTTTAGCTGAAGCTAATGTGCCATACGATGAAGTTTTTGAACTTGAAGATATAAATAATGACTTTGCCAATGCTGATGTAGCATTTGTAATAGGAGCTAATGACGTTACCAATCCTGTAGCAAAAACCGACCCACAAAGCCCAATATTTGGAATGCCAGTACTTGATGTTGAAAAGTGTAAGTCAGTATTATTTGTAAAAAGGAGCTTATCTCCTGGGTATGCAGGTATAGATAATGAACTCTTCTATAAAGAAAATACTCTTATGTTATTTGCAGATGCTAAAAAAATGACTGAAGATATAGTAAAAAATTTAGAATGATGAAGACAAAAATTTTTTGTGATATTGCTGATTATAAAACGATAAAGATTTATAACAAAAAATCTTTGGTAAACGGATTTACTACTAATCCAAGTTTAATGAGGCTAGCAGGTGCCAAAAACTACAAAAAATATTGTCTAAAGTTACTTATGGTATGCAAAAAGAAACCAATTTCATTTGAGGTATTTGCTGATAACAAAAGAGAAATTCTTAACCAAGCATATAAAATTAATAAATGGGGAAAAAATGTTTATGTTAAAATTCCAGTTGTAAACTCAAAAGGATTATTCATGGGATCAGTAATTAAAGAATTGAGCAACAAAGGTATAAAATTAAATATAACTGCAGTCTATACTTTCGAACAAGTAAAAAAAATTTTTCAGTGTTTAAATAAAAAAACAAAATCAATAATATCAATATTTGCTGGTAGAATGAGTGATAAAGGTAAAGATCCTGTTCCAATATTTAAAAAAAGTATCTCATTAACAAAAAGAAATGCCAATGTAGAAATTCTATGGGCAAGTACACGCGAGGCATATAATTATATTCAAGCCAAACAAATAAGATGCAATATCATCACTATGCCTCCCAAGATAATAAACCAAATTAATGAATTCGGAAAAAGTTTTAATTCTCTCACGCTTGATACTGTAAAAGGTTTTTTAAAAGACAGCAAAAAATCCAAATTTAAAATTTAATTAAATAAAACTCTTTTAGTTTTAAGAATATTTTTAACCGAAGTATTTAAAATTTTACTATAAAAACTGTTATTGATTTTTGATAAAGCCTGATCGTAGTTTATTATTCTACTTAAATTTTTTTCTATAAAATTCTCAAACTTACTAAAATGTTTTTCTCTCCAATAATTAAGATGAATTTGAGTAGTTTGTATACCATATGGTAAAGCAATAAGCTTATAAAATAGCTGCGGGATAAATTTTATATTATTTTCTTCATATGGTATTAGTCCATATCCATCAATCACTTGATTTATACCGCAAATTTTTAAAGCCTCAAATGTATTCTGATCATAAGTATGGTTTGGAGCGAAAAACACTCTTACTTTAATTTGGTTGTCATTAAAAATTTTTAATCCCTCTTTTATTTTATTTACTTGATCATTTATACTATGACCAAAAAACTCAGACTTACCCCCGTAATTAAAATAATCTTTTTTATTCGTTGTGCTGTCATAAATGTGTGTGTAACCATGCATGGCAATCTCCCAATTTTTAGATTTCCATTTTCTAACAATTTCCCAAAAATTTTTCCTCTTTGGATATGACAAGAGCTCGCTATCTCTATTACAAGGAATAATACCGACTACAGGTTTTATATTATATTTCTCAAATAAATATTCACATTTATCCATTAAATGCCAATTCATATTTTCAGCTATATCGTCAAACCTAATAAGAATACCTTTGTTTTTCATAATCAGAATTTTAATTATTTAAAATAAGTTTAATATAAAATAAATTTATTACAAAACTACACTAATGCAAAATAAAAATAAATTAGTTTCAATCGTGCTTAATTGTTTTAATGGAGAGGAGTTCCTTAAGGCTGCCTTATCTAGCATTATTAACCAAACATATGAAAACTGGGAACTTATATTTTGGGATAATAAGTCAACCGATAGAAGTAAAATAATTTTCGATAAATTTAAATCAAAAAAATTTAAATACTTTAAATCAAAAAAACATGTTCCTCTTTATAAAGCAAAGAATTTGGCAATTAAAAAGTGCAAAGGTGATTATATAACTTTTATCGACTCAGATGATACTTGGGATAAAGATAAATTAAAAAAACAAATTAAATTATTCTCTAACAAAAAAATTGGGGTTGTTTACGGTAATATGTGGATCAGAAATGAAAATAATAATAAATCAAAAATATATTGGAAAACAAATCTTCCTGACGGGTTTATTTATAATGATCTCATAAAAAACTATTGTATTGGAATTATTTCAACAATGATAAGAAAAAAGATTTTAAATTTTAAAAAAAAAATCTTTAATGAAAAATATAATCATATTGGTGATTTTGATCTATTTACAATGTTGTCAAAAAAATGGAAATTTGGTGTTGTACAGAGTCCTGTTGCAACTTATAGAGTTCATGGAAACAACTTATCTTTTAAAAACAGAAAAAACGAAATTAAAGAATTTAAACATTGGCTGAATAAAAATTCTAAATACTTGAAAGATTTTGAAAAAAAAATAATTGAACAAAAAATTGAACAAAAATGTTTTATTGATATTAGATTAGAAGGACATTTTTTGAGTACGGTGAGATTTTTTTTAAAGAGCAAATATATAAAGTATAAATTTAAAAATTTAGTATTATTGATTTTACCTATTATACTGTTAAAAAAAATAATGTGGTATGTCTAAAACAAGAAAGCAAACGAGAGTTTTTTAAAATTTTAAGTTTATGGAGTCAAAAGATATATTTATAAAAGTCTATAACAATATAGATAATGAGTTAAAAAATGAATGGTTGAACCTTGAAAAAAAAGGTGAATTACATGTTTTCCAAAAATACAATTTTATTAAAAATTTTATAGAAAATAAAAAAGGAAACTTTGTTTTTGTAACCATGTCATTAGATAAAAAAGTATTCTGTATTTTGCCACTTCATATTGATGAAAAATATGGATTTAGAATTTTACAATGGATAGGAAACAAAGAGTTTGATTATTGTGGAGCTATAACTAATGATTTTTATGAATATATTCCAAATGAAAAAGTTTTTAAAAAATTATGGGAAAAGATATTAAGTCATTTTAACAGATTAGATTTAATTTTTTTAAACAATCAATTAGAAAAAATAAGATACGATCGAAATCCTTTCGTATTTTATCTAAAAAATAAAATTTTTTCTAAGGTATACTTAATTAATCTTTTTTCAAGTTACGAAAAATATATTAATGAAATAAGCAATAAAAAATTTTTAAATGAATTTAATAGAACAAAAAATAAACTTACTAAAGAAAATAGTGTTCAATTTCAAAATTTAGATATAAATAACGGAATTTTAGAAGTGGAGGATATTATTAGGCAAAAAATTAATTTTCTTGAAAATAGAAAAATTAAACATCAACTTAATCGTAACTTGCTAGAATTTTTTTCTAAAGTAAAAACAAATGATCCAAATTCTTTAAAAATTGGTATTCTTAGAATTAACAATGAGATAATTGCTGCAAATATTGGTTTTGTATTTAACCAATCATTTTACTATTACATGCCTGTAATATTTTCAGAAAAATTCAGTAAATTTTCACCTGGTAAGATTTTATTATCATGTCTTATTGAGTGGTCGATAAATAATAAATTAGAGATATTTGATTTTGGTCTCGGTGATGAAAATTATAAAAAATACTGGTGTAACGATACTGTAAATTTATCAAGATACCTAAATTTTAAAAGCTTTAAAGGATTTTTTGCTTATCTTTTAATTCGTATTTATATTTTCTTTAAATATTAATTGAAATTTGGTTGCGGGGGTAGGATTTGAACCTACGACCTTCAGGTTATGAGCCTGACGAGCTACCAGACTGCTCCACCCCGCGACAATTTATATTTTTTTGAGGTTAATAGCTTGAAGCTTATTTTTGTCCTCTTTAATATCAAATTTTAGAATTTGGTCTTCTTTTAAAACTCTCAATTTAGAGTCTTCTAAAGCTGAAACATGTAAAAAAATATCCCTGTCTTTTTCCTCTTCCCTGATAAATCCATATCCCTTCTTAGCGCTGAACCATTTCACTTTTCCTTGTGGCATAAATCTCCTATTTAACAAATTAATACCTATTTCTAAGTTTTTGTTGTTTTTTTAATCTCTTTAAATTTTCAGTTTTAATTCTCTTTTTTTTTTCAGACGGTTTTTCATAGGTGCTTTTCATTTTCATTACTTTGAAAAAGCCCTCTTTTTGCAATTTCCTTTTTAAAACTCTTATTGCCTGCTCAACATTATTATCTTTAACTTCTATTTTAATAAAATACCTCCTGTTTTTTGAATGGTAGTTAACATTTACGCAAAGGATTGTCTATATTATTACTTATAATTTCTCTTAGGATAATTAATTCTGATCTAATTGTTGTTCAGAATTTTCTTTTTTGAGCTTTTTTTCCTCTCTTAGTATTCTTTTCTTCTCCCTTTCAACCCTTCTTTTTGCTTTATCTAATGCTTTTTGAAAAGACTCTTGAGAACATAAAGCTAAGATAACAGGATCCCTAGGTTTTAAATTAGAGAAATTCCAATAGCTTCTTTTTCTAATGAGAGATACTGTACCTTTTGTACTCCCAACTAACTTTGAAATTTGACCATCGGTTAACTCAGATGCATTTTTACACAACCATAGTATTGCATCAGGTCTATCCTGTCTTTTTGACAAAGGTGTGTACTTTGGTTTTTTTCTTTCTTTAATTTGAATAGTGGTGTCTTTTTTAATTAGGTTAAGATTTCTGTCTGGGTTTTTTGAACATTCGTCTATCTCATCTCTTGAAAGCTGTCCTGCTAAAATTGGATTATAAGCCTTAATACCCTTAGCGACATCTCCATCTGCTATCCCTTTAACTTCTAATTCATGCAAGTTACAGAATTTTGCTATTTGTCTAAAAGTCAAGTTCGTATTTTCTACAAGCCATACAGCTGTAGCTTTCGGCATAAATGGATATTCTTGCATAGCTTTACTTTTTTCTCAAGTTACTGAATTTTTTATTATAACGGCTGACCCTGCCTTTATCTAATATTTTCTGAGATCCTCCAGTCCATGCGAAATGAGATTTTGGATCTATATCAAGTTTAAGAGTATCGTTTTCTTTGCCCCATGTTGACATTGTTTCAAATTCTGTTCCATCTGTCATTACTACTTTTATTTTATGATAGTCAGGATGTATGTTTTTTTTCATGAACGACTAATATAGTAAAAATTAATTTTTCTCAATATTTTTTTTATTAATCAAGTCCATTAATTCTTTATGAATAAAGGAGTTTGAAGCCACCAAATTCATTTTTTTACTTTTAATATCATTGTTTTCTAGAAAATCAACAAAACCACCTGCTTCTTTAATGATCAGAATGCCGGCTGCTATATCCCAATAACTTAATTCTCTTTGCCAAAAACCATCAAATCTTCCGCATGCCACGCTCGCGAGATCTAATGAAGCGCTTCCATATTTTCTAATTGGAGTTTCGATATTCTTGGATACTTCTATGAATTCCTGAAATATTTCATTTTTCAATTTACTATTGCTTTTTGGTCCCCCTGTTCCAAGTAATGAGTGTTTTAAATTTTTTCTTTTTGAAACTCTAATTCTAGAGTTATTTAAAAATGCGCCACTACCAATTTCAGCAAAAAAAAGCTCATTTTTTATTGGATCATAAATTAACCCACTTTTGATTTGATTATTTTCCTCATATCCGATTGAAATTGCAAATTGAGGTATTCCATTTAAAAAATTACTAGTTCCGTCTATTGGATCAATTATCCATTTATTACTTTTATTTTTTTCATTAATTGTTCCTGCTTCTTCACTTAAAATACAATAATCTGGTTGAGCTTTTAGTAACTCCTCTATAATAATTTTTTCTGTTCTTTTATCTGCAGAAGACACAAAGTCTCCTGGTCCTTTAGATGAGACTTGTAAATTTTCAATTTCTCCAAAATCTCTGATTAAAGATCTTGAAGCTTTCATACAAGCTTTATGCATTATATTCAATTTAGGTGAATTTATTCTCATTTTAATTATTTTTTTTTACGTATTCTAAATTTCTAGAGTCAATTATAATTTTATCTCCACTTTCTATAAATGGAGGGACAGAAATTGTTAAACCATTGTCGAGCTTAGCAGGTTTATAAGATGACGCCGCGGTTTGTCCTTTTACAACCGCATCAGTGGACTCTACTATACAACCAATATTCTTAGGAAGCTCTATAGATAATGGTTTTTCATCTAAAAGTGAAATTATAACTTCTACATTTTCTTTGAGCAGTCTTACTTTATCGCCTATAAGATCCTTAGACATCGATATTTGTTCATAAGAAACATTGTCCATAAAGTAGGAACTTTTGTCGTCAGAATATAAAAAATTAAATTTTTTTTCATCTACTTCAGCTTTTTCTACATTTTCACTGGATCTAAATCTCTCATTTAATTTTGTTCCTTTAATAACACTTTTTAATTCAATTTGATTAAATGCTCCACCTTTTCCGGGTTTGACATGCTGGGTTTTTAAAACATTCCACAAATCATTTTTGTGTTCAATAATCATTCCAGGTTTTATTTCGTTTGCAGTAATTTTCATTTAAATTTTTTTATAGCTATTTCAGGTTTTAATTTTGGGTTATCCCAAATAAAACTTGATAATGCAATATATTTTGCACCCAATCTTAATAATCTTTTATAGTTTAAATTATTAATTCCACCAATTACTACGATAGGTATTTTAATCTTTCTAATTTGCTTCAAAATTCTTAAATTGGCTTTTTTGGCGTTAGGTTTAAGTTTTGATTTGAAGAATGAGCCAAAAGCTAAATAATTTGCTTCAAATTTTACCGCTTTTTCTGCGAGTAATATCGAGTCATGACATGTAATTCCCATAATTTTTTTTTTGAGTTTTTTTCTTGCAATTTTAAATGAACCGTCTTCCTGACCCATATGGCAGCCATCTGCTCCAATTTTTGCAACTAATCTATAATCATCATTAATGATAAATTTAACTTTATATTTTTGGGTAATTTTTTTAATTTTTTTTGCAACTTCAGTAAGTTTTTTTTTACTTATTTTTTTAATTCTTAATTGAAAAAACATCACGTTTCCGTAAGACAAAACATTTTCCAGATTTCTGTAAAAATTTTTTTTAATTTCATTAGGAGAAATTAAATATATAAATCTTTTCAAAGTAATTAAGCCGCTGATTCTTTTTCTAAGTTTTCAGACCACTCTCCTTTTGAGGAAAGACTATTCATCTTAGCCCTGTGATCAAATGCCTTTTGGATATTTTTAATATTTCCTTGATTTTTTCCAAATTCTTTTAATGCGCTAGCCTGTAAACCTCTACCGTAAGAGAAGGTTATTAAAAAATTTGTATCATTAATTTTATTAATTTCATTTAAATTTTTGCTAGCCTCAATTTCGGATTGACCGCCAGATAAAAAAGCTATACCAGGAACATCGCTAGGAACATTTTTCTTAAGACAGTCTAAAGTTTTTTTAGCTATCTCCTCTGAATTTGACTTATTTTTGCACTCAGACCCAGGTAAAATCATATTAGGTTTAAGAACGGTACCCTTTAGATCAATTTTGTGAATTTCTAGTTCATCATAACATTCATTGAGAACATTTGTAGTTACTTGATAACATTTTTCAATATTATGCGGCCCATCCATTAAAACTTCTGGCTCTATTATGGGAACCATATTAGCTTCTTGAACTAAAGCTGCATATCTTGCTAATGCATGTGCATTTGATTTAATAGATTGAGAAGTTGGATACTTGTCGCTAATTTTATACACAGCTCTCCATTTAGTAAACCTTGCCCCTAATCTATAATATTCTTTTAATCTTTCTCTTAAACCGTCTAATCCTTCTGTGATAGTTTCGTCATTTGACCCCGCAAGAGGCTTAGCTCCCTTATCTACCTTGATCCCAGGTATTGCGCCATGTTTTGAAATTAATTCAGGTATGGTTGGGCCTAGGGTACTTTTTTGCTTTATTGTTTCATCAAAAAGAATAACACCACCTATGTAATTTTTCATTCCGCTTGAATTAAACAAAGTTTGTCTAAAAGTTAATCTATTTTTTTCTAAATTTTCAACACTTATACTTTTAAATCTTTTTGCAATTGTGCCAGTGCTTTCGTCGGCCGCTAAAATTCCCTTTCCTTTTGCACACATTTTTTTTGCTATATCTTCAATATTCATAATTGTTATTTATTTTAAAACTTCTATACCAGGCAAGTTTTTTCCCTCAATATATTCTAAAAATGCGCCCCCGGCTGTTGATAAGTGAGTAAAATTAAGGTCCATAGCATTGTTTTTAATTGCAGAAATAGTATCTCCTCCACCCACAATTGACACCAAAATAGCTTTGTTTGTGTTATCAGAAATTTTTTTTGCTATTGAAACAGTCCCTCTAGAAAAGTTTTGATTTTCAAAATACCCAGCAGGTCCATTCCATAAAACAGTCTTTGAAGAGTCTATAATCTTAATTATTTTTTCAATGGTTTTTGGACCAATGTCTAAAATCATTTCATTATCTAAAACGTTTTTTAAATCTTTATAATTTGCGTTGCCATCTGATGTTTCTGAGACAGCAAGATCTATTGGAGTTATAATTTGACAGTTATTCTGTTTTGCTAAATTGTAAATTTCTTTAATTACTTTTTCTGTTCCTTTTTCTATTAAAGATTTTCCAACATTATTTCCCATAAATTTTACAAAGTTATTAGCCATAGCACCTACTATAATCAAGTTATCAACTTTTTTTATTAAAGAAGTAATAACACCAAGCTTAGTCGTTATTTTTGATCCGCCAATTATACATGTAGTTGGATTTTTTTTATTATTTAACACCATACTTATCGAGTGAATTTCCTTCATAAAAAGTGGCCCTGCATAAGAATTTTTTATATATTTCGTAATTTTGTGAATAGAGGTTTGTTTTCTGTGAGAACAGGAAAAAGCATCATTAATATAAATATCTCCAAAAGACGATAAATTTTTAGCAAAGTTTTCATCATCAGTAATTTCACCCTCATTAAATCTGATATTTTCAAAAAAAATTATTTCACTATTACCTAAAAAGGATATTTTTTCTTTTGTTTCTTGAGTAATTTTATCAGAGTAAAAATGAATTTTGTTTTTTATTTTTTCCTGTAAATAGTTAAAAACAGGCTTTAAAGATAAACTTGTATCTTTTATATTTTTTGGTCTACCAAGATGAGAAATTAATAATACTTTTGCTTTTCTATCTAATAAATTTTGGATAAATGGAATGCTTAAATTAATTCTAGTTTTATCTTGAATTATTTTATTTTTTATTGGTACATTAAAGTCTGATCTAACAATAACTTTTTTATTTTCTATATCCAAGTTCTCATTGAAGCTTCTTATGTTTTTCATATACTTTAAATGTATTATTTTCTTAATTTATTTTGAATTTTTGAAGCTATCTTACTGGAAGTTAAATTCATTTCTTCATAAATTTCTTTGTAAGGCGCACTTTTACCAAACTCATCTATTCCAATCGCTAAATCATCTTTTTTCAAATATTTGAACCAACTGCTCATAGAGCCGGCCTCCAAAGCAACTAGTAGATTATTTTTTTCTAAAATTTTATTTTTGTAATCTTCACTTTGCTGATCAAATAATTCATGGCATGGCACTGAAACAACTTTTGATTCAATACCACTATCTTTTAATACTTCTTGGGTTGATAAAGCTAAATCAACCTCAGAACCAGATGCTAAAATTGTAACTTTATTATCATGAGAAGTAATATTTACCTCATAAGCTCCCATCATACATTTATTTTTTTTATCTGGAATTTTGCTCAAATAGTTTAATTTTTGTCTAGAAAGTATAATTGCGCTAGGTCCTTTGTCATTATTTAAAGAAGCCTCCCAACATTCTAAAGTTTCATTAATATCCGCAGGTCTAAAAACGTTTAAATTCGGTATTGCTCTCAAACTAGATAAATGTTCTATAGGTTGATGAGTTGGTCCATCCTCCCCTAATCCAATAGAGTCATGGGAAAAAATATATATAACTCTTAATCCCATTAACGCAGAAAGCCTTATAGAGGGTTTACAATAATCAGAAAAAATTAAAAATGTACCACCATATGGTATTAAATTATGATAAAGTGCAATCCCATTCATAGCAGCTGCCATACCGTGTTCCCTTACTCCGTAATGTATGTAATTACCTCCGTAATTTTTAGAATTTAAAATTATTGAATTAGAGGTTTTAGTGTTATTTGAACCGCTTAAGTCTGCAGATCCACCAATTAAATTTGGCATTAAATTATTTAATGCCTCAATAACTTTCATTGAACATTGTCTAGTAGCCATTTCAGGTTTATCTTTAAAATATTTTTCCTTTTCTGAATTTATTAAATCATTTAATTTATCTTTAATGAGAGTATTATTAAAATAATTAAATTTTTCTTTAATTTCACTTTTGGATTTATTAAGTTCATCTAACCATTTTTTTTCAAGTATTTCACCTTTTGCTCCAATCTGTCTCCATTCTTGAATAATTTCATTAGGTATTTCAAATGGTCGATGTGGCCATTTTAATTTCTTTCTAACTAATTTAATTTCATCTTCACCCAAAGGCGCTCCGTGAGAGGACGACTTTCCTGATTTGTTTGGTGAACCATATCCAATTATAGTTTTACATGATATTAAGGTTGGTTTTTTTGACTTATGAGCTTTCTTAATAGCATTATCAATTTGCTTTTCGTTATGTCCATTAATTTCTATAAAATTCCACCCATAAGACTGAAACCTTTTTTTATAGTTGTCAGAAACACTTAAAGAAGTCGATCCATCAATTGAAATTTTGTTATTATCAAAAAAAACTATTAAATCTTTTAACTTAAGGTGACCTGCCAAACTCATTGACTCATGGCTTATTCCTTCCATCAAATCTCCATCACTAGCTATAACATAAGTTTTATTATTAATTATTTTTGAGCCAAATTTTTTTTTATAAATTTCAGATGCAATAGCTAAACCAACAGAATTAGCTAACCCTTGACCTAGAGGACCAGTAGTAGTCTCGATACCTGAATTAAAAACATATTCTGGATGACCAGCGCAAATAGAGTTTAATTGTCGAAAATTTTTAATATCTTCTAATTTTACTTTTTCGTAACCGGTTAAGTAGAGTAAAGAATAAAGGAGCATGGAACCGTGACCAGCGGACAATATAAATCTATCTCTGTTTATCCAAGACGGATTTTTTGGATTAAACCTCAGGTGGAATTTAAATAATACTGTAGCTACATCCGCCATACCCATAGGCATCCCAGGATGTCCCGAATTGGCTTTTTGAACAGCATCGATAGATAAAAATCTAATTGCGTTTGCTAATTGATCAACTTTTGTTTTCACTATTTATTTACCTATATAGACTTAGAGTAAGTATATCAATATTATGATATATTAACATGATGAAAAACTTTGAAAAAAAAGAAACTAATTTAAATCAGTTAATTGAAAAATTAGGAAAATTAAATACAAGTTATTCACAGCACAACTTTGATAACAAATTTATTGAAAGAGAGAACAGCTCAATCAAAATCGAAAGGGAAGAACTCAAAAAGAAAAACCAAGAAATTTTAAGGGAACATAAGTATTTGGTGGAAAGAGTGAAAAAACTTGAACATGAACTAAAATCAAAAAAAGAACTTGAGAAAAAATTTAACAAAGATATTAATGATTTAAATCAAGAAACTCAATATTTAGTTGATGAAATTGAAAAATGGCAAATGTAAATATAAAATTTAATGGAAAAGACTATCTACTTTCCTGTGATGACGGGCAAGAAGAGTCATTAAAAAAGTTAACTTCTTTTTTAGACAATAAATATTTCGAATTAAAAAAGAAATTAGGAAATATTGGTGAAAATAAACTTTTACTTATCACTTCCATTAAACTAATTGACGAGCATTTTGACTTAAGAAGAAGAATAAGTGAGCAAAAAAATAAGTTAGACGATTTATCAAATAAATTCAAAGAACTTAAATCATTAGCAATTAAATATAAAGATGTAAAAGAGGTAGAAATAAAAAATCTAAATATAGAAATAGACAATATTAAAAAAAACATAGATGAGGCCAATACCATGTACGAAAATATGTTGGATAAAACTACCGAGTCTCTTGAAAAAATTATCAAAAATGCTGAAGCATCTACAAGCACTCAGCAATGAAAACAAAAAAACAATTAAGAAAAAAATTTTTAATTTTAAGAAAAAAAAAGTATTTTGATGTTCCTAGTGAAAAGTTTAATCAACTCATCAATTATATAAAAAGAAGATACAAAGTAAAAAAAAAAATTTTTATCGGTTTATATTATCCGTCTAACTATGAAATTAATATTTTCAAAGTTTTAAAAAATTTAAATAAATCAAATATAAAATTTCTTTTACCTAAAATACAAAAAAAAAATTTTTTAAAATTTTTAGAGTGGGATGAGAGAGATTTACTAATAGTAAATAAATACGGAATTCCTGAGCCATTTAAAAAACAAAAAAGTTATTTACCTGATATTGTGCTTGTGCCTTTATTAGCTTTTGATAGAAATAAAAATAGACTTGGCTACGGCAAAGGTTTTTATGATAAATATTTGAATAATTTGAAAAGATTAAACAAAAAAATTGAGGCTATAGGGATAGCATTTTCATTTCAAAAATATAAAAATATACCAATTTCTAAACTTGACTTTCCATTAAAAAATATTTTTACAGAAAAAGGCTTTTTAAAATGAGAATACTTTTATTAGGTGATGTGTGCGGCCCCACAGGAATGAAAATAGTTAAACAAAAATTAAAAAATGTAATCAAGGAAAAAAAAATTGATTTTACAATTGTTAATGGAGAAAACTCTGCTGAAAATGGTAAAGGTATTACAAAAAATGATTTTAAAGAATTAATAAATGCAGGAGTTGACGTAATTACTTCTGGAAATCACATATGGGACCAAAAGGAAATATTAGAAATAATAGATGAAGAAAAAAAATTAATAAGACCAGCAAATTTGCTAGAGGGTCAACCAGGTAGAGGTTATGGCATATATGAAGTTAAAAATAAAAAAATAGCAGTTATAAATTTAATTGGCAATGTATTTATGAAAAAAAGCCAAGATTTATTTTCTTTTGCTGAAAAAATAATAAAAAAAATTAAATTAAAAAAGGATGCAGATTTTATAGTAATAGATATACACGGAGAAACCACTAGTGAAAAAATGGCCTTAGGACATTTTTTAGATGGTAAAGTCACATCGGTAGTTGGTACGCATACTCATGTTCCAACTTCTGACACTCGAATTTTAAAAAATGGAACTGCTTACCAGACTGATCTAGGAATGTGTGGTGATTATGACTCTGTAATTGGAATGAATAAAGAAAATTCAATTAAAAAATTTCAAAAAGACTCTTCCGCTGAAAGTCATTTTCCGGCAAACGGCCAAGCCTCTATGAGTGGGGTGATTGTTGATGCTAACGATCAAACAGGACTAGCAGAAAATATTAATCAGATTATTCTAGGCGGTAATTTAAAACAAAAAATTTAAAATGGCTGGACATTCTCATTGGGCAGGTATCAAGCATAAAAAAGGCAGACAAGACAAAGTAAGATCAAAACTATTTTCAAAATTATCAAGAGAAATTACAGTTGCTGCTAAACTTGGAGATAAAGATCCCGATATGAATCCAAGGCTGAGATCTGCAATTCAAGCTGCAAAACAATCTAATATGCCAAAAGAAAATATTAATAGAGCTATTAGCAAATCAGAATTAAACACAGGTGAAAATTATGAATTTTTAAGATACGAAGGATATGGAGCTTTTAATACAGCTTTAATAATTGAAACTCTTTCAGATAATAAGAATAGAACAGCCTCAACTATTAGAACAATTTTACAAAAAAATGGAGGCAGACTGGGTGAAAATGGATCTACATCTCATCTATTCTACAATTGCGGTGTAATAAAAATTGATAACAAAATTCTGAATAATGATGAAGCTTTAGAATTAGCTATAAATAGTGGAGCAAATGAATGTAACAGTATGAAAGATTATCATGAAATTACGTGTCAAATGAAAGATTTTTATAAAGTAAAAAGTAGTATAGAAAAAAAAATAAGTAATTTAATTTACTCTGGTATAGAGTGGAGAGCCTATAATTCTTTAAAATTATCAAAGGAGCAAAAGGAAAAAGTTATAAATATGTTAGAGGTATTAGATGAAATTGATGATATTCAAAATATATTTACAAATTGTGAATTTTAAAAAAACAAACTGCAAATGAGAATATTTGGAATTGACCCAGGGATAGCAGGAGCCATAGCTATATTAGATAGAAATGAAATTATTGATGTAATAGATCTTCCTACTATGTCCGAAGGGAAAAAGAATAAAAAACAACTAAATAGCGCTCATTTATCTCAATATATTTCAAGCAATGTAAAAGATATTAATAAATCTGTAGTTGTTGTAGAGCAAGTTAACGCAATGCCAGGCCAAGGGGTCACTAGTATGTTCAATTTTGGTCAAACATTTGGGGCAATTAAAGGAATAAGTGCAACTCTTAAATTACCAATCTTTTTTGTAAGGCCCTCAAAATGGAAAAAGCATTTTGAATTAATAAACTCTTCTAAAGATGCTAGCCGTACTAAAGTAATAGAAATGTATCCCTCATTTGCTGAAAAATTATCAAAAAAAAAGGATGTAAATAAGTCAGATGCCATTTTAATTGCTAGATTTTTTAGCGAAACTGGCTTTAAAGATGAGTTAAAATGAGGCTAAGTTTAATTTTATAAGACAAATTCATGACACAATCTAAAAGTATTGAAATACAATGGAACAAGATATTGCTTCTCAAGTTGTTGGCTTAGGTGGGAGTACAGATTTTTCTCTTTTAAGTTTATTCCTAAGGGCCGATTTTGTTGTAAAATCAGTTATTATAATTCTCATCGCAGCATCAATTTATTCTTGGGCATTAATTTTCGACAAATATAGGTTGTTTAAAAAAATTAATGTTTCAATATTAGATTTCGAAAATAAATTTTGGAAAGCAAAATCTGCTGAAAGTTTTGACAATAACTTACCAGTAAAATCTAATGATCCAGCAGTTCTAATCTTTAGATCGGCTATGAGTGAATTAAGAAAAACACGTTCTAAATCATCAGCTGTTCAGCTTGCAAGAGTTGAGCGGGTACTTGAAATTAATACAGATAATCAAATTAAAATTATTGAAAAAAACTTTACTTTTTTAGCAACCGTAGGTGCCACAGCTCCGTTCATTGGTTTGTTTGGTACAGTTTGGGGAATAATGAATTCTTTTCAATCAATTGCAATATCAAGAAATACTAGTCTAGCTATTGTCGCTCCTGGTATTGCCGAGGCTTTGTTTGCAACCGCACTTGGCCTTTTGGCTGCTATACCTGCAGTAATAGCGTACAATAAATTTAATAGTGATACAAAAAACTATGTTGCACGATTAGATAATTTTTCAAAAAGATTTTTATCTATAATTTAATCATTATGGCTTTTAATTTTAAACGCTCAAAAAATTCTCCGATGAGTGAAATAAACGTTACACCTTTTGTAGACGTGATGTTAGTTTTGCTAATAATATTTATGGTTACTGCGCCTTTGCTCACAGTTGGTGTGCAAGTAGATTTACCAGAGTCAGCAGCGGACTCATTGCCTGACGATCAGGAGCCTCTTACACTATCAATAAACTCTAAAGGTGAAGTATTTATACAAGAACACAAAGTCAATTATAATAAGATTATTCCAAAACTACTTGCTATTGCAAAAAACAGAACTGATACAAGAATTTATGTGAGAGGAGATAAAAATATCAATTACGGTCGAGTACTAGAAGTAATGGGAACTCTTTCTGGCGCAGGATTTTCAAAAGTTGCATTGATATCTGAGCCTTATAAAAATTAAATGTTAAATGACAAAAAGCTTATTTTATTCAATAATATTTCATACGATGATGATTTTTCTGACGGCTTTATCATTACCTTTTATGACTAGAGAACCAATATCTTTACCACCAATAGTTTCGGTAG
Source organism: uncultured Pelagibacteraceae bacterium (assembly GCA_902633335.1). GTDB lineage: Bacteria > Pseudomonadota > Alphaproteobacteria > Pelagibacterales > Pelagibacteraceae > Pelagilacustribacter. Next base: position 84,822 of record CACPFY010000001.1, on the reverse strand, counting down.
AATTAATACAAATAACAGATAAAACAAATATACCTTTTGCTCCTAAAGCCAGAAAGATTATTGACAAGGTTAAAGAGGAGGAAAAAAGAGTAGTTTCCGAGCAGGCCCCTCCATCCGCTAAAGCAAAAGAGAAACCTGACAGAATACCTCTTCCAAACGACAAAAAAGAAAAAAAGGAAATTATTAAAAAAAAACAAAACCCAGAAGAGATTAAACCTCAAATAAGACAATCGTCTGAGTTTGAAAAAGAGGAATTAATAAACACAAATGAAATTGCTGCCTTGATAGATAAAGCAAAGGAAGAGAGAGCATTAAAAGAATTAGAAAACAAAAAGTTAACACAAAGTAATGTTAAAAATAATTTTGCTACAGGACTATCTCTTTCCGAAGAAGATGCGCTTAGAGCACAAATATTCGGTTGCTGGAGTGTTCCTCTTGGATTACCATATGATAAAGATTTGTTAGTAAGATTAAAATTAGAACTTAAAAAGGATGGTACAATACTTAAATCTGAGATAGTTGATCATCAAAGAATGAATATGCCAGGTCAAAAATTTTATAAAATACTTGCTGAAAGTGCATTAAGAGCGGTAAGACTTTGCCAACCATTAAAAGTACCACCAACAGGATACGAGAAATGGAAAAACATTCAACTAAATTTTGACCCCACTGAAATGTTAAAAGGATGACTTTATGAAGAAATTAATTTTTTTACTTTTTATTTATTTAAATTCATTCTCCCTCTCAAATGCATTAATAAAGGTAGATATAACTAGGGGAAATTTGGATCCATTGCCTATAGCTGTTTCGCCACTGCACGTAGAAAAATCATCGGAAAATTTAGAAAAGTTAGATACAAAAAAACTTGGGGTAAATATTTCAGCAATCATTGAAAAAAATTTTAAATCAACTGGTCTTTTTAATCCTCTAAAAAAAGAGGCTTTTGTTCAAAAACCTGACATAGCACACTTAAAACCTAGATTTGAAGACTGGAGGTTAATTAAAGCTCAAGCTTTAGTGACTGGAAAACTATCTGTAAAAAACAATAAATTAAAAGTTGAGTTTAGATTGTGGGATTTAACAGCTTCAAAAGAAATGATAGCCTTATCTTTTACTACCACTCCATCAAATTGGAGAAGAGTTGCTCATATAATTTCTGATAAAATATATGAGAGATTGACAGGTGAAGCAGGGTATTTTGATACAAGAATAATTTACGTTGCTGAAAGTGGTCCAAAAAACCAAAGAGTAAAAAAATTAGCAATTATGGATCAAGATGGAGCTAAAACAAAGTATTTAACATTAGGGAATGAATTGGTCTTAACGCCAAGATTTAATCCAAGCAATCAAATGGTAACATACCTATCATATTTTAGGAATTTACCCAGAGTTTATCTATTAGACATTGAAACAGGAAAACAAGAGGTGGTCGGTAATTTCCCTGGAATGACATTTGCACCTAGATTTTCACCAGATGGAAAAAAGATAATTATGAGTTTTGCAAAGGATGGCAATTCAGATATTTTTACTATGGATCTTGAAACAAGGGTTGTAGAGAGAATAACTGAGCATTCGTCTATCGATACCTCCCCATCTTACTCACCAGATGGAAAATATATTTGTTTTAATTCTGACAGAAGCGGTCTACAACAAATTTATGTTATGAAAAGTGATGGCACAAATGTAAAAAGGATAACTTTTGGTAATGGAATTTATGGAACACCAGTTTGGTCTCCTAGAGGTGATTTAATCGCTTTCACAAAAGTAAGGAAAGGGAGATTTTATATTGGAGTCATGAGATCAGACGGATCTGGTGAAAGATTATTAACAGAAAATTTTTATCAAGAAGCTCCATCTTGGTCACCAAATGGTAGAGTATTAGTTTTTTACAGAGAAACAAAATCAGGAGCACAAGGAAAAGGTTTTAGTGCTAAATTGTGGTCTATAGATATAACAGGTTATAATGAGAGAAAAATTAAGACAGAAACTGATGCTTCGGACCCATCTTGGTCTTCATTGCTATCAAAGTGAGGTATTTATTGTGTAATTTAGGCTTGAATAATGTAGGATAATTTGAAATATTGTCGGCAATAACTTAGGGGATACTATGAAATTTAACAAAAATTTAAGAAACATATTTTTAATTCTTTTTGCAACACTTGCACTAAGTGCTTGTTCAACTGCAAAAAAGTCACAAACTTCAGGTGACGTATACACAGGATCCGACACAGTTGAATATTTAGCTAGCGGTGTTAAAGACAGAGTGTTTTTTGCTACTAACAAATCTTCATTAACTTCTGCTTCAAGAGAAACTTTAAGAAAGCAAGCAACATACTTAAGAAAGAACAAAAAACTTAATGTTACTGTTGAAGGCCATGCAGACGAAAGAGGTACAAGAGAATTCAACTTGGCTTTAGGAGAGAGAAGAGCTAATGCAGTTAAAGATTATTTAATGACTTACGGAATTTCTGGAAAGAGAATTTCTGTAATAAGTTATGGTAAAGAGAGACCTGTAAATTCAGAGTCTACTCCACTAGCTTGGTCTCAAAACAGAAGATCGGTTACTGTAAAAGTCAAATAATTTACAATAATAAACATTTTATAAAAAGACCCTTTGGTAAAACAAAGGGTCTTTTTTTTGCCATTATGTCTAATTAAAAAACAATATGAGCTTTGTTAAAAATAAATATTCAATTCTAATTATAACAATATCATTGTTAAACTTTAATATTTTACACTCTGATGAAAAGGTTGATGCAATAGTTGACCAAATACAAATTATTTCGCAAGATTTAAAAACTCTTGAAAAAGCATTTTATAAAAAGTCCAACATAATTGAAAAAAATAAATCTTCGAACATTGATAATTTAAACGAAGATGTTCTTACTAAACATCTTTTACGTCTTAATGAAATAGAAGAACAATTCAGACAACTCACAAATAAATTTGAAGAAGTAAATTTTAAAATGGATAAATTATCTTCAAGAATAACTAAGATGCAATCAGATAATCAAATGAGATTTTCAGATCTAGAAAATAATGAACCAAATAAAAATATAGATAAGAAAAAAGCTAAATTACCTGGAACAAGTGAACCGAAAGACTTTGGAGCAACTCCGGGTTATTCAACGCAAAATCTTCCCGAGGAACAGGAAACTGTTTCTGTAGGCACAACTGCTGCCGTCACTACCTCAGAGGCAGAAAGATCGGAATCTTTACTTCCAAACAAAGCTCCCAAAGAACAATATGATTTTGCAATTAGTTTTATGAAAATTGGAGATTATGAAACTGCGGAGTTCGCTTTAAAAGAATTTATAGAAAAAAATAAAAGTCATGACTTAGCGGGTAACGCTCAATATTGGTATGGTGAAACATTTAGAATAAGACAATTATATTCGGATGCAGCAACGGCTTATTTAGATGGATATCAAAATTATCCTAAAAGCGACAAAGCACCAGACAATCTCTTAAAATTAGGTATCACGATGGTTCAACTTGGTGAAAAAGAACAAGGATGCACTATGATTACTGGAATAAAAAAACAATATCCAAAAGCAAGCAAGTCTGTGTTACAAAAAGCTCAGTATGAGCAAAAAAAATTCAATTGTTCTAAATCATAAAGATTGTCTCTCAAGCTCAGAGCGAATATCAAATATATATTTAAGTTTTAAAAAAAAAATTTTAAGATTTAAGACTAATAAATACTTAGTAGCAGTTTCTGGTGGACCAGATAGTCTGGCACTCGCAGCTATGTGTAAAGTGCTAGAACTAAATAATAAAAAAAAAAAATTTTACTTTATTCATGTAAATCATGGAATAAGAAAAAATTCACTTAGTGAGTCAAAATATGTTAAAAAAATTTTAAAGAAACAACATATTCAATTAAAAATCATAAATAACAAAAAAAAAATAACTAATAATATCCAGCATAATGCTAGAAAAATAAGATATTCACTTTTTAATAAAGAGTGTAAAAAAAAGAAAATCAAATTAATTTTAACTGGTCATCATAAAAATGATCAAATAGAGACTTTTTTGATTAGGTTATCTAGAGGTAGCGGAGTACAAGGCCTATCCGCCATGGATACTACATCATATGTAGAGGGCAATACAAAAATTTTAAGACCATTTTTGACTGAAAGTAAAGAAAATCTTATTTTTATTACAAAAAAAATATTTAAAACATATATAAAAGATCCCAGCAACAATAATAAAAAATTTTTAAGATCAAATATAAGAAAACTTTTACCTTTATTAAAAAAATATGGTATTGGTGAAAATCAAATTATTAAATCAATTAATAATCTTAAATCCTCAAGCAAAACTATTAATATTTACTTTCAAGATGTTTTAAAAAAAGTAGTCAAAAAAAAAGACAAAAAAATATTAATAAAAAAAGATCAATTATTTTCTTTAAATGAAGAGTTTCAAATTAGAATATTAGGCTTTGTAATAAGGTCTTTAAATAAATTTGATTATCCTCCTAGATCAAAAAAGATACTAACCGCACTTAAATGCTTGAATTCAAAAAGAGAAATTAAACATTTCCTAGGAGGCTGCATGTTAAGAAGTAGTAATAATTACGTATATATTGAAAAATCATTGCAATAATTGCTTTTAATCAAGATATTTTGCCATATTTACAACTTTATTCTTTTCAAATAATACTTGTTTATTACAAAAAAATACATATTTAACACTTATGAATTTTAAAAATCTTTTAATGTGGGCCATAATAATTTTCTTATCCGTAGGATTATTTAATATGTTTCAGGATCCTAAGAAAATTAATGCAAATAAAGATAAAATGGCTTTCTCAACATTTTTAACAGAAGTTGATTCAGGGAGAGTTGTTGAGGTTCAAATTCAAGGCAATAATATTTCTGGTTTGTTAGCGAATGGAGATAATTTTACTACTTTCTCTCCTAATTATCCTAACCTTGTTGAAAAATTATCTGAAAAGGGAGTAAGTATAACTGCTTCTCCAAAAGAAGATAAGATGCCTTCTTTGTTAGGCATACTTCTTTCATGGTTTCCAATGTTACTTTTAATTGGAGTATGGATTTTTTTCATGCGTCAAATGCAAGGTGGCAAAGGTGGAGCAATGGGTTTTGGACGATCTAAGGCTAAGTTATTGAACGAGGCGACTGGTAAAGTTACTTTTAATGACGTAGCTGGGGTTGAGGAGGCAAAAGAAGAAGTTGAAGAAATAGTTGAATTCTTAAAAGATCCGAAAAAATTTAGTAGATTAGGTGGAAAAATTCCTAAAGGAGCTTTACTAATCGGACCCCCTGGAACAGGAAAAACTTTATTAGCCAAAGCAATCGCAGGTGAGGCAAATGTTCCATTTTTTTCAATATCTGGCTCAGACTTTGTTGAAATGTTTGTGGGTGTAGGTGCTTCTAGAGTTAGAGATATGTTTGAGCAAGGTAAAAAAAATTCGCCTTGTATAATTTTTATAGATGAAATTGACGCTGTAGGCAGAAGTAGAGGCGCTGGTCTTGGCGGTGGAAATGATGAGAGAGAACAGACCTTGAACCAATTATTAGTAGAAATGGATGGGTTTGATACTAACGAAGGAATAATATTAATTGCGGCTACTAACAGACCAGATGTTCTTGATCCAGCTTTATTAAGACCGGGAAGATTTGATAGACAAGTTGTTGTAGGCAATCCAGATATAATTGGAAGAGAGGCAATTCTTAAAGTTCATATAAAGAAAATAAATACCGGACCAGATGTAAAATTAAGAACTATAGCTAGAGGAACTCCAGGATTTTCAGGCGCTGATTTAGCAAATCTTGTAAATGAGTCTGCGCTTTTAGCTGCTAGAAAAAATAAAAGAGTAGTAACAATGTCAGATGTAGAGGAAGCTAAAGACAAGGTAATGATGGGAGCTGAGAGAAGATCCATGGTCATGAGTGAAGATGAAAAAAAACTAACGGCATACCACGAAGGTGGCCATGCTATAGTTGCTTTAAATGAGAAAGCCTCGGATCCTATTCATAAAGCAACTATAATTCCTCGAGGAAGAGCTTTAGGAATGGTAATGAGATTACCCGAAAGAGATCAATTATCTGTCACTAGAGAAAAAATGCATTCAGATATAGCTGTTGCAATGGGTGGAAGAATAGCTGAAGAAATTATTTTTGGCCATGATAAAGTTACGTCTGGAGCATCATCAGATATTGACATGGTAACTAAAATGGCAAAAAATATGGTAACGAAATATGGAATGAGTTCAGAATTGGGAACGATAGCATATGGAGAAAATGAGGAAGAAGTGTTTTTAGGTAGGTCAGTTACGAAACAGCAAAATATGTCGGAAGAAACGGCAAGAAAAGTAGACTCAGAAGTCAAAAAAATTGTTGATAAAGGTTATGAAAGAGCAAGAGCAGTTCTTACAGAAAAAATTGATGATTTACATAAAATTGCAAAAGCTTTATTGGTTTATGAGACTTTATCTGGTGACGAAATAAGAGATTTAATTCTTAAAGATAAGAAACCGACCAGATCCTTTGAGAGCGATCAAAAAGAAGATGCAAAGGAAACTTCAGCTTTAGGAACTATAGGTTTAAAACCCAAGCCTGTAGTTTAAACTAATGATCAAATATTACACAAGAGCGTGTAATTTTAAATACGGTTCAATAGCTAAAAAATTAATAAAAACAAAAAAAGCCCTTCCTTTGTGTGGGAATAAAAATATATCTTTTGATGAGATAGAAATAATTATTAGAAAGAACAAAAAAACTCACTATAGAACAATTCATTATAAAAAAATCAATACTTTAAATACCCTGCTAAAAAATAAAGTTAAAAAAGATTTGAAGAACATAATTTCGAAAAGAAAAAACTTTCTAAAACATGTTAATTTTGTCGAACCCTCTATTATGGGAATATTGAACTTAACCCCGGACAGCTTCTCTGATGGAGGTAAATTTAATAAAAATAACAAATCTATAAAACATATATCTGAAATGATATTGTCAGGTGCAAACATAATTGACGTGGGAGGAGAGTCTACAAGACCAGGCTCAAAAACTATACATCCAGAAGTAGAGTGGGAGAGAGTGAAATTCGTAATTAAAAAATTTAAAAAAAAATATAAAAATACTTGTCTTTCAATTGACACAAGAAAATCTGATTTAATGATTAAAAGCATCAAGTATGGTGCTGACTTGATTAATGATGTTTCAGGTTTTAAATATAATCAAGACTCGTTAACCAAATTGAAGAAATACAACATCGCAAAAGTACTTCATCATATGCAAGGAACACCAAACACTATGCAAAAAAATCCAAAGTATAAAAATGTATTATTGGATATATACGATTTTTTTGAAAAAAATATTAATGGAAATCTCGATAACAAAAAAATTATTTTAGACCCTGGTATAGGTTTTGGTAAAAATTTGAAACATAATTTGACTTTAATTTCTAAAATATCTTTGTTTCATAGTCTAGGCTTTCCTTTATTGGTTGGAACCTCAAGAAAAAGGTTTATAAATCAAATATCAGGAAATTATGATAGTAATGATAGAACCGGAGGAACAATAGCATCTGTGCTTTTTTTAATGTCTCAAGGGGTACAAATTTTTAGGGTGCATAATGTTAAAGAAGTTAAACAAGGTGTGTTAGTTTTTAAAAAAATTTTATCGAAGTAATGAATAATAAATATTTTGGTACTGACGGGATAAGAGGGACTGTTAACAGCGGTAATATAACAGGTGAAAAATTTTTTAAATTTGGTTTGGCTTCAGGCACTTATTTTAAAAATCAAAAAAAAACTAAACAAGTTGCAATTATAGCAAAAGATACAAGGTTATCAGGATACACTTTAGAGCCTGCTTTAGTATCTGGATTAGTTTCTGGAGGTATGCATGTGTTTACTTTAGGACCCTTACCTACTAACGGTCTTGCTATGCTTACTAAATCAATGAAAGCAAATATGGGTATAATGATTACTGCCTCGCATAATCCTTTTTATGACAATGGTTTAAAATTATTTGGTCCAGACGGTATGAAGCTATCTGATAAAATCGAAAAAAAAATAGAAAAATTAATAGATACAAAAAGTACAAAACAACTTTCAAATCCAAAATTTTTGGGAAGAGTAAAAAGATTGGAAGATGGAAATGATAAATACATTAAGATACTAAAAAATAATTTCCCAAAAAATTATCATTTAAAAGGAACTAAAATAGTTTTAGATTGCGCAAATGGGGCCTGCTACAAAGCAGCTCCTAAGCTATTACGAGAACTTGGAGCAAAGGTAGTTTCTATTGGTATTAAACCAGATGGGTTAAATATAAATAAAAATTGTGGTTCTACATTTCCATCTAAAATCAAAGCAGCTGTAAAAAAATTTAAAGCACATGTTGGCATCTCTTTTGATGGTGATGCCGACAGAATAATCATGTGTGATGAGAAGGGAAAAATTATAGATGGAGATCAAATAATTGCAATGTTAGCTAGACGGTGGAAATTAAAGAAAATATTAAAAGGAGGAGTAGTTGGAACTTTGATGTCAAATTACGGTTTAGAAGAGTTTTTGAAAAACCAAAAAATAAAATTTTCGAGATCAAAAGTGGGCGATAGATATGTAAAAGAAAAAATGAAAAAATTAAATTTTAATTTAGGCGGAGAACAATCTGGCCATATAATATTAGGAAAATTTGCAACGACGGGAGATGGTTTGTTAGTCGCGCTAGAAGTCTTATTTTCTCTTAGAAAAGGAAAAAAGGCCAGCAGTTTACTAAATGTTTTTAAACCATTACCTCAAGTTTTAGAGAATGTTATTGTAAAAGATAAGAGTGTGATAACTAGTTTAAAGTGTAAGAATGCAATTAAAGTAGCCAACAGGCTTATGAGGCAAAAAGGAAGAATTTTGGTTAGAAAATCTGGCACTGAACCAAAGATTAGGATTATGGCCGAGTCTTATGACAAGAATTTAATTCTAAAATGCATAAAAATAATTAAAAATTCAATAAAATAATTGAAACCTAAATCTAAAATTTTAATAATTGCAGGCTCAGATTCATCAGGCGGAGCTGGAATTCAAGCAGATATTAAAACGGTTACTGCGCTTGGCAGTTATGCAATGACAGCTATAACTGCAGTAACCTCTCAAAATACCAGAGGTGTGAACTCTGTACTAGCAGTTCCCCCGAAAGAGATAGAAAAACAAATTTTATTTACCTCAAAAGATATAAGGCCTGATGCTGTAAAAATAGGGATGCTTCATTCTTCAGAAGTAATCTTAACGGTATGCAAATCTTTAAATAAACTCAAAACAAAAAAGATAATTTTAGATCCTGTAATGGTTGCTAAAGGTGGTTTTAAACTTATAAATAACAAAGCTATTAAAGTTTTAAAGGAAAAAATGATAAGAAAAGTCCACTTAATAACTCCAAATATTCCTGAAGCAGAAGTTTTAACAAACATAAAAATAAGAAACTTAAATGACATGATAAAAGCTGCAAATATTTTACTAAAATTTGGTGTCAAAAATGTTTTGCTTAAAGGTGGCCACAGTAAATCAAAACTAATGAAAGATGTTTTTCTAAGTAATAAAGAATTAAAAATTTTCACTAATAAAAAAATTTTATCTAAAAATACTCATGGTACTGGATGCACTTTATCAAGTGCGATTACAACTTTTTTTGCATGTGGAAAAACTTTAAATAAATCCTGTGAGCTTGCAATTAAATATGTTAATCAATCAATTAGATCTAATCTAAATTATGGAAAAGGTCATGGACCAATTAATCATTTAAGTTCTATTAAAATAGATAGGAAATTTAAGTAATGAAAAATGTAGTTGTTGTAGGTTCTCAATGGGGTGATGAAGGCAAAGGAAAGATCGTAGATTGGCTCTCCAGCGAAGCTGATGTAGTTGTTCGATTTCAAGGAGGTCATAACGCAGGCCACACTTTGGTAATAGACGGTGTAACATACAAACTCAGGTTACTACCATCAGGAATAGTAAGGAAAAATAAAATTTCTATTATAGGAAACGGAGTTGTTGTTGACCCTTGGGCATTACTTGACGAAATTAAAGAAATTAAAGAAAAAGGAGTAGATGTAGACGAAAAAAATTTAATTATATCTGAAGCAGCAAATTTGATACTCCCTTTTCATAGAGAAATGGATGAAATCAGGGAAGATACAGCGGGGAAAGCAAAAATTGGAACTACAAGACGAGGTATTGGTCCTGCATATGAAGATAAAATTGGAAGGAGATCTATTAGAGTGATGGATTTAGTCTCTGAAAGCAATCTCGACCATAGACTCAAAATAGTTCTCTCTCATCATAATGCTATAAGAAAAGGATTAGGAAAAAAGGTATTTGAAAAAGATCAGCTAAAAAAAGATTTACTAAAAATAGCTCCCAAAATATTAAAATTTTCTCAACCAGTATGGAAAAAATTGGATGAGTTTAAATCAACAGGCAAAAAAATCCTTTTTGAAGGTGCGCAAGGAATCTTGTTAGACGTCGATCACGGAACATATCCATTCGTTACCTCATCAAATACAGTTGCTTCTTCTGCTGCGACTGGATCAGGATGTGGAGTAAATACTATCAATTATGTTTTGGGTATAACAAAAGCTTATACGACTCGAGTGGGAGAAGGGCCTTTTCCTACAGAGCTAAAAAATAAGATTGGTGAAATTTTAGGAAGTAGAGGTAAAGAATTTGGAACTGTAACTAGTAGAAAAAGAAGATGTGGTTGGTTTGATGGAGCTCTGGTGAGACAAACAATAAAAATTTCAGGTATTAATGGTATTGCGTTAACAAAATTAGATGTCCTTGATGAATTGGATGAAATTAAAATGTGTATTGGATATGAATTAAGAGGAAAAAAGATAGACTATTTGCCGGCTGCAGTGGAAGACCAGTTGCAGGTAAAACCCCTCTATAAGAGCTTCAAGGGTTGGAAAACATCTACAAGAGGAATCAAGTCTTTTAAAGACCTACCTAAAAATGCTCAAGAATATATTAAAAGCCTAGAAAAGTTTGTAGAGACAAAAGTTGCGAGTATTTCGACAAGTCCAGAAAGAAGAGATACTATATTAATTGAAAATCCATTCTCAGATTAAACTAATTTTTTGGCAATAAATTTTTTGACTTATTAGCATTAATCATTGATTTTTGTAATTTTTCAAAAGCCTTAGTTTCAATTTGTCTTACTCTTTCTCTACTTATTTTAAATTTTGCACTTAAATCCTCTAAAGTTTTTGGATTTTCACTAAGTCTTCTAGCTTTTATAATTTCTGCTTCTCTCTCATTTAGAATGCTCATTGCACTATTTAATAATTCTTTTCTATCCTCATATTCTTGCTGTTGAGATAAAAGCAACTCTTGATCTAAATTTTCATCTACAAGCCAATCTTGCCATTCATCAGTTTCACCTGATTTGATTGGGCTATTAAGTGATTTTTCTTGCCCCATCATTCTTCTATTCATGTTAATCACTTCTTCGGAGTCAACATCTAATCTTTTTGAAATTTCTTTCACCTGACTATCTTTTAAATCTCCCTCTTGTTCTGGAGCAATTTGTTTTTTAATTTTTTTTAAATTGAAGAAAAGTTTTTTTTGAGCGGTTGTTGTTCCCATTTTAACTAAGCTCCAAGATCTTAAAACATATTCCTGAATAGCAGCTTTAATCCACCACATAGCATACGTTGCTAGTCGAAATCCTTTATCTGGATCAAATTTTTTAACTGCTTGCATTAAACCAATATTTCCTTCTGAAATTAGCTCATTTACTGGTAAGCCATATCCTCTATATCCCATTGCAATTTTAGCAACAAGTCGTAGGTGACTTGTAACTAATTTATGAGCAGCTTTTAAATTTCCTCTGTCCTTCCAATTTTTTGCAAGTAAATATTCTTCCTCTGCATCTAACATTGGAAATTTTTTTATTTGTGACAAGTATAATGATAAGCTTCCTGATGCAGGAGTCGGTAAATTAGTTATTTCTTTTTTTTTCGACATAATTAAGATGATATATAATTTTAATTTTTTAAATTTTCAAGGTAATCAACCAATTTTTTAAAATTTGATGGTAATTTTGTTTTAAATTCTACTTTTTTACTACTTCTAGGATGAACGAATCCCAATGTATGAGCATGCAAAACTTGGCCCTTTAAGGAGAACAAAATTTTTTCAAAATTTTTATCTATTTTTTTAAATTTTAAATTCTTTTTTCGGTATTTTTGATCTCCGAGCAAACTTGTGCCTTTATACATCATATGTGCTCTAATTTGGTGCGTTCTTCCGGTTTTCAATTCAAATTCTATTAAGCTTATTTTAGGTATATTTTTTTTTATAAAAACTTTTACAATTGAATATCTTGTAATTGCTTTCTTGCCCTTAAACTCATCGGCAATCATTAATTGTCTATTTCTTTTACTTCTTGTTAAAAATGTTTCTATAGTTCCTTTAAGAGGCCTCAACACTCCCCAAACTAATGCTATATATTTTCTTTTTATTGAGTGGTCGCTAAATTGTTTACCCAAACCTGCGTGTGAGTAATTGTTTTTTGCCACCACTATTAATCCGCTTGTATCTTTATCAATTCTATGAACAATTCCAGGTCTTGTTGAACCACTTAAATTAGACAATTTTTTTTTATAATTCCCTACTAAAATATTTACCAATGTATCGTTGAGATTCCCAGCACCCGGGTGAACTACGAGACCTTGAGGTTTATTAATAATTATTAAGTCTTTATCCTCATAAACAATTTCTACAGACATTTTAGATGGTTGTATTATATTATTTTCATTCTCTTTGAAATTTATTTCAATTATATCTCTCTCTTTAATCTTTCTTGATTGTGATTCTATTAAAATACCATTAACGGTTACATTTTTAAGGTTAATTAATCTTTTGATGTTCGATCTTGTTTGTTCTTTTATATTTTCTGAAATAAAAACATCTATTCTTTTTCCAATATCTTTTGTGGTAGACAAAATTTTAATTGTTTTATTTTCCATATGTTTTAAATTACTACTTGTGCGTTCGTAGCTCAACTGGATAGAGCGTCTGACTTCGGATCAGAAGGTTGAGGGTTCAAATCCTTCCGGGCGCATAATATCAGGCAATCCAACTTTTCAGCATATTTTGATTTTGTTGAATATAATCTGGAAAAGTCTCATCAATTTTAATTTTTTTTATTTTATAACCTCTTTCAAACACGTCCTCTCCTTTTTGAATTCTTTCTTTTATTTTTTCTTCATCGGAAAGATGTCCTTTATTAAATTCTCCGTGAGCAAAGGATTTAATTTTTTGAGAGATATTTTCTGCACTTTGTAAATAAGCAAAGTGCCATCCTCCATTCTCTATTATTTGAATATTTTTTGGTTTATCAATTCTCCAAAATGGATACTTTTTAAATTTTAAATTCCTTAACCATTGTGGGGACTTCAAATTTTTTTTTAAACAAATTTTAGAGCCATGCCAATTATTTTCATTTAAATTTAAAAAATTAATCTTGTACATAAACATTTTTTGTGAAAAAACGGCATAATTTTTTTTATTAAATAAATTTAGTTTGTTTAAATCGGGTATTTCGTCTACGTCAGATAATATTATTATATCTTCATCATCAGCTTTATTAAGAACTTTCATTAATGAGTTTCTTTGATGTTGCTCAACCAATGACTCTCCACCTTCATGAGGTTTTTTTATATTTTCTGGAGTATCATCTACAATAATATATTTTATTTTTTTTTTGAATTTTGAATATTTATTAATGTCAAATTGTAATTTTTTTTCTTTACCCTGATGATTTACTGTAGACTCAACTATTACAAAATAATCTACAAATTTATCTAAAATATTAAATCTTAAATCAGCTATATGCTCTTCGTTAAAGTACTGAAAGCAATCATATATTGCCATAATTTATTTTTTTGTAAAAGTAGTTAACCCTATTTTTTTACCTTCAATTTTAGAGGATGAACAATGTAAGTTTGTTCTATCAAAAATTAACATAGAGCCTAATTCCCACTCATAAACAAGATCAATCTCAAGTCCAACAAGGTTGTCTATTTTCTCATGCTTCAAATAATTTTTGTGATCTTCAGGATTAAAAGGCTTGTTACCATACATTCCTATATGTTTATCTGATCTTAAATTTTGTCCATAATTTAATTTAGTAATTCCTAATTCTTTTTTATCAATAGTAAAACTTGTAGATTTTCCATAATATCTATTTTTAAAAATTACAGTACTTCCAACTGGAGTCAAAGGTATTAAACTTTGTTTGTAAATTAAATCCTCGAAATTAAAACCACCATCTATATGCAATCCTATAGGATTATAGCTTTCTTGAAAAAGTCCATAAATGTCGTCACCATTATCAGTTTTTAAATTATCATATTTAAACTCACCTATCTCATTTTTTAATTTACTATAAAATAGTTCTTCCATCTCTCTTCCATATTCTTTAAGCCACCTTTTTTTAATAACATTTTGTTTTTTATTATGGACTGTAGTTGGCAATTCTTCGTAAAGAGCTATAAATTTGTTAATTTCATTTTTAGTAAAAAGATTTTTAATAACTTTCGGTGAACTCTCATTTTTTTTAATTTCATCAATTTTATTATGCATTTATTCTCCAACGTTAATCAAAGTCCCTCGTATTTTTGCTCCAGCGTAAGATATATAAAAAACAACAACCCCAAGCATGAAATAAAAAATAGAAATAGCTATTGCTAAAAGTATTTGAGTATAGCTTATAATATCATTAATTAAAATATTTCTCATCTCTTCGAAAATATGAACTAAAGGGAGTATTTTTGCTATTATCTGTAACCATTGGGGTAAAATTTCTATAGGATAGTATATACATCCCAGTGGAGCTAAAAAAAATAGACTAGCCCAGGCTATATTTTCAAATGATGGACCAAATCTTATTAACCCAGATGTTACCAATAAACCTAAAGTAATTCCAAAAATATAAAGACTTAGTAATAAAGATATTAGTGGCAAACCAATTTTAAATATAGAAACTCCAAACAATGGTATGGCAAGTAGTGCAGCTGGCACCATACCTATAAGCGTTCTTACAATTGCTGTTAATGTCAAGGCAGCAATTATTTCTTTAATTTTAATTGGTGAAATAAATAAATTTGTGAAATTTCTACTCCATATCTCCTCCAAAAACATCATGTTATAGCTTATACTTGATCTAAAAAGAAAATCGTAAAGTATAGCTGCGGATAAAATTACACCAACTGTATTATTGTAATAAGATGAACTCAAAGTAAAAAACTTTGATATGAAACCCCACAGAAATATTTGAATACTTGGCCAATAAATTAAATCTAAAATTCTTGGAAAAGAACTTTTAATTAAATAAAAATGCCTTAAACTTAGACCGTAAACTTTATTCCAATTCATTTTTGTTTCTCGCTAATTTTAAAAAAGTATCCTCTAAATTGTTTCTACCGTGTTTATCAATTAATGATTGACATGTTCCTCTATCAACTATTTCACCCTCTTTCATCATTATGACCTGGTCACAGAGTCTTTCTACCTCTTTCATATTATGAGATGCTAATAGTATTGAAACTTTATTTTTTGACTTATAATCCTCTATGTAGTTTCTCACAAAATCTCCAATATCGGGATCTAAACTAGCAGTTGGTTCGTCTAAAAATAAAATTTTAGGATTATTTATAAGTGATTTCGCTAAAGAAACCCTGTTTTTTTGTCCAGATGATAACTCTCCAGTTTTCTTGTTTAAAAATATACTTAAATTCAAGTCATCAGAAACTTCTTGTATCCTTCTAGCCAAATCTTTTACGCCATATAGTCTACCGTATATTTCTAAATTTTCTTTTACAGTTAACTTTTTGGGCAACTCAACATATGGTGATGCAAAATTAAATTGGCTTAATATTTTTTCTCTATTTAAATTTTCAAAATTTTCATCGTCTATAAGAATTTTACCATTTGAAGGTTTAATTAATCCAAGTAACATTCCGATTGTGGTTGTTTTTCCACATCCATTCGGCCCTAGAACACCTAATGTATGCCCATTATCAATTTGAAAATTTATATTTTTAACTGCAGTGAAATTTTTAAACTTTTTTTCTAAATTTTTTACTTCTAATTTCATTATTTTGAAGCTCTTTTAAGTCTATCGTTGATTGCAATTCCAACTCCTATATTAGGAATTTTTGCAACATAAATCTTTTTATATCCTCTTTTTTTAACAATTCTAAAAAACTTATATAAGTTTTTAGCAGCCTCATTTAAATTAGATTTTCTACTTAAATTAAAAGAGTTTCTTGTCACAGGGTATTTGTTTCCAAAAGTTATAAATGCATATTTATCAGGACATTTATTTTTATTCATATACATAGGTATGCCTGGTGAATAATGTTTTTTTAACAATCCCGGAGATTTAAGTATTGTTTGTTTTGTTAAAATTTTTAATTTTGTTTTTAAAACACTCTCAATTTGTTTGGGAGTAATTATTCCTGGTCTTAAAATACATACTTTGTTGACTAAATTTAAAACAGTTGACTCTATTCCAATTTTTGAGATACCGCCATCAACCACTTTAATTTTATTATTAAATTCTTCAAAAACATCTAAAGGCTTTACTGGGCTTACACCAGATGACTTATTTGCACTTGGCATTGCTAATGGAAATTCAAGTTTTTTTAATAATTTTCTTATTATTTTATTTTTCGGAAATCTAATACCTACAGTTTTTAAATTTCCAGAAGCTAGAGGTTTAATTTTGGAATTATTTTTTTTCTTAACAATATAAGTAATTGGTCCTGGACTAAATTTTTTGTAAATTTTATAAAATTTTCTGTCTAACGATACGTCCTTTTTGGCGTGATCTAAATTATAATAGTGAATAATAAGTGGATTTTTTTTTAATCTCTTTTTAATTTTAAAAATTTTCTTAACTGCACTATTAGAATATGCATTTCCAGCCAAACCATATACAGTTTCTGTTGGCAAACCAATTATGCCATTTTTTTTAAGAATATTAATAATTTTAATTAAATTCTTTGAATTAAATTTGATTATATTTGAATAGATATTCTTCATAATTTATTTAATATACAATAAATGACTAGTAAAAATATTCCAGCAGATATTAAAAACAAATCAATAAAAGAGACTAAAGAAGAAATCAATAAAATTTTAGATAAAATTGAGAAAGGTGAGACAAATCTTGAAAACCATACCGACGACTATGATATGCTTCTTAAATTGAACAAACACATGGATGATCTTTTTAAAAAAAAATTAAAAGAAATTAATTCATTAGGTAAAAAAAATGCTAAAAAATAGATTAAAATTAAATGCAAAAAAAATTGATTTGTTTTTAAAAAAATACTTAAAAGGTCAGAAAAGAAGTTTACTAATTAACCCAATGAGTTATGGCGTCCTATCTGGAGGAAAAAAAATTAGATCAAGTATTATTTTAGCCACTGGAAAATTATACAACCTTGAGTCATATAAATTATTAAATATTTGCGGTGCCGTTGAATGTATTCATTCATACTCATTAATTCATGACGATTTACCTTGTATGGATAATGATAAACTTAGAAGAGGAAAAGCCACAGCTCATATTAAGTATGGCGAGTCTACAGCAGTGCTAGCCGGAAATTCTTTGTTAACTTTAGCATTTGAAATGATTTCTGACTACAGATTTAAAATTAAAGATAAAAATAAAATTTTACTTATTAAAAAACTAGCAGAGTGCTCTGGCCATACAGGAATAGCGGGAGGTCAAGAACTAGATTTAAAATATGAAAAAAAAAGAAAGAATTTTAAAGACATAATAAATATGCAAAGAAAAAAAACTGGAAAATTATTCAGTTTTTGTTGCTTTGCTGCTGGTCAAATCGCAGGTAAAAGTGATGAAGTGAACAAAGGTTTAATCAGATTAGGAGAGGATATTGGTCTATTGTTTCAATTGGCAGATGATTTTTTGGACGTAACAGGAAAATCTAAATATACTGGTAAAACAGTTAACAAAGATAAAAAAAAAGGAAAATCTACAATTGTAAATTTAGTAGGATATAATTACGCTTATGATTATGCTATTAACTTAAAAAAAAATATATTGAGAAAACTTGAAAAACATGGAAATAAAGCTAACGATTTGAGAAATATTGTAAATTTTATTTTAGAAAGAAAATATTAATGGCCAAATTACTAGATAAAATAAATTATCCTTCAGATCTTAGAAAATTTGAGAAAAAGGATTTAAAACAAATTTCTGAAGAGCTGAGAACAGAGTTAATAGATGTGGTTTCAGAAACGGGTGGTCATTTAGGTGCTGGCCTAGGTGTAGTAGAATTAACCGTTGCATTACACTATGTTTTTAATACTCCTAAAGACAAATTAGTTTGGGATGTAAGTCACCAATGCTATCCTCATAAAATAATAACAGGTAGGAAAAAAGAAATTAGAACTTTAAGAAAAGGTGGAGGATTATCAGGCTTCACTAAAAGAGAAGAAAGTGAGTACGATCCGTTCGGCGCAGCCCACAGCTCAACTTCAATTTCTTCAACTCTAGGAATGTCAGTTGCAAAGAAACTGTCGAACGACAATAACAATGTTATAGCGGTAATAGGAGACGGTGCTATGAGTGCTGGAATGGCCTATGAAGCAATGAATAACGCTGGAGCGTTGAAATCTAAGTTAGTTGTGATTTTAAATGATAACGAAATGTCCATCGCTAAACCTGTTGGAGCGATGAGTAAATATTTAGCAAAATTACTATCCGGAAAGCTATATTTTAGTTTAAGGGAAACAATTAAATTAATTACCTCAGCATTTTCAAAAAGGTTTAGCCAAAAAGCCGGGAAAGCAGAGGACATTTTAAGAGGGATTGTGACAGGAGGCACGTTATTCAGCGAACTAGGGTTTTACTATATAGGACCAATTGATGGACACGATGTTGATTATTTAGTTCAAATTTTAGAAAATGTGAAAAAGTCTAAACATGAAGGCCCAATTTTAATACATGCGATAACTCAAAAGGGAAAAGGCTATAAACCTGCAGAGGACTCTGGAGATAAATATCATGGAGTTTCAAAATTTAATATTTCTACTGGTCAACAAAGTAAATCAAAATCTAATGTGCCTTCTTATACAAAAGTATTCTCAGAAACTTTAATAAAACATGCTGAGAAAGATACTAAAATTATTGGTATTACTGGAGCTATGCCTTCTGGCACCGGTCTTAATTTGTTTGAGAAAAGATTTCCTGATAGAATGTTTGATGTAGGTATAGCTGAACAACATGCTGTAACGTTTGCAGCTGGTTTAGCTACAGAAGGATATAAGCCTTATGCAGCTATTTATTCAACATTTTTACAAAGAGCTTATGATCAGGTTGTACATGATGTTGCTTTGCAATCTCTACCGGTAAGATTTGCTATAGATAGGGCAGGATTAGTGGGAGCGGATGGACCAACACACGCTGGCTCTTTCGATATAACTTACTTATCTACTTTACCAAATTTTGTTGTAATGGCTGCAAGTGACGAGTCAGAATTAGTCAAAATGATAAATACTTCTGTTCAAATTAACGATAGGCCATCTGCCTTTAGATATCCAAGAGGGAATGGTGTTGGTATCGAGTTGCCAGGAATAGATAAGATTTTGGAAATAGGTAAAGGAAAGATAATTTGTGAGGGAAAACAAGCTGCAATATTAAATTTTGGAGCTAGGTTAGATGAGTGTAAAAAAGCTAGAGAGATTTTAGAAAAAAAAGGAATTAAGATTTCAATAATAGATGCTAGATTTGCTAAACCATTAGATGAAAAATTAATTCTTGAGGTAGCCTCAAACCATGAATTAATCCTAACAATAGAAGAGGGCTCTATAGGAGGATTTGGTTCTCATGTTATGAAACTTCTTTCTGACAGAGGTGTTTTCGACAAAGGGCTGAAATTTAGATCAATGTTTTTACCGGATATTTTTATAGACCAAGATACTCCTGAAAAAATGTATGAGAAAGCTGGTCTAAACTTTAATTCCATCGTTGAAAAAATCGAAGAAGCTTTAAAATCCAACATTATATTTGCAAAAAATAAAAATAAATTTTCAAATTAGCTACACTGAGCTTTATTCATCATATATTGATCTAATATCACGCATGCGAGCATAGCTTCACCTATGGGCACAGCTCTAATTCCTACGCATGGGTCATGTCTGCCTTTAACAGAAATTTTGGTATTTTTTCCTTTTTTATTTATAGTTTCCCTACTATTTAAAATAGAAGAGGTTGGTTTAACTGCAAATGATGCAATGATTTCTTGGCCCGATGAAATACCGCCTAATATTCCTCCAGCTTTATTACTTTTAAAACTAATTTTTCCTGCACCACCTCGAATTTCATCAGAATTTTCCTCCCCAGTTAAGTGTGCTGATCCCATCCCAGCACCAATATTAACTCCTTTAACTGCGTTAATACTCATAAGTGCTGAAGCTATGTCTGCGTCTAGTTTTGAGTAAATTGGAGATCCTAATCCAACCGGAACACCTCTCGCCCTCAGTTCTATTACGGCACCACAAGATGAACCTGACTTTCTAATTCCTAATAAATATTTTTCCCATAATTTTACCGATGATTTATCTGGACAGAAGAATGGATTTCTTCTTATTTCTTTATCATTCCAATTTAAAATATTGCATCCCAAAATACCTAATTGAGTTACAGCTCCAACTATATTAAATTTTTTTCCAATGATTTTTTTAAGAACAATTTTAGCTATAGCTCCTGCTGCAACTCTGCTTGCAGTTTCTCTAGCAGATTGACGACCGCCGCCTCTATAATCCCTTACACCGTACTTTTTAAAATACGTGAAGTCAGCATGTCCCGGCCTAAATTTATCTTTGATTGACTCATAATCTCTAGATCTTTTGTCCTCATTATAAATAATCATTGAAATAGGAGTTCCCGTAGTTTTACCTTGGAAGACGCCAGATAAAATCGAAACTTTATCACTTTCTTTCCTTTGCGTAGTAAATTTTGACTGCCCAGGCCTTCTCTTATCCATATCTTTTTGAATTTCTTTCTCAGAAATAGGAATATTTGGTGGACAACCATCAACTATACAGCCAATAGCAGGCCCATGCGATTCCCCCCAAGTTGTAAACCTAAAAATTTTTCCAAAAGTATTAAAAGACATAGTTATTTAATGTATAAATTATTTTAAATAAATTATGAATCAAAATAATGGCAAAAACTCTCTAGGCTTGGATAAATGCTTTGAAGAAGCCAATAATCCAATAGAATTATTCAAAAAATGGTTCGCTAAAGCCGAGGAGACTGAAATTAATGACCCAAATGCTGTAGCGGTTGCTACAGTGGATGACCACAATCAACCAAGTGTAAGAATGGTCCTTCTTAAAGGGTTGAGTGATAAAGGATTTGTCTTTTATACAAATTTTAATAGTAAAAAAGGAAGTGATTTAAAGATTAACAAAAAATCATCTATGTGTTTTCATTGGAAAAGTATTAGAAGACAAATAAGAATAGTCGGAGAAGTTGAAAAAGTTACAGATAAAGAGGCGGATGATTATTATAATTCAAGACCATATAAAAATAAAATTGGTGCATGGGCTTCTTCCCAATCTGAAATTTTAGATAAAAGGGATGATTTTATAAAAAAAATAAAAACTTATGAAAAAAAATATCCATCTAATAACGTGCCTAGACCTTCGCATTGGTCTGGGTGGAGATTAATGCCGTCTCAAATTGAATTCTGGTTAGATGGAGAGGGCCGAATACATGAGAGATTAAATTATAAAAAAGAAAACGGAAGTTGGAAAAAAGAACTTTTGTATCCTTAGAATGATCTATTTAAACTAAAACTTGATAAGTTTTGTAAAATATTTTTTTCTCTACTATTTGGAAAAATTGCTAAAGCGTCTCTTGAAACGTTTACAAAATATTCGGCTCTTTTTAAACTTTCTTCTACTGCTTTATATTTATTAATAAGTGATAATACTTCGCTAAAATCATCTTCATTTCTTTTTTCTTTCTTAAATATTTCTTTTAGAAAATCTTTTTCCTCATCATTTGCTCTTTGAAAAATTATTATCAATGGCAAGGTAGTTTTACCTTCGTAAAAATCTTTTCCAACTTCTTTTCCAAATAAAATTTCTTTGGCAAAGTAATCCAAAGCATCGTCAGCAATTTGAAAAGCCAGACCGAGATTTTTTCCATAAGAAGCTAATGCCTCCTTTTCCTTAATGTCAAGTTTACCTAAACAAGCACCTGTTTTAGTTGCTGCAGAAAATAAAGCTGCTGTTTTTAAATTGATAATTTTTGTATATGTCTCTTCCAAAAGATCTGCTTCACCTTTGTGTTGTAATTGCAGCACCTCTCCCTGTGCAATTTTGGAAGAAGTAGAAGATAATAATTTTAATATTTCTAAATCTCCATCATCTACCATAATTTCAAAACATCTACTTAATAGATAATCCCCAGTCAAAATTGAAGATTGATTACCCCAAATATTGTTTGTGGTTTTATTTCCTCTTCTCAAATCGCTCTCGTCAATTACGTCGTCGTGTAATAAAGTTGCAGAATGAATTAATTCAACACAACTAGCCAGATTAATATCTCTGTCCCCCAAATCATAACCAGCCAATTTAGCTGAGCCTAAAGTTAAAAGAGCCCTTAGTCTTTTGCCACCTGAATTTAAATGATGTTTTGTCATTTTCTGAATAAGATCAACCTTACTCTCAAGCTTGAGATTAATTAATTCCTCAACCTTTTCTAGTTTGTTAGTTACTAGATTTCTTAAATCAAGATAAGCAGAATTAGCAGAATTTTTAAGTGGAATAACTGATCCCATAGATAGTTTTTACACAACCTAACCGAAATATTATAATCTTATTTAAAACCTGTTGCCGCACCTTCAATTCAACTAGGAGTAGCGTAATAATTGATTAAAATTTTTTATAGTATTGATATAAGTAAAATATTAATACTCGTTTATGTTTTCATTATTTAAAAAAAAAATAATTATACCTCATGTCAGGATGACTGGAGTGATAGGGTCTGTTGGAAGATTTAAACAAGGTATAGATTTAGCTAACCAGCAGGAAATTCTTAAAAAAGCATTTTCTTACAAAAAAGCAAAAACTGTAGCGATCTCAATTAATTCTCCAGGTGGATCACCAGTTCAATCACATTTGATTTATAGCTATATCAGACAATTAGCTCAAAAAAATAAGACTAAAGTTATTATATTTGCCGAGGATGTAGCTGCATCAGGTGGTTATTTTATTGCATGCGCTGGAGACGAAATCTACGCTAATTCAAGTTCTATAATTGGATCTATTGGGGTAATATCGGCGTCATTTGGTTTCAAAGATCTAATTAAAAAGATTGGGGTTGAAAGAAGAATTTATACAGCAGGTAAAAATAAAAGTACTCTAGATCCTTTTGTAGAAGAGAAGCAAGAGGATGTTGAAAGATTGAAAAAAATACAATTAGACTTGCACTCAGACTTCATAAAAATTGTAAAGCAAAGTAGGGGAGATAAAATTAAAGATCCAGAAAAAAATAATATATTTACTGGTGAATTTTGGGCAGGATCGGTGGCGCTTAAACTTGGATTAATTGACGGGATAGGAAACGCAGATCAAGTATTAAGAGAAAAATTTGGAGATAAAGTAATTATTAAAAAATTTGAAAAACAAAAGGGATTTTTAGCAAAAAAATTATCTTCATCAATTGATAATCAAATCGAAAGTATTTTGAACAACCTAGAAGAAAAAAGTTTATGGCAAAGATTTGGTTTATAAATGCTAAAAAAGAAAAAACGATAATTCTAAAGGTCAGACATTTCAAGAAATAGTAATGAGTCTGCAAAAGTTCTGGGGAAAATATGGATGTGTATTGCTTCAACCTTATGATTTAGAAGTAGGAGCAGGAACATTTCATCCCGCTACCACACTAAGATCTTTAGGTCCTAATCCATGGAAAGCGGCCTATGTTCAACCATCAAGACGACCTACCGATGGAAGATATGGAGAAAATCCAAATAGATTACAACATTATTATCAATTTCAAGTAATAATAAAACCTTCGCCAAAAAATATTAAAAATATTTATTTAAAAAGTCTAGCGGCTATTGGAATAGATGTAAAAAAACATGACATAAGATTTGTAGAAGATGATTGGGAAAGCCCTACGCTAGGAGCTGCTGGGTTAGGTTGGGAAGTTTGGTGCGATGGCATGGAGATAACTCAATTTACTTATTTTCAGCAAATGACTGGTATAGACTGCAAACCTGTTCCGGTTGAACTTACATATGGTTTAGAAAGACTATGTATGTTTGTACAAGGGAAGAAAAATGTCTTTGACATTGAATGGAATAGCGAGGGAGTTAAATATAAAGATATTTATCATCAATCAGAAAAAGAATTTTCGGCATATAATTTTGAATATGCAGATACTAAAATTTTACTGTCAAATTTTGAGCATGCTGAAAATGAATGTAAATCTCTTTTGAATAAAAAACTTGCTCTCCCAGCATATGACCAATGTTTAAAAGCTAGTCACATATTTAATTTATTAGATGCAAGGGGAGTTATAGGGGTAGCAGAAAGAGCAAACTACATTGACAGAATAAGAGAGCTATCAAAAGGTTCTGGAAAATTATGGTTAGAAAGTCAGTAATATTATGTCAGAATTTATATTAGAACTTTATAGTGAAGAGATACCGCCCAATCTACAAATTAATGCAAGAAATGATCTAGAAACAAAAATTAAAAGCTCTTTAATAGAGGAAAACTTAAAATTTGGATCTTTAAAAGCTTTTTCATCTCCAACAAGACTCACAATATTTCTCAAAGATTTTTCGGAAAAAATTAAAATTCCATCCAAAGAGATAAGAGGTCCAAAAGTCGGTGTTATGGAAGATGTTATAAATAATTTTTTAAAAGCACATAACTCATCTCGAAAAGATCTTATGGAAAAGCAGAACGATAAAGGAAAATTTTACTATATTAAAACTAAAAGCAAGGAAGTTTTAACTTCAGAAGTGTTAAAAAAAATAGTTGTAAATAGTATTGCTTCAATAAAATGGAAAAAATCAATGAGGTGGTCTGATACAGACTTATTATGGGGAAGACCTCTTAGATCTATTTTAGCAGTATATAATAGAGAAATACTTGCTTTTAGCTATGGTCACTTAAGAGCTAGCGACTGTACTGTAATAGAAAAAGACCTCGATACCAAAGTTGTTAAAGTGAAAACTATTAAGGATTATCAAAAATTATTATTAAATAATAATATAATACTTAATCATGAAGAAAGAGAGCAAAAGATAATCAAAAAATTTGAAAGTTTTTATAAAGTTAAAAATTTTAAGAATCTTTATGACCTTAAACTTATAAAAGAGGTAACCAATATCGTAGAAGACCCTCAAGTACTTTTAATTGATTTTGACAAAAAATATTTAGAATTACCAAAAGAAATTATTATTTCCACATTACAAAATCATCAAAGATATTTCCCTATTATAGATAAAAAAGACGAAATCACTAACTTCTTTTTAGTAGTCACAAATAAAAAAGATACAAATAATCTTATTAAGGATGGAAACAAAAGAGTAGTAGAGGCTAGATTAGCAGATGCCAAATTCTTTTGGGATAAAGATAAATCAAAAAATTTAATTAAACAAATTGCAAAACTTAAAGATGTAAAATTTTATGAGGGACTTGGTTCTGTTTATGACAAAACTCAGAGATTAAGAAAATTGAGTGGTATGTTGGCTGATGAGTTTAATTTAAACAAGGAGAAAGCAGAGATAGCAGCATCCATCTCTAAATCTGATTTATGTTCGGACTTGGTAAATGAATATCCTGATCTACAAGGACTCTTGGGAAAATATTTTGCTTTAAGCCAAGGTTTTGAGGAGGATGTATCAAATGCAGTAAGTGATCATTATCTTCCATTAGGAAATAATTCTATGACTTCTAAAAAACCAATCAGTTATATTGTGGCGATATCAGATAAAATTGATACTTTAGTTGGATTTTTTCTAATTAATGAAAAACCAACTAGTTCAAAAGATCCTTTTGCTTTGAGAAGATCGGCAATTGGATTATTACGAACTATTATTGATAATAAATTAAATTTAAAACTCAGAAATTTAATAAGTTACAATATTAAATTACTTGAGGAACAAGGGGTAAGAAAGACTAATGAAAATTCTGAAAATGAAATATTAAATTTTCTCAAGGAAAGAATGAAAAATATTTTAAAAGACAAAAATATAAAAAACGATATTATTGAAGCATCTATAAGTTCATACTTTAGCGACAATTATTTTGACCTCTACAAAAAAAACACTTTAATGAACAAATATATAAATAAAGAAGCTGGAATTAATGCAATTAGTTCTTACAAAAGAGCATTTAATATTGTGGAAAGCGCAAAAGAAAATTTATCAGGTAGACCAGATGCTGTTTTATTTAGAAAGGATGAAGAAAAACACTTATTTGAAAAGCTTAATGAGATTCGAAAATCTTTTACAGTAAATGAACAAGATAAAGATTATGAAAAATTACTTTTAAGCCTATCAGAAGTTAAGATATTCACTGATAAATTTTTCGATAATGTTATTGTAAATGATGACAATAATGATATTAAAAATAATAGGCTAGAGTTATTAAAAATGTTTTGTAATACTTTTAACAATTTTATTAACTTTTCTAAACTAGAAGGAATATCGTGAAACAATTTATTTTCAGTTTTGATGATAAAAAAATTAGTAAAATTAAAAATAAAAAAAATTTATTAGGCGGCAAAGGAGCAAATCTAGCTGAAATGGGTAAGCTTGGCTTACCTGTACCCCCAGGTTTTACAATTACCACAGAAGTCTGCGATATTTTTTATTCAAATAAAAAAAAATTGCCTACTAAAATTTTATCTCAAATTAAGGCTGAGATTAAAAAAATTGAAAAAAAAACATCAAAAAAATTTGGAGATTTGAAAAACCCACTTTTAGTTTCTGTTAGATCTGGTGCAAGAATTTCGATGCCTGGAATGATGGATACTATTTTAAATTTAGGATTAAATGATAAAACAGTAAACGCGTTAGCTTCAAAATCTAATAATCCTCGCTTTGCAAAAGATAGTTACAGACGATTTATTCAAATGTTTAGCAACGTAGTAATGGGAGTAGAAGGTCATTTATTTGAAGAAATGATAGATAATTTCAAACTTACAAAAGGTGTACTACAAGACACAGAAATTGATGCTTTTGATTGGGACGGACTTATAGAAAACTTTAAAAAACTGGTAAAAGAAAAAACTGGGAAAAATTTCCCTCAAGATGTTAATGAGCAATTGATAGAGGCTGTGAGCTCAGTTTTTAGATCTTGGGAGAGTCAACGAGCAAAAACATATAGAAAACTTAATAGAATTCCTGATGAATGGGGAACAGCTGTCAATGTTCAAGCTATGGTCTTTGGAAACATGGGTAGTGACTGTGCTACTGGAGTAGCTTTTACAAGAAACCCATCTACTGGTGAAAATTCATTTTTTGGGGAATATTTAATTAATGCTCAAGGTGAGGATGTAGTTGCTGGTACAAGAACACCACAATATATTACAAAGAAATCTAAAAAAGAATCAGGCTCAAAAGAACTTTCAATGCAAGAAGCAATGCCGAAAGCTTATAAGGAGTTAGAAAAAGTTTTTATCAAATTAGAAAAACATTATAGAGATATGCAAGATATTGAATTTACTGTTGAAAATAATAAACTTTGGATGCTTCAAACAAGATCTGGAAAAAGAACTGCTAAAGCGGGAATTAAAATTGCAGTTGATATGGTTAAGGAAAAATTAATTTCAAGAAAAGAAGCAATACTAAGAATAGATCCAAACACTATTGACACACTTTTACATCCAACTTTAGATGATAGAGTTAAAAAAGAAGTTGTAGCATCTGGATTACCTGCTTCACCTGGTGCAGCAAGTGGCAAAGTCGTTTTTACCGCTGATGAAGCAGAAAAACTTAATAACATGATGCAAGATACTATTTTAGTAAGATTAGAAACATCCCCAGAAGATATACATGGAATGCATGCAGCCAAAGGTATATTAACCGCTAGGGGTGGAATGACCAGTCATGCTGCTGTAGTCGCAAGAGGAATGGGTCGACCATGTGTTTCAGGATCTAGCGAGATAACAATTGATTATGACAACAAACAATTTAAAGCAGGTAACGAAATTATAAAAGAAGGTGACATCATAACAATCGATGGGGGAAGTGGTAAGGTTATGAAAGGTTTGGTTCCAACAGTTAAACCTGAAATTTCAGGATATTTTTCAACAATAATGAAATGGGCAGATGAATTTAGAAAATTAAAGATAAGAACTAATGCTGAGACTGAACAAGATAGCAAAACAGCTATAGATTTTGGGGCAGAAGGAATAGGACTATGTAGAACTGAACACATGTTTTTTGATGAAAAAAGAATATTATCAGTAAGACAAATGATTCTATCTAGATCAAATGAAGACAGAAATCATGCTCTATCAAAACTTTTGCCTTATCAAAAAGAAGATTTCAAAAAAATATTTAAAGTAATGTCAGGCTTACCTGTTACAGTAAGATTATTAGATCCACCACTTCATGAGTTTTTACCCAAGGCTGAAAAAGATGTTGATGAGGTTGCAAGGTCTTTGAATTTAGCTTCCAAAGAAATTAGAGATAGAATAGCAGAACTACATGAAGAAAATCCGATGCTCGGCCATAGAGGGTGCAGATTAGGGATATCTTTTCCTGAGATTTATGAAATGCAATGTAGAGCTATTTTTGAGGCTATAATAGAACTTAAAAAAGATAAAATAAAATCTGCTTTTGTAGAAATTATGATCCCATTAATATCAACAGAATCTGAATTAAGAATAATGCGTTCATTAGTTAATCGTGTTGCTCATCAAATTGAAAAACAAAACAAAGCTAAATTAGATTATATCGTAGGGACAATGATTGAATTACCTAGAGCTGCTTTACAAGCTAAAAATATTTCTAAGCATGCAGACTTTTTTAGTTTTGGTACAAATGATTTAACTCAAACCACTTTCGGTATAAGCAGAGACGACGCTGGTAAATTTTTAAATGACTATATAGATAATAAAATCTTCGACGTAGATCCTTTTGTGAGTATAGATCAAAGTGGAGTAGGCGAACTTGTTGAGATTGCTTCTTTGAGAGGTAGAAAAACTAATAAAAAAATTAAACTCGGTATTTGTGGTGAGCACGGAGGTGATCCTAAAAGTATAGAATTTTGTTCTAAGACCGGTTTAGACTACGTATCTTGCTCTCCTTTTCGAGTACCGGTAGCAAGACTAGCTGCAGCACAAGCAGAGTTATCCAAGCAATAAACTAGTGTCAAAAGTTTTAGCGCTATGAGTTATTGCGCCAACTGAAATTCTGTTAATCCCAGTTCTAGAAATTTTTTTTATATTACCTAAATTAGCATTGCCAGAATATTCAGTTTCGTATTTTTTATTACAGAGTTTGAGGCATTTTTTTAATTGAGAAATACTCATATTATCAAAAAGTATTCTTTTAAATTTTAATCCTAATATTTTTTTTAATTGTCCTATTTTTTCAATTTCAACCGTAACAACTTTTTTAGATTTGGAAGCTCTAGTAACAAGTTTTTCTAAATCTCTAGCCGCTTTTATATGATTGTCCTTAATTAAAACTTCATCGCTTAGATTATATCTATGATTAAAACCCCCGCCTTTTTTAACAGCATACTTTTCTAATAATCTTAAGTTAGGGGTTGTTTTTCTTGTACAACAAATTTTTGTTTTTTTTCCTGCTTTTTCAACAAAACTATTTGTAATTGTAGCAATACCTGATGCATGATTTAAAAAATTCAAAGCTGTTCTTTCAGCTGTAAGTATTGTTTTCGTATTTGCTAAAATTTCAGCTATCACTTTATTTTTTTTTACAAATTTTCCATCTTTCACTTTAGACTTAAAAATCGACTCTTTTCCAATTAATTTAAATGCTTTCTTGCAGAATTCTATCCCAGCTATTATTCCATTCTGTCTGGCTATTATTCTAGCTTTAATTTTCTTATTACTGAATTTTATAAGTTTAGTTGTAATATCGCCCATGGGTTTAAGATCTTCATCTAAGGCTTTTTTAACTACAGAACTAATATACTTTTGATTTATTTTTTGCACTGACCTAACGACCAATTTCAGTCATTCTAATTACAGATTTTCTTGCAGCCTCAATTGTTTTATCATCCAATATAATTTCATTGGTTTCATTCTCTAAACAATCAAGTATTTTCTTTAAATCTATTTTCTTCATATATGGACAAAGATTACAAGGTTTAATGAAACTTACATTTGGGTTATCTGCTTCAACATTATCGCTCATAGAACATTCTGTTACTAACATTACTTTCTTCGGCTGATTATCTTTTACATAATTTATCATACCAGAAGTTGATCCAGTAAAATCAGAAGCCTTTATAACATCTGGAGGACATTCAGGGTGAGCAATAACTTTGATACCAGGATTTTGTTTTTTAATATCTTGAATCTCTTTTGCACTAAATTGCTCGTGCACTATACAAGTTCCTTTCCAAGAAATAATTTTAACTTTTGTGTTTTTTGAAACATAGTCAGCTAAATACTGGTCTGGTAAAAAAATTACTTTTTCAACATTAAGTGACTCAACAACTTTCACTGCATTTGCTGATGTACAACAAACATCAGTTTCTGCTTTAACGTCTGCTGAAGTGTTTACATATGAGACGACTGGAACACCTGGATATTTTTCTTTTAACATTCTCACGTCTGCACCTGTTATTGATGTAGATAATGAACAACCAGCTTTCATATCTGGTAAAAAAACTTTTTTATTGGGACTCATCAGTTTTGCAGTTTCAGCCATAAAGTGAACTCCGCACATAATTATTTTATCTGCTGAAGTTTTTGAAGCCTCAACAGCAAGAGCTAAAGAGTCAGCTGCAATATCGGCTACACCATGATAAATTTCTGGTGTTTGATAATTATGGGCTAAAATTATTGTATTTTTTTCTTTTTTGAGTTTATTTATTTTTTCTATAAGTGGCTGATGTATCTTCCACTCAACATCAGGCACAAATTTTGAGATTTTTTTGTAAATCTCTTCTGAATTTTTAACACTTTCTTGTTGAGCAGACATACTAATTTCAGTCTATCAACTTGAACAATAATTGTCATTCATTTATTGTCGCATAAACAAGCGGTCGTGCTGAAATTGGTAGACAGGCACGGTTGAGGGCCGTGTGGGTTTTCCCATGAGAGTTCGAGTCTCTCCGACCGCACCAAAAACCTTTTGAATACTGATTAAATATTAATTGACTTTGACTGTAGTTAATAGTCAAATTATTAAATGAAAATACTGTGTGTTCTTTACGATGATCCAAAAAAAGGGATGCCGAAAAGCTATCCTTTATCAAGTTTACCAAAATTAGATAAATATCCTGATGGAATGACTTTACCATCTCCAAAAAGTATAGATTTTAAGCCTGGGGAATTATTAGGATGTGTATCAGGAGAATTAGGTTTACGTAAATTTTTAGAGTCTAACGGCCATACTTTAGTTGTGACTTCAGACAAAGATGCAAAAGGCTGTAAAGCAGATAAAGAACTTGTTGATGCAGATATTGTAATATCACAACCTTTTTGGCCTTATTATTTAACTAAAGAAAAAATTAAAACAGCTAAAAATCTAAAAATGGCAATTACTGCTGGTATAGGTTCTGATCACGTAGATTTACAAGCAGCTATGGATAATAAAATAGATGTTGTTGAAGTAACTTATTGCAATTCCCGATCTGTAGCTGAACATATTGTAATGATGATTTTGTCACTAGTTAGAGATTATCATAATCAACATGCCATAGTTAAAGATGGTGGTTGGAATATAGCTGATGCAGTTCAAAGATCATATGACGTAGAAGGTATGCATGTTGGAACAGTTGCAGCTGGTAGAATAGGTTTAGATGCATTAAGAAAAATGAAACCTTTTGATGTTCAGCTTCATTACTTCGATAGACATAAATTACCTGACTCAGTCGAAAAAGAATTAAATTTAACATTTCATGAATCAGTAGAGTCCTTGGTAAAAGTTTGTGACGTCGTAACTATCAACTGTCCTCTTCACCCAGAAACAGAAAATTTGTTTGATGATAAATTAATTAATAAAATGAAAAAAGGCGCATATATAATTAATACCGCTAGAGGTAAAATTTGTAATAGGGAAGCTATAGCTAAAGCTCTTAAATCTGGTCAATTAAGTGGGTATGCTGGAGATGTTTGGTTTCCGCAACCAGCACCAAACGATCACGTATGGAGATCTATGCCTAACCATGGAATGACTCCTCATACATCAGGAACTTCATTATCCGCTCAATACAGATATGCTGCTGGAGTTAGAGAAATTTTAGAATGTTTCTTTGATAAAAAGCCAATAAGAGAACAATATTTAATTGTAAAAGATGGTCAACTTGCAGGGATGGGAGCACATTCTTACAGTAAAGGAAGCGCAACAGGCGGATCTGAAGAAGCAGCGAGGTATAAAAAAAAATAATTAGAACAATCCCTCTATATCACCTTTTTTATTCAATTTGATATTATCAGCTGCGGGAACTCTTGGTAGACCTGGCATAGTCATTATAGATCCACAAACAACAACAATAAATTCAGCTCCACTAGATAATCTGACTTCTCTTATCTGCAATTTATGACCAGTTGGCGCGCCCTTAAGCTTAGGATCAGTCGAGAAACTGTATTGTGTTTTTGCAATACAAACTGGAAACCTTCCAAATCCTGCTTGTTCAATTAGTTTCATTTTCGTTTTAGTCTCATCTTCTATTTCTAGGCTGTCAGCACGATAAATTTCTTTAGCAATTTTTTCTACTTTTTCTAACAGAGAATTTTCATCTGAATAAAGGTATTTAAAATTTGATCTTTTGTTATTTTTACACAATTCTACAACGTCATTTGCTAAGCTTTTTGCTCCATTTCCTCCATCTGCCCAATGAGTACAGAGGCTTACTTTAATTTTAAGTTTTGCACAATGATCCTTAACAAGTTGTATTTCTTTATCTGTATCAGTAATAAAATGATTAATAGCAACAACGAGTTCAAGGCCAAATTTTTTTATGTTTTCCACATGTCTATTAAGATTTGGCAATCCTTTTTTAAGTGCTTCTAAATTTTCTTCTTTAAGATTATCTTTTTCTAATCCACCATGCATTTTAAGAGCTCTAATGGTAGCGACGAGTACAACGCAACTTGGTTGAATATTTGCCTTACGACATTTTATGTCTAAAAATTTTTCCGCACCTAAGTCCGCACCAAATCCTGCTTCAGTTACCACGTATTCAGACAATTTCATTGCAGTTTTCGTCGCTAAAATAGAATTACAACCATGTGCTATATTTGCAAAAGGACCACCGTGAATAATTGCTAAATTATTTTCAAGTGTTTGAACTGCGTTCGGTCTAATAGCTTCTTTTAACAAAACTGTCATTGGACCATGAGCATTTAAATCTTTTGCATAAATAGGCTTTTTTTCTTTTGTATACGCAACAGTAATATTTCCAATTTTTTTTTCTAATTCTTCTATATTGTTCGAAAGACAAAATATAGCCATGACCTCAGAAGCAACTGTAATATCGAAACTATCGTTTCTTGGAGTATTTGCTTTTAACTTTTCAAGATTTATTTTAATTTTTCTTAGACTACGGTCGTTAAGATCAACTACTCTTTTCCAAACTATATTTTCTTTATCTATATTAAGTTTATTTCCCCAATATATATGATTATCAATTAAAGCTGATAACAAATTGTGAGCTGAAGTAATTGCATGAAAATCCCCAGTAAAATGTAAATTGATCTGTTCCATCGGTACGACCTGAGCGTATCCTCCTCCAGCTGCTCCACCTTTCATACCAAATGATGGACCTAGGCTTGGTTCTCTTAAACATACTATAGAATTTTTACCTATTTTATTTAATCCATCGTTTAATCCAACTGAAGTAGTTGTTTTTCCTTCTCCGGCTGGGGTAGGTGTAATTGCAGTCACTAATATAAGATTGCTTTGTTTATCTTTAAGTTTGTCAAAATACGCAAAATTTAATTTTGCAATATGTCTTCCCATTGGGCTAAACGATAAAGGATCATCTGGAATATTGAATTTTTTAAGCACGTCTCCAATCGGCTTCATCTTTGAAGCTCTTGCAATTTCAATATCAGACATTATTTTGCTCATCTGCCATCCTATATATAAAATTTAAACTTATGTATACAAATGAATTTAAAATTAAATTCAGCTATTATATTAAGTATGATATTAGTTAAAATATGTTTGAGTTTTTTCAAAAAAGAAAAAAAATAATATTAATAATTTTGATAGTGCTTTTTATAGAATTAAGTGGTTATGGGATACTTGCTTCATTATCAAGATTACTTAATGCCTTATAGGTGTGAAAATTTGGCATTTTTTTAACTATAAATTTTCTATTTATGTGGTAAGTATCTTTAGAATTTATGTCTATAGTTTCGAAATTGGTAAAAGAGTCTATTAAAAAGTTCTTTAATTTAAAAACTCTTGAAAGAGTTTCTCACGTGGTAATTTGGGATCAAATCATTAAGAAAAAAAAACCGAAAATAACTGCTTCAATTACTGGATATATTAAAGAAGATCAATGGGATGAAAAGGTAAGAGTTAAAGCTTGGGAACATATTCCAGAGATCGTAAACGAGAATGAGGAAATCTTATATCTTGAATTTGGCACTTGGACGGGAAGGTCTATTAAATATTTTGCTGACAAATATAAAAATAAAAACTCAGAATTTTATGGTTTTGATACCTTCACTGGAATGCCCACAACTTGGCGCTGGTTAAAAAAAGGACACTACGATACTGGGGGGAATTTTCCAAAAATCAGTGACAGCAGAGTGAAATTCGTAAAAGGGTTGTTCCAGGATACATTACCTGGTTTTTTAAAAAATTTAAGTGAAAATTCAAAAAAAAAAACTGTTGTTATATATTTTGATGCTGTACTTTACTCAGCAACACTGTTTACATTATTTGAATTAGATAAATATTTTCAAAATTATTATTTTATTTTTGATCAATTTAGTACTGATGAATGCAGAGCATTTCACAATTTTTCAGAGTCGAAATTAAAGGATTATGATTTGATATTGGCATGTAAATATGAAAATGCTCCAGAGGTGGTATTTGGAAAATTTAAAAAAAATTAGTATTTTTTATAATTTTTCATAGAAGCTTTAGCTAATATCAAATTTGGGTCTAAAAAAGTTTTTGATGATTTTACCTTTTTAAAAGATTTATAAGCAAATATTGCAACTGGAAGTTCAGTGCAAGCAAGGATGATCTTTTTACAATTACTTTTTAATAAATAATTTACTGCCGGTTTTATTATTTTTTCAGCATCTTTTACTTTACCCTTTTTAACAAATGTAATTGCTTTATTCACCGAATTCGATTGAAGTAATTTTGTAGGTTCAATTAACTTATATTTTTTTTCAAAAATTTTATGATAAATTTTTGTTTTAATAGTACTTTCTGTTGCCAATATTCCAATTTTAGATTTGAAGGAGCAATTTTTTTTTGCATAATTAAAAACTTCATTCGGCATACTTATAATTGGAATTTTTAACTTTTTATTTAAATCTTTATACCAATGATGCGCTGTGTTACAGGGAATAGCTATGAATTTACATTTATTTTTTTGTAAAAATAAGCATCCTTCCAACAGACTTTTCAAAACTTTTTTATAAGATTTATTATCAGCTAACCGCTTCGGAACATTAGATTTATTATAAAGAATAAATAGTGGGTATTTTTGATCAAGTTTTCCCCTGTACAACTTTGCTAACTTAGTTGAAAAATCTAAGCCAGCTTGTGTTCCCATTCCTCCTAAAATTCCTATCATAAGACTATTTTTGCTTTATGTTGGCCAACTAAAACTTCTTTGTTTTTTATTTTTGTAAAATCTATCTTAGTTGTATCTAATAATCCAAAAGGATAGGGATTGTTAATTAAAAGTCTACCTATTATATTATTTTCGAGGGTAATTTCACTTCCAACTTTTAAACTTGAGTCGGAATTTAAAGCAAATAATTTTTTTCTTAATTTATTTTTTAATTTCATTCGCGCAGTATTTTCCTGTCCTATGTAGCAACCTTTTTTAAAATCAATTGCTTTAAATTCCTCAAAGTTTGCCTCAAGTCCAAATAAATTATTCTGTAAATTTTTTAATTTTTTAATTGGTACGCCTGCCTCATGAGCGTTGGTAAAATAATCGTTATTTCCTTGAATATTTAAAGATAATTTTTTAATAGTTAAGTATAATTTCTCTAAATTTGATATTACTCTTGTTCCCAACCTCGTTGATCTTGGATCCTGAAAAATCGGACTCAATCTATAAATAATTGTCTGGGTAAATTTATTTTCATTTTTTTTTATTTCTTCAAACTTTTCATTAGAAATTATACCAACTACGAATTTATCTGAAATATTTTTAATTAGAATTTCTGAATTTAATTTATATTTATTTAAAAAAGTTATTATTTCCTCTGTAAATTCATCTGGGCAATCTAATAAATAACCATCATCTGACTTTAAAATAAAAAATTCATATAAATACTTTCCTTGCGGGGTAAAAATGCCAGAAAAGATACTGTTAGTCTCTTTTACACTATTTATATCGTTGGTTACAATATTTTGAAGAAATTCTTTAGAATCTTTTCCTGAAACTAAAATTATTCCCCTGTCTTTAAGAATGTTTATTAAATTTTTTTTCATTTAAATTTTTTAATTATTGTATAGTATACATAAAATTTATGTCTGATAATAATAGTCTCATCATTAAAAATGGAAACTGCTACATAGAAGGAAAACTGGTAAAAACAGATATTACTGTATCTGACGGAAAAATAAAATCTATTGGAAAAGCAGATCTAAATAACCACAAAGTTTACGATGCAGATAATAAGATCGTTTTACCTGGTATTATAGATACTCAGGTTCATTTTAGAGAGCCTGGCTCAACTGATGCCGAAGACTTAGAAAGTGGAAGTAGAGCAGCTGTATTGGGAGGTGTCACATCTTTATTTGAAATGCCTAATACTAATCCGCCAACAGCAAATTTAGTGGAATTTGAAAAAAAACTTAAAGCAGCAAAAAATAGAATGCATAGTAATTATGCTTTTTACTTTGGAGCCACTCCAACAAACACTGATCAACTCGCACAATTAAAAAATGTTGAAGGATGTTGTGGAGTAAAATTATTTGCAGGTTCTTCTACTGGAAATTTATTAGTAGATAAAGAAGCAGATATTGAAAAAGTAATATCGAGCAGTGACAGAGTTGTTTCTATTCATTCTGAAGATGAGGATATTATTAAACTAAGAAAAAAATTTATTAGAAAAGGCGATGTTCATTCACATCATGAGTGGAGAAACGTTGAATGCGCAATGTCTTCTACACGTAGAGTAGTAAAAATTGCAGAGAGATATAATAAAAAAATTCATGTTTTACATGTTACAACGAAAGAAGAAGTAGACTTTTTAGCAATGCATAAAAAAAATGTTACTTTTGAGACCACTCCGCAGCATTTAACATTATATGCTCCAGATTGTTATGATAAATTAGGAACTTATGCTCAAATGAATCCTCCATTGCGTGGTAAAGAGCACTATGATCGTCTTTGGATGGCTATAAAGAATAATATTGTTGATGTGCTTGGCTCTGATCACGCTCCTCATCTAAAAGTGAATAAAGATAAAGAGTATCCAAATTCTCCTTCAGGAATGCCTGGGGTTCAAACTATTTTTCCAGTTATGATTGATCATGTTAACAATAAAAAACTTACTTTAAATCAACTCATTAGTTTAATGTGCGAAAACCCTTGTCGAATATTTGGAATCAAGAATAAAGGATTTATTAAAGAGGGTTATGATGCCGATTTGACTATAGTTGATATGAATAAAGAAGTGACGATTAAAAATGAGATGATAGCTAGTAAATGTGGCTGGACACCATTTCATAATTATAAAGTCAAAGGCTTTCCAGTAGGAACAATTATAAACGGTATTTTAGTGATGTCTGATGGCAAAATACTAATTGAGTCAAAGGGGAAACCTTTAAGTTTTTAAAATATTATTTTTAATTAAATCTTCTTTAATTTCATCAAGAATTGCAGGATCATCTATTGTAGCGGGCATTTTATAAGGTTCATTATCTGCAATTTTTCTTACAGTGCCTCTTAATATTTTTCCTGATCTTGTTTTTGGTAATCTTTTTACAACAATAGCTATTTTAAAGGCTGCAACAGGACCAACTTTTTCTCTAACCATTGAGACACATTCTTTTATAATTTCCTCATTTTTTTGTTTTACTCCAGCTTTAAGCGCTAAAAGCCCAATTGGCAATTGTCCTTTAAGTTTATCAGCGATACCAAGCACTGCACATTCAGCAACAGATTTATGTTCAGCAAGAACTTCTTCAATTGCCCCAGTTGAAAGCCTGTGGCCAGCAACGTTAATGATGTCATCAGTTCTAGACATAATCCAAACATATCCATCTTCATCAATATGTCCTGCATCGTAT
The DNA here is from genome assembly GCA_902633335.1 of uncultured Pelagibacteraceae bacterium. GTDB lineage: Bacteria > Pseudomonadota > Alphaproteobacteria > Pelagibacterales > Pelagibacteraceae > Pelagilacustribacter. Next base: position 46,128 of record CACPFY010000001.1, on the reverse strand, counting down.
GTTTGATAATAACCTGGATAATTTGTCATATAATTTTCTTTATATCTTTTATCTGCACCCCATAAGGTTGGAAACGTGCCAGGAGGCAGAGGTAGTTTCACAACGATGTCTCCCATTTTTCCTGGCCCAACTTCTTTTCCTTCAGAGTTTAAAACTTTTAGATCGTATCCTGGTACAGGTTTAAAAGCAGATCCATATTTTACAGGAAATTTTTCTATGCCTGTACAACTTGATGTTATTGCCCAACTAGTTTCTGTTTGCCACCAATGATCTATTACTGGTGAATTTGATAAGTTCTCAAACCATTTAATAGTATCAGGATCAGCTCTTTCTCCAGCCAAAAATAATGTATCAAAATTAGTTAAATCATATTTTTTGAAAAATTTACCATCTGGATCCTCTTTCTTAATCGCTCTGATAGCAGTTGGAGCTGTAAATAAAGATTTTACTTTATGTTCAGATATTACTCTCCAAAAAACTCCAGCGTCTGGAGTTCCAACTGGTTTTCCTTCAAACAGGATTGTAGTACATCCGTAAAATAACGGGGCGTATACAATATAAGAATGACCAACTATCCATCCAATATCACTTGCTGACCACCAAACATCATCTTGATTAATGTTGTAAATATTTTTCATGGTCCACTTAAGAGCCACTATATGTCCACCTATATCTCTTACAATACCTTTTGGTAGACCAGTAGTCCCAGATGTATAAAGTATGTAAGCATAATCATTAGCATTCATTTCTACACAATCTTCTTTTTTTGCACCTTTAAGTGCATCATCCCATGTAATATCAATTTTAGAGTCTAAGACTGTTTTATTTTTCTCTCTTTGAAATATTATACATTTATTCGGCTTGTGCTTAGAAAGTTCTAAAGCTTTGTTAAGCAATGGTTTATATTCAACAACTCGTCCAGGTTCATAACCGCAAGAGGCGGAAACAATAATTTTTGCTTTAGAGTCGTCTATTCTGCTTGCTAATTCGTTTGCGGCGAAACCACCAAAGACAACTGAATGAACTGCGCCTATTCTTCCACAAGCTAACATTGCTATCACAGCTTCTGGTATCATCGGCATATAAATAATTACACGATCTCCTTTATTAATTCCTTGATTTTTCAGTGCTCCAGCGAACAAAGAAACTTTTTCTTTAAGTTGATTGTAAGTGAAAGTTTTTTTTGAGTTTGTAATTGGACTATCGTAAATAATAGCTAACTTTTCCCCTCTACCATTATCTATATGAAAATCTATTGCATTATAACAAGTGTTAGTAGTTCCATCTTCATACCATTTATAAAAAGGGGGGTTTGATGAATTTAAAATTTTTGATGGTTTCTTGTACCAAAATATATCTTTAGCAACATTTTTCCAAAAACTCTCTTTCTGGTTAATTGAAGAATCGTATATTTCCTTATATTTGCCCTGCAAATCGTCTCCTATGAAATTATGTGTTTAAACCATACTAAACAGAAATATCCCCAAAAAAAACCAAAAAAACCAATAAATATGGGCTTTTTTTTTAAAAAAAAGACTTCACTGTAACACTGATTTTTATTATGGTTCCGACCAGCTAATCTAGTAATGACTAATTAGTCATTTGCTAGATAGTTTATTAATAAACTAAAATAGAAAACTAACTAACGAGGGAGGTTTTCATGAGAAAATTAAGTCTAATAGCTTTAGCGGCAGTTGCCTTTTTAGGTATTACTGGTTCAGCTAACGCTGCGACGCCTATGCTTGAGACAGGAGATTTCGTAGGAATATCTTTCTGGCTTGTGTCAATGGGTATGATCGCAACTACAGTATTCTTTTTCGCAGAAAGAGGTACGGTAGCAGCATCTTGGAGAACATCAATTTCAGTAGCTGGATTAGTTACTGGTGTTGCGTTTATCCATTACATGTATATGCGAGACGTTTGGGTGACAACTGGTGATACACCAACAGTATACAGATATATTGACTGGTTAATTACTGTTCCACTTCAAATGGTAGAATTCTATCTAATCTTGGCAGCTGTAAGAAAGGTGCCAACTTCTATATTCTGGAAACTATTAATTGGTTCTTTAGTAATGTTAATCGGTGGATACTTAGGTGAAGCTGGTTACATACAACCATTTGTAGGTTTCGTAATAGGAATGGCTGGATGGATTTACATCTTGTTTGAAATATTCTCAGGTGAAGCTGGAACTGCGGCTGCTAAGTCTGGTAACAAGGCTATGTCAACTGCGTTTAGCGCTATGAGAATTATCGTAACAATCGGTTGGGCTATATATCCATTAGGATATGTATTCGGTTATTTAACTGGTGGTGTTGATGCTAATGCATTAAACATTATTTACAACCTTGCTGACTTTATTAATAAGATCGCTTTTGGTCTTGTGATTTGGGCAGCTGCGATGCAAAATACAAGATTAGCATCTAGATAATTAGATCATAAACTTTAAAAGGGCGAGTACGTTTTGCGTACTTGCCCTTTTTTCTTTATATACTTATATTAAAATTAATGCCGAAAATTAAATACATTGAACAAAATGGTAACTCAAAGACAATAGAAGTTGATAATGGACTGACAGTCATGGAAGGGGCCATTCAAAACAATGTTCCTGGAATAGATGCTGATTGTGGAGGATCAATGGCATGTGCAACCTGCCACGTTTATGTCGAAGATTCATGGTTAAATAAACTACCAAAAGCAGAAGATGCTGAACAAGATATGATTGATATGGCTTATAAACCAAATAAGAACAGTAGGTTAAGTTGTCAGATAGTAGTTTCAGATGAGATTGACGGTTTGACAGTAACTACACCAGAAAAACAAACTTAATGATTAAAACAGATGTTGTTATAATAGGAGCTGGGCCCGTAGGCCTTTTTTCAGTTCATCAACTTGGTATAAAAGGATTGAAGTCAGAAGTAATTGATAATCTTGATAAAGCTGGCGGTCAATGCATAGAACTTTATCCTGATAAACCAATTTATGATATTCCAGCTGTTCCTGAATGCAGCGGTAAGTCTTTAACAGATAATTTATTAGAACAGATAAAACCCTTTAAGCCCAAGATTCATTTAAATGAAAGAGTTCAGGAAATAAAAGAAGACAAAGGTTTATGGATTTTAAAAACAAGTAACAATAAAACCTTTGCCACCCCAAACATAATTATAGCTGGCGGCGTAGGATCATTTGAACCAAGAAAATTGCCTTTAAAAGAGCTTACAAAGTTTGAAGGTAAATCAGTTTTTTACTCAGTAACTGATAAAACTTTATTTAAAAATAAAAAAATCTCTATATTTGGTGGCGGAGACTCCGCATTAGATTGGGCATTAGAATTCTCAAAATATTCAAAAGTTACGTTAATTCATAGAAGGAATGAATTTAGAGGTGCACCTCATACTTTAAAAGAATTAGAAAAATTAAAAGCAGATGGAAAAATAACAATTAAAACACCGTTTCAAATAGACTCTATTAATGAAGGAAAAGAAATAAAATTTATTAAAATAAAAAATGATGATGAAAAAACTGAAAAAATTGAGACAGATATAATCTTAGGTTTTTTTGGTTTGATCATGCAACTTGGCCCGATAGCAGAATGGGGTTTGAATATGAACAAAAAAACAATACAGGTAAATACTGAAAACTTTCAAACAAACAAACAGGGTATATATGCGGTTGGAGATATTTGTAGTTATCCTGGAAAACTTAAATTAATACTCTCAGGTTTTCATGAAGCTGCCTTGGCGTCAGTTGAATGTTTTAAAAGAGCCCGACCTAACGAAAAATATAGATTTCAGTTCACCACCTCCTCTAAAGAAATTCATGATAGACTTGGCGTAAAAAAATGATTGAAGTTTTAACTTCAAATACTCCTAATGGTAAAAAAATAACTATTATGCTTGAAGAGATTGGTTATGAATATAAAATCACAAAAATTAATATTAATAAAGACGAGCAATTTAAACCAGATTTTCAAAAAATAAGTCCATTTAGAAAAATTCCAGTTATAATTGATCATGAAAAAAATATTAGCCTGTTTGAGTCTGGAGCTATATTAATTTATCTGGCTGAAAAAAGTGGAAAATTTTATGATCAAAATAAAAGAACTATTATAAATCAATGGCTAATTGGTCAAATGGCTTATGTTGGACCAATGTTAGGACAACATCATCAGTTTCATCATTACAACCCTGGAAAAAGTAAATTTGGAGAAGATAGATATTTTAAAATTTGTGAAAGAATTTACTTAGAGTTAGATATGAGATTAAAAAATTCAAGATATTTAGCTTATGATGAATATACCATTGCTGATATCGCTACTTTTCCTTGGATAGCGAGACATGAGTGGCATGATATTGGTCTTAAAAAGTTTAAAAATTTATTGAGATGGTACAATGAAGTTTCTTCTCGTGACAAAGTTAAAAAAGGTTACGATCTTCTTAAAAAAGGTGAAGAAATACCTAAAGTCTAATCATCAACAAATATTTTTTCGTCTCTCTCGTGCTTCTCTTGAGCTTCGATAGTTAACGTGGCAATCGGTCTTGCCATCAATCTTTTTAAACCTATAGGCTCTCCTGACTCTTCACAGAATCCATAAGTTCCTTCTTTGATCCGTCTTAGAGCCATATCTATCTTTGCAATTAATTTTCTACTTCGGTTTAAAGCTTTCATTTCTACAGACTTATCTGTATACGAAGACGCTTGATCGACTATATCTGCGGAGGACATACTATCGTCCGAAGAGTTTAATAGATTTCCAAGATTATTAGCTTTAATTATATCCTTTTTCCATTTGACTAATTGATCAGAAAAGAATTTTTTGTGCTTTGCACACATATATTTTTCCTTTTGACTTGGAGTGTATTTTTTATTACTAGTTTTTTTTACCATTTGTGAATTCGGGGGAGTATAGATTTGAATTTAAGCGTGTCAATAGGTTTAAAATTGTATTAATTTAACAATTATGTTGATTAAAAATAATTATACAACTTTATTTTATATATTTTTACTGTCACATTTAATAGTTTGGACAATAACTCCGTCTATATCAAATGTAAATTTACCCCTTGATACGATTGAAGCTTTAGCCTGGGGCAGCAATTTATCATGGGGATATTTAAAACATCCCCCTGTAAGCGCATTTATGGCCGAGTTGATTTTTAATTTCTTTGGTAATCAAGATTGGGCTTATTATTTTTTAAGTCAATTATGCATAATAGTAGCTTTTATCTACGTATGGAAGTTTTCAAATCTTATTTTTCAAAATAGATTATATTCTTTATGTTCGGTTTTATTATTAGAGGGCATATTTTTTTTCAATTTTACCTCACCCGAGTTTAACGTAAACGTTTGTCAACTACCTTTTTGGGCACTCGTAGTTTTTTATTCTTGGAGGTCAATAAATTACGAAAAAACTTCAGATTTAATATTATTAGGTATTTTTATGTCTATAGGTTTTCTGACTAAATATCTTTTTGTTTATTTGATTTTGGCAGTTAAAATCATTTTTATTTTTAATATTATAAAGAAAAAAAACTTTAAAATTAAAATACTTATACCTGGAATTATATTTATATTATTTTTGTTACCTCATATTCATTGGTTATTTCAAAATAATTTTACAACTGTTACCTACGCCTTTAATAGAACAGGCATAGAGGAAGATAACCTCATTAACCATTTTTACAACCCTCTCTTATTTTTTATAAAACAGGTGGGGATATTAATTCCAATCTTTATAATGTTATTTACATTAGTAAAAATAAAAAAAATAAAATTTGATATCTTAAATAAAAATAATTATTTCTTATTATTCATAAATATTATTCCAGTAATTTTAATATTTTTAACCTCAATTATTTCAGGAGCAAAAATAAGGACTATGTGGATGACACCTTTTTATTTATTTTTAGGCGTTCTTTTAATTCAAATTTGTAGGGAATATATAAATAAAAATAATTTCAAAAAGTTTTTTATTGTCTTTTCTATATTTTTTATTTTGTCTCCAACAAGTTATATATTTGTATCTCTTTCAAATGAATTCAAAAGAACTGACTACCCGGGTAAAGAAATATCAGAATTGGTTCAAAGAAGATGGGATAAAAATTTTACTAATAATATTTCAATTGTAGTTGGCGATGAATGGTATGCAGGTAATTTATCTTACCATCTAAGTTCAAGACCAACATGGTATAATACCATTGAAAATAATTTATCTTTAATTACTTCAGATACAGGTGTTATATATACTGGTAATCCAAAAATTTTAAAAAAATTTTGCCCAGGCATATATGGTACTATTAAGCCTATAGGAATTTGTATGATAGGAGCAAAATGAAAAATATTGTTATTATAACTCCGGTATATAATGACTGGGAATCATTTACGAAATTGGTAAATGAAATTAACAAGGTGACATCAGCGTTTAAAGATATTTCTTTTAGCTTAATAGCAATAAATGATGGCTCTAAAGAGAAAGCTCCTTCACTGTCATTGCCTTCAAATCTTAAGATGATTGAAATTTTAAATATGAGGATAAATCAAGGACATGCAATTTGCATAGCTAATGGTATTAAATATGCTCTGAAAAATTATCAACTTGATAATTTAATCTTAATGGATGCAGACGGAGAAGATAGACCAGAAGAAATATCTGATTTGATTTTTAAAGCGAAGGAATTACAAAATGTTTCAGTAGTAGCCAAAAGAGTAAAAAGATCTGAGGGTCCAATATTTACTTTTTTTTACTCTCTACATAAAGCACTTACATTAATATTTACCGGAAAATTAATGAATTTTGGGCATTATAGTTTGATAACTAAAAATGATGCTAAAACAATTATAAAAGAGCCAACAATTATCTATTGTTTTGCCAGCACTCTGAAAAATAAAATTGCAAATCTTGGAAACATTAATTGTATAAGAGGAAAAAGATATTTTGGTCCATCCAAAATGTCATTATTTAAATTAATAATTCATTCTTTCTCAATTATTGCTGTATTTAAAATGAACGTATTTATTAGATCTGCGCTTTTTTTAGTTTTACTTTCATATCTGCAACCCTATGTTGGACTGATTTCTACAATACTTCAAATTACAATTGTTATATTTAATATTTTTATTTATATGATTTCTACAAAATCGAACAAAAAAATATTAGAAAATATGGACTTAGAGTTGGTAGACACAGATAAAGTAATACACTAAAAAGTTGAATTTAGAGTCTAAAATAGAGTCAAAAGAGAATCAAAACGAGAACATTATAAATCATAATATTTTCAGTGTTTATAATTGTTACGTTGCATCAAGAAAATGAGTTATAATTTAATATGAGAAAACTTAAATGTCATTGTGGTGAAGTGGAAGCAGAAATAAACGTACCTGACCAATTAGCAAAAACAATAAGATGCAACTGTTCTATTTGTAAAAGAAAAGGAGCGATTATGTCTATGGTCAAAAATGAGGATTTTAAAATCACAAAAGGCAGAGAGAATTTAAAAATGTATCAATTTCACTCTAAAACAGCTAAACATTTTTTTTGCTCAAATTGCGGTATATATACACATCATAATCCAAGAATAAATCCAGCATTAACAGGTTTCAATGTTGGATGTATAGACGAAATTGACACCTTTAAACTGGATAATGTTAGTGTGGCAGATGGAAACAATCATCCTTTAGACAAAAAAAAATAATAAAAAAACTTGGACAATGTCGGATTTTAAAAAAAAATATTTAAAATTTGTAAAAAAACAGGAACATATTGGTGAAAAATTTCAAGATAAACAAAAACAATTAAAATATTTCTACCTTCCTTTTTGCAAAAAAATATTCGAGCTTTATAAATTTAAAAATAGACCTTTTATAATAGGTTTATCAGGGGGCCAAGGATCTGGAAAATCAACAATTTCTCAAATTTTAAAAATAATATTTCATTATTATTTTAATTTAAATGTAGCTTGTTTCTCAATTGATGATTTCTATAAAACTGCTTTAGAGAGACGAAAAATGTCAAATTCTGTGCACCCTTTGTTTTTGACTCGCGGTGTTCCAGGAACTCATGACTGTAAAATGCTTTACAATGTTTTAAAAGCACTTTTAAAAAAAAATTTTAAAAGTGTAAGAATACCTAAATTTGATAAATCAATAGATGACAGATTTAAGTTTCGATATTGGCAGAAAATTCTTAAAAAACCGGACATAATAATATTAGAAGGATGGTGCGTTGGTGCAAAACCTCAGAAATTAGAAGAATTGAAAAAACCAGTAAATATTTTAGAAAAATATGAGGACACCAAGTTGACTTGGAGGAAAAAAGTAAATAATGAATTGAAGACAAGTTATAAGAAGATTTATGATTTAATAGATAAAAAGATCTATTTAAAAGTTCCGAATTTTAAGTATGTTCTTAAATGGAGGCTTCTTCAAGAAAAAAAGTTAAGATCAAGGTCAAAAAAAAAGAGAACTATGAATACAAAACAGATGAAGAGATTTATTATGTTTTATGAGAGATTAACAAAAAATATGTCGACGAGATATCAAGATAATGATTTTGTTTTTTTTATAGATAAGAGACATAAAATTAAACAAATAAAATTTTAAATGTATAAAAAAATAATTATATTTTTTACAATATTCCAATTTAATATTTTGCTAGCAGATAATAGCGCTCTTTTTTATGTTGAGTCTGCTTTAAAGAACAATCCAAAATTAAACGCTGAAAGAGAAAATTTAAAAGCTATTAAAGAAAACGAAAATATATCAATAAGTGAGTTTTTACCTAGCCTAACTATTTCTGGTTCTCAATCAAGTAAAGAAACTTCAAATATAATAGATCAATCTGGATCTCAATCTGGGAATACAAAAAGAAATACAGAAACTAAGAAAATTTCGGTAGATCAAAAAATTTTTCAAGGATTCCAAGGTTACAACAACTTAAAAAAATCAAGATTGGAATTTGAGAAAGCTCAAAATGAATATAAAATTGTTGAACAAGATACTATTTTAAATTCGATATCAGCATACTACGATTTAATTTTTAAAAGCAAAAGCAAAGATTTTAATTTAGCTAATGTTGATTTATTTGAACGTCAAGTGGAGTCTGACAGGTCTAGACTTCAAAAGGGAGAAATAAGTTTGACAGATTTAGCTCAGTCCGAGTCCTCATTGGCTGGAGCACAAGCTGATTTTATTAAAGCTGATACTGAATACACATCAGCTATAGCTGAGTTTGAAAGAATCAACAGAATTAAGGCCCCTAAAAATTTAAATGATAATTCTGAAATCTCTCTTTTAATGCCTCAAAATTTAAAAAGTGCTCTGGAACTTTCAAGCTTAAATAACCCCAGCCTCGCAATCGCAAGGATTAATCTTGCAATTTCAGAGAGAGAATTGAGCGTAGAAAAAGCAAAGCTCTCTCCTTCTGCAAATCTTAACTACTCAAAAACTGAGAATAAAGATTTAAGCGCCACTGTTGATGAGGATGAGCAAGAAACCGTAAAAGCAACTGTTACTTGGCCAATAATACAAGGAGGTAAAAATTTTTCCTCAATTAAAAAATTTAAACATAAAAAGGAGCAAAATGCTCTTTTATTAGTTGATAAGGAGAATGAGATTAAAACTCAGACATCAAATTCTTGGTCTTTTTATCAATCTGCCGAAAGTGTTTTAACTTCTACAGAGGCCCAACTAAAAGCTGCTGAGATTGCTAATGAGGGCATAACCTTGGAATATGACTCTGGAAATACTAGAACTACCCTTGAAGTTATTCAATCTAGAAGCTTACTTTTAGAAGCCAGAATATCCAATGCGGAAGCAAAAAAGAACCTTATAATCTCAAAATTAAGATTACTTAGCCAAATCGGGGGACTGGACATTAGGGCTTTCAAAACACCTTAAAACATAAAAAAAATCACAATTTTATTTACTTGATAAAAAGAACAAAATGTGTACATTTAAATTAACGATTCGAAGAACAAAAAAGGATAAAAAATGACAAAAAATAATTTAAAAGTTGTTAAATCAGACAACAAAAAAACTCAGGAAATAAAAGAAAAAAACAAGTCTTTAGAAGCAGCAATAAGCCAAATTGATCAAAATTTTGGAAAAGGCTCTGTGATGAGACTTGGCCAACAAGAAGCTTTAGACGTAGAGGCAATTTCGACAGGTTCTTTGAGCTTAGATTTAGCATTAGGTATTGGAGGACTGCCAAAAGGAAGAATAATAGAAATTTACGGTCCAGAGTCTTCAGGTAAAACAACCTTGGCTTTACAGGTAGTAGCTGAAGCTCAAAAAGCTGGAGGAATATGTGCTTTTGTTGATGCTGAGCATGCAATGGATCCTGCTTATGCAAAAAAGCTAGGAGTTAAAACTGATGAACTGCTAATTTCTCAACCTGATACAGGTGAGCAAGCTTTAGAAATAACAGATACTCTAATTAAATCAGGTTCCATTTCAGTGTTAGTAGTAGACTCTGTAGCAGCCTTAACACCGAAAGCAGAATTAGAAGGTGAAATGGGAGATCACCATGTAGGCTTGCAATCAAGATTAATGAGTCAGGCATTAAGAAAAATTACTGGTTCAGTAGCAAAGTCAAATACAATGGTAATTTTCATAAACCAAATTAGAATGAAAATTGGAGTTATGTTTGGAAATCCAGAAACTACATCAGGTGGAAATGCATTAAAGTTTTATTCTTCCGTTAGAATGGATATTAGAAGAATTGGTGCTATAAAAGACAAAGATCAAATCATTGGAAATACGACAAGAGTGAAAGTTATCAAAAATAAGGTAGCTCCTCCTTTTAAGGTTGTAGAGTTCGATTTAATGTATGGAAAAGGTATCAGTAAAAATGGTGAATTAATCGACCTAGGCGCTAAAGCAGACATAATTGAGAAGTCAGGCGCTTGGTACGCATACAAAGGTGAAAAAATTGGGCAAGGGAAAGAGAATGCCAAATTATATTTGGAAAAAAATCCTAACATTGCAGATGAAATCGAGAAAGCTGTGAGAGAAAAGGCCGGAGCGATATCTAAAGAGCTTGAAGGCAATCCTTCACCTAAAGAAAAGATTAGCAAAGACGAGGAAAAATAGTCATCTAAGTTTTTTTGGGGGTCATTGACCCCCAATTCTCGTTTCCCATGAAATATTAAGCAACTATTAATTGAATCAACTTATAATTGTAATTGAAAATAATTATCAATTAAGTCTGTACAAGTTTGTCAATATTGGGTTTAATTAAAATATTAACAAGGAGGGGAAATGAGTACACAACAATCAAGTAGCTCGAAAATGTCACCCAGCCTAGATACCTCACACTTAAAAGTGAAGTTTCCGTTTAAGGCAAAATACGGGAACTATGTAAATGGAAAGTTTGTAGAACCAAAATCTGGAAAGTATTTTGATAATACAACACCAATTACAAATGAAGTTATCTGTCAGGTGCCACGATCGAACGAAAAAGACATTGATTTTGCTTTAGACGCAGCACATGCAGCTTTTCCAGCTTGGGGAAAGACTTCAATTACTGAGAGATCAAATATCCTCAATAAAATTGCTGATGTCATAGAGAAAAATCTTAACTTACTAGCGACAGCAGAATGTTTAGATAATGGTAAGCCTATAAGAGAATGTATGGCTGCAGATTTACCATTGGTCATTGATCACTGGAGATATTTTGCTGGAGTGATTAGAGCAGAGGAAGGGTCGGTAGCTGAGATAAGTAATAGTGAATATTCTTATCACATACCCGAACCACTTGGAGTAGTTGGACAAATTATACCTTGGAACTTCCCATTGCTTATGGCTACATGGAAATTAGCACCAGCACTTGCGGCAGGAAACTGTGTGGTTTTAAAACCAGCAGAGCAAACGCCAGCTTCTATCATGATAATGATGGAACTGATTGGTGATTTATTACCGAAAGGTGTTGTTAATGTAGTTAGTGGTTACGGCCTTGAGGCAGGTAAACCATTAGCTTCTTCTAAAAGAATAAAGAAGATAGCTTTTACTGGAGAAACAACTACTGGTCGGCTAATCATGCAATATGCATCACAAAACCTTATACCAATTACATTGGAATTAGGTGGTAAATCTCCAAACATTTTCTTTGAAGATGTTATGGATAAAGATGATGACTTCTTCGACAAATGTCTAGAAGGATTTGCAATGTTTACACTTAACCAAGGTGAAGTTTGTACTTGTCCGAGCAGAGTTTTAGTACAAGAGTCAATTTATGATAAATTCATGAAAAAGGCTATTGCTAGAACAAAAGCTGTTAAACAAGACAATCCTTTAAAAATGGAAACTATGATAGGGGCCCAAGCTTCTTTGGAACAAATGGAGAAGATCAAATCTTATTTAGATCTTGGTAAGAAAGAAGGTGCCAAAGTTCTAACTGGAGGCAGTGTAGCTAAATTAAATAGTGGATTGGAAAAAGGAAATTATATCCAACCAACTATTTTTGAAGGAAATAACAAAATGCGAATATTCCAAGAGGAAATTTTTGGACCAGTTGTTTCAGTAACAAAGTTCAAAGATGAAAAAGAGGCATTAGAAATAGCTAATGATACACTTTACGGTTTAGGCGCAGGTGTTTGGACTAGAAATGGAAATCTTGCATACAGAATGGGAAGAGAGATACAAGCTGGAAGAGTTTGGACAAACTGTTACCACGCTTATCCTGCTCATGCTGCTTTTGGAGGATATAAACAATCTGGTATAGGAAGAGAGACTCACAAAATGATGTTAAATCATTACAGACAAGTGAAAAATTTACACGTGTCTTACAGTGAGAAAAAATTAGGCTTCTTTTAACCAATAATATATAATGGCCCATGATTCTTAATCATGGGCCGAAATAATAAAATGAAAGTATCATTCACTTTATCAGCAAAAAAACTACTAAGTGAGATTAAAGAGGTTCATGGAGATGATCTTTTATTTCATCAATCTGGAGGATGTTGTGACGGAAGCGCACCTATGTGTTATCCGGCTAAAGAATATATGGTTGGAAATAGCGATGTAAAGTTGGGAGAAGTTGATGGGACACCCTTTTATATGAATGAAGACCAGTATGAGAAATGGAAACATACAGATTTAACTATTGATGCCGTCAAAGGTATTGGAGGCATGTTTTCACTTGATAATGGGACTGGACAAAGATTTCTCACTAAATCAGAAATTTGTGTGGTAGTTGATAACGATAAATCAAAAACTAATTAATCTCTATATAGACAACCTTACAAATATCTGTATTTAATAAAGTATGAGCCAAATTTTACTTACAGATGTAAGAAAAAAGTTTTTAGAGTATTTTAAGAAAAATAATCATCAAATAGTAGACTCAAGTAATCTTGTGCCTAACAACGATCCGACCTTAATGTTTACTAATTCTGGAATGGTACAATTTAAGAATGTTTTCACCGGGCTAGAAAAAAGACCATACAAAACAGCAACGACATCACAAAAATGTGTAAGAGCAGGGGGAAAACATAATGATCTTGAAAACGTAGGCTATACACCAAGACACCATACTTTTTTTGAGATGCTAGGAAATTTTTCATTTGGTGATTACTTTAAAGAGCAAGCAATACATCATGCTTGGAATTTACTAACAAAAGATTTTAAATTACCTAAAGACAAACTTTCTGTGACTGTTTTTCATGAAGATGATGAATCTTTTAATTTATGGAAAAAAATAGCTGGGCTGAGTGAAAGTAAAATAATAAGAATTTCAACAGCAGATAACTTTTGGTCGATGGGTGACACCGGACCGTGTGGACCATGTTCTGAAATTTTTTATGACCATGGAGAAAAATTAAAAGGAGGACCACCTGGAAGCCCAGAACAAGATGGAGATAGATTTATTGAGATATGGAATCTCGTCTTTATGCAATACGAACAAGTTTCTAAAGAAAAAAGAATTAATCTTCCTAAACCTTCAGTAGATACAGGCATGGGTCTTGAGAGAATGACTGCTGTACTACAAGGTACACACGATAATTATGAAATAGATCATTTTAGAAAAATAATGGCATCATCATCAGAAATAACTAAAACTCCAATCAATCAGAAAACTATAGCTAGTCATAGAGTTATAGCCGATCATCTTAGAGCTAGTAGTTTTTTAATTGCTGAAGGAATTTTGCCTTCAAACGAAGGTCGAGGTTATGTTTTAAGGAGAATAATGCGAAGAGGTATGAGACACGCTCATTCTCTTGGAAGTAAATCACCGCTTTTTCACAAACTTTTCAGTGTTTTGTCAGACGAGATGAAAAATAGTTATCCAGAATTAACAAATGGTAAAGATCTTATTATTGAAACTTTAAAAAACGAGGAAGAAAAGTTTTCTTCACTTCTTGAAAGAGGTATGAAAATTCTTGAAGATAATTTGTCCAAAGTAAAAAATAATATTCTACCAGGTTCAGTAGCTTTTAAATTATATGACACCTATGGTTTCCCGGTTGACTTAACTGCTGATATTTTACGAACAAAAAATATTAAAGTTGATAGTTATTCCTTTGAAAAAGAAATGGAAAAAAGCAAAGCTTTAGCAAGAGCAAACTGGAAAGGATCTGGAGATAAATCTGTTGAAGAAAGATGGTTTAAAATCAGAGAAGAATTAAAACCAACAGAATTTTTAGGATATGAATTTGATAAAGCAGAAGGAGTTATCTTAAAAATATCAAAAGATAATAAATTTGTTGATACTGCAAGCAATGGAGACAAAATTGAAATAATAACAAATCAGACCCCTTTTTATGGTGAGTCTGGCGGTCAAGTAGGAGATCAAGGTATAATCTACACATCAGGGTGTGAAATAAATATTAAAGATACTCAAAAAAAAATGGGAGATCTTTTTGTTCATTATGGAGATATTAAAAAAGGAAAAATTAAAGTAGGACAAAGTGTAAATTTGGAAATAGATATTGAAAAAAGAAATAATTCAAGAGCAAATCACTCAGCCACGCATTTACTACATGAGTCTTTACGTAGAACTCTTGGAAAACATGTTACTCAAAAAGGTTCTTTAGTTTCACCTGAGAGATTAAGGTTTGATTTTAGTCATAACAAACCAATTGATGAAAGCGAGATGACAAAAATTAATGCAGCGGTAAATGAAATTGTTGATGGCGGTAGCGATGTTCAAACAAGAATTATGACACCAAAAGAAGCAGTAAAATTGGGTGCCCTAGCGCTGTTTGGTGAAAAATATGGAGAAGAGGTGAGAGTGGTATTTATGGGAAAAGAAAATAATGGTTTTTTCTCAACAGAGTTATGTGGTGGTACACATGTAAAAAATACAAAAGATGTGGGAAAATTTAAAGTTATAAGTCAGTCGTCAATTGCTTCTGGAGTGCGAAGAGTAGAAGCTTTGAGAGATAAGCAATTAGAAAAACATGAAAAACATTTAAAACAAAACAAGTCTTTAAAAGAGAAAAATTTAAATGAAGAAATTGAAAAAATAAAAAAAGAACTTCAATTTTTAAAAATAACACCAGATTATAGGGATCAATTAAATTTATCTGAGAACCTAAAAAATTTAAGCAAACAATTGAGTCTAGTTAGAATTGAAAATATCAAAAAAGATAAAAGTAAAAATATAATTAAAGAGAGAAAAATAGGTAAAATAAAGATAAGAGAACAATTATTAAAAGACTTCCCGTCAAAAGAACTTAGGGGAATTATTGATCAAGGTAAGAAAGAAATTAAATCAGGAATTATAATTTGTATTTCAATTTTTGAGGATAAAGTTGGCGTAGCCGTGGGCGTTTCAAAAGATCTAACCTCAAAGTATGATGCTGTAAATTTAGTTAAAATTGCATCTAAAACGTTAGGCGGAAAAGGTGGTGGTGGGCGAAAAGATTTTGCCCAAGCAGGAGGAGTAGATAAGGATAAAGTTGAGAAAGCTTTTAAAGAGATATCAAAAACAATTAATTAAGCTTTTTTTTTAGATTACTATCTATAGCCTCTAAAAACTGATTAGTAGTTAAATACTTTGTAGATTTATCGATCAATATTGCCAAATCTTTTGTCATTGAGCCACTCTCAACTGTATTAATGCAGACTTCTTCTAAACTTTTAGAAAATTTGATTAATTCATCATTATTATCAAGCTTTCCTCTATGTGCTAAACCTCTAGTCCAAGCAAATATAGATGCAATTGGATTCGTTGATGTCTCTTTTCCTTGTTGATGCATCCTATAATGCCTAGTAACTGTGCCGTGCGCTGCTTCTGACTCCACTGTCTTTCCATCAGGTGTCATTAAAACACTAGTCATTAATCCTAAAGAACCAAATCCTTGCGCAACGGTGTCGGACTGAACATCTCCATCATAATTTTTACAAGCCCATACGTATCCACCATTCCATTTCATTGCACATGCTACCATATCGTCTATTAATCTGTGTTCGTAAGTTAATTTTGCTTTTTGAAATTTTTCTTTGAATTGTTTATCAAAAACTTCTTGAAACAAGTCCTTAAATCTTCCGTCGTAACCTTTTAAAATTGTATTTTTTGTTGACATGTAAACTGGATAATTTCTTTGAAGACCGTAATTCATACAAGCTTTTGCGAAATCTCTTATTGAATCATCTAAATTATACATTGATAAAGCAACACCTGAGCTTGGGAAATTAAATACTTCAAATTCTTTTTTTTGTTTTCCATCAGCAGATGTCCATCTTATTTCTAACTTTCCTTTTCCTGGAACAAGAAAATCTGTAGCTTTATATTGATCTCCAAAAGCATGCCTGCCAATAATAATTGGATTAGTCCATCCAGGAACTAACTTCGGTACATTTTTACAAATAATTGGCTCTCTAAAAACGGTACCACCAAGTATGTTTCGAATTGTACCGTTGGGCGATCTCCACATTTTTTTTAATTTAAACTCTTCTACTCTTGCTTCATCAGGAGTGATAGTCGCACATTTAATACCAACCCCAAATTCTTTAATTGCTTTTGCACAATCAACAGTTATTTGATCAGAGGTTTTGTCTCTACTTTCTATTCCCAAATCAAAATATTTGATATCTAATTCAAGATAGGGCTCAATTAGTTTTTTTTTAATAAATGACCATATTATTCTAGTCATTTCGTCACCATCTAGCTCAACTATTGGATTTTTAACCTTAATTTTTGCCATAAAAATAATTTGATTATGTGAGATTTTTATACATATTAGTGGAAATTATCAAACTTTATTGACAATTATGATAGACAACATTTTTCCAAAACTACATAAAGAGGGCTATAAATTTTTAGCTATTTCAATAATTATAACCTTTATTGTTTGGCTTTTCTCAAATTTTCTTGCAACAATAATGGTGTTGATAACAGTTTGGGTTTATTATTTTTTTAGAGATCCAGAAAGAATATCGATAAACGATAATTCTTTTATCGTAAGCCCAGCTGACGGTCTTATTACAGATATATCCGAGATAAACGGCCCTGAGGAATTAAGTTTGGAGAATAAAAAATATACAAGGATAAGTGTTTTTATGAATGTATTTAATTGTCATGTTAATAGAACTCCAATCGAGGGAAAAGTAGAAGAAATTTTTTATAAACCTGGAAAATTTTTTAATGCATCACTAGATAAAGCGAGCAAAGAAAATGAGAGAAATTACTATAAAATTATATCCACTAAAGGTGAGGAAATCATAATTGTTCAAATTGCAGGTTTAATCGCAAGAAGAATTGTTTGTGAAGTAAGCAAAGATCAAAATTTGAAACAAGGAGAAAGAATAGGAATGATTAGATTTGGAAGTAGAGTAGATCTTTTCTTTAGTAATAAAAAAATATTAGCAAAACTTGGGCAAAATGTTATAGCAGGTGAAAGTTTATTAGCAAAAGAATAATGGAAGAAAAAAAATTTAAAATAGTTGAGTCAAAAAAAACAAGGTATATTTTACCAAATATCTTGACCATAGCTGGAGTATGCTTAGGTATCAGTTCAATAAAATTTTCACTAGATTTAAATTTTAAAATGGCTGTTATTTTTATTACGTTAGCAGCTATTCTTGACGCTTTAGATGGTAGAATAGCTAGAATGATAAAAGGAACGTCTGACTTTGGCAAAGAATTGGACTCTTTAACCGATTTTGTAAGTTTTGGAATTGCTCCAGCATTTATAGTTTACTTTTGGGAACTTAATAAATATGGCAAATTAGGTTGGGCCATCACTTTAATATATTCTGTTTGTTGCGTTCTTAGATTAGCAAGATTTAACTTAACAAAATTTAAACCTGAAGAAACTTGGAAACAAAATTATTTTGAGGGTGTGCCTTCTCCAATTGGCGCTTTATTGATTTTATCTCCTTTAGTTTTAGAGCTTACGGAATTTAATTTTTCATTAAATAAAAATTATTTTGCTCCTTTATTTACTTTAATTATAGCTGTGCTTTTAATTAGTAAAGTCCCAACATATTCATTTAAAAATATTAAGATAAAGCCGGCATTAACGGTTTTTATACTCTTAGGAATTGGAATATCTTTTGTAACTTTAATGTTTTTTACCTTTGAAACATTATTAGCTTTTTGTTTTTTATATATTTTATCAATACCTATGGCTTGTTTTACTTATTTAAATAATAAAAAAGCTGTTAATGTCGATAATTCTGAGGACGAACATGAAGATATTTTATAATGAGAAAAAACAAAAGCTCAAAAGATTGGATCATTCAACAACATAGAGATCAATATTTTAAACAAGCAAAAAGTGCAGGGTTTAGATCAAGGTCAGCATATAAGCTTTTAGAACTAAATAAAAAATTTAATTTTTTTAAAAATTGTAAAACAGCTATCGATCTCGGTAGCTATCCAGGAGGTTGGTCGCAAATACTAAAAAAAAGTCTTAAAAATTGCAAAATTTTATCTGTAGATATAAAGAAAATGAAAAAAATTGAAGGTGTAGATTTTTTACTTTGTGATTTTCGTAAAGAAGAATCAAAAGAAAAAATATTGAAAGAGCTTAATGATAAAGCAGATTTGTTAGTTTCAGACATGGCTGCTGATACCACAGGTAATAAGGATCTTGATTGTATACGAACTAATGCATTATGCGCTGAAGTCATTGAGTTTTCAAGCTCTATAATAAAGGAAAATGGGGTTGTAATTTCTAAAGTCTTTAATGGCACAGATTTCTTAAATGTTAAAAATTTAGCTAAAAATAAATTTCATAAAGTAAATTTTTTCAAACCTGAGTCTAGTAGAGATTATTCTAAAGAGACTTATGTACACTGCTCAGGAATTAAGACTTTATAAATTTATAAAATTGTATATAAGTTTATATGGAACCAATAAAAGAAGCTCTAACTTTTGATGATGTTTTATTATTACCGCAATACTCTTCAATTGTGCCTGCAAATACTAATATAAATGTAAGTTTATCAGACTCTATAAATTTAAAAATTCCTTTTTTATCCTCAGCTATGGATACTGTTACCGAATCGAAAATGGCTATAACAATAGCTAAAAATGGTGGAATTGGTGTTATACATAGAAATTTAGATATTAAAAAACAATGCAACGAAATTAAAAAAGTAAAAAAAATTAGATTAAAAGTTGGAGCGGCAATCGGAACCTCTCAGGCAGAATTAACCAGAGCAAAATATTTAATCGACTTTGGTGTAGATATGATAGTTATAGACACTGCTCATGGTCATAGTAAGAATGTGCTTGAAATGTTAAATAAAATCAAAAAATTTTCAAAAAAAATTACAATTTGCGTTGGGAATATAGCTACAGGAGATGCCGCAAAACTTCTTTATAATTCTGGTGCTGATATATTAAAAGTTGGAATAGGACCAGGGTCTATTTGTACTACTAGAATAGTCGCAGGAATTGGAGTGCCTCAAATTACTGCATTATTAAATGTTAAAAAAGCTATGAATAAAAAAAAAATAAAAATCATTTCTGATGGCGGAATTAAGTTTTCTGGAGACATAATTAAGGCAATTGCAGCTGGAGCGGACGCAATTATGATGGGTTCGATATTTGCAGGAACAGATGAAAGTCCTGGAAAAATATTTAAAAAAAATAATAAGTTTTATAAACTTTATAGAGGAATGGGTTCTATTGGAGCTATGTCGTCAGGTTCATCTGAAAGATATTTTCAAAAAAATTATAAAGATAAATCTAAGTTCGTTCCAGAAGGGGTAGAAAGTCGTGTACATTATAAAGGAAAAGTTTCAAAAATAATTTATCAACTTCAAGGGGGTCTTAGATCTTCTATGGGATACATAGGTGCACAAAAATTAGAGGAGGTGCGCAAAAAATCTAAATTTATAAAAATTACAAAAGCTGGATTTTACGAAAGCATGGTTCATAGTGTTGAAACAATAAAGAGCACAATAAATTATAAATTATGAGAAACATAAAATTTTTTAATTTAATAATAATTGTTTTTTCCTTTTCAGTTGTAAAAGCCGAAATTACAAATTTTGAGAAAGGGAAAAATCTTTTTAATGAAAAAAAATATAATTTAGCGAAATTTAAATTTGAACAAGATATTGTTTTTAACCCAAAAAATGAAACTTCCTATCTTTATTTGGCGAAAATTTATAATTTTAAAAAAGATGACAACCAAGAAGAAAAAAATTTAAATACTGTAATATTATTAAATCCAAAAAATGAGGAAGCCATTTTTAATCTTGCTCTTCTAAAAATCAGAAAATCGAATTATGAAGAAACAAAAAAATTGATAAAAAATTTCAAAAAAGTTTGTAAAAAACTTTGTCAAAAACAATCTGATTTACAAAATAAATTAAATTCAGTAATAAAAAAATAAATGCCGTTAAAAGGTCATTTTATAAAGAAAAATAAGATACTCATAATAGATTTCGGATCTCAAGTAACAAAATTAATAGCTAGAAGAATTAGAGAGTTAAAAGTTTATTGTGAAGTGATAAATTTAAAAGAATTAAAAAAAATTAAAAATTTTAAGGGGGTGAAGGGCATTATTTTATCAGGGGGACCTTCAACGGTAAATCAAAGAGCATATCCTAAAATATCAAAAAATGTTTTTAGCAAAAATATCCCTATATTGGGTATTTGTTATGGACTTCAACTGATAGCAAAGAGCTTTGGTGGAAAAATTAAAATGTTACAAAAAAAAAGAGAATTTGGAGAAGCAATTTTATTAGAAAAATCAAAGTCAATTCTATTTAAAAATTTTTTTATAAATAAAAAAGCCAGTGTTTGGATGAGTCATCAGGATGCAGTTTATAAAATTCCAAAAGGTTTTAAAAATATAGCATCTACGAATAACTCTAAATATACAGCTATAGAAAATAAAAATAAAAAGATTTTTGGTATACAATTTCATCCTGAAGTAACTCATACAAAAAAAGGATTTAAAATTATTAAAAATTTTATTTTAGATATTTGTAAGATCAAAAAAAATTGGGTGATAGGAATTGAAAAAAACAGAATTATTAAAGATTTAAAAAAAGAGATAAAAAAAGATAAAGTTATTTGTGCTCTTTCAGGCGGTGTAGATAGTAGTGTTGTAGCACTGCTTATAAATAAGGCTATTAAAAAAAATTTAAGATGCATAATGGTTGATACTGGTCTTTTAAGAAAAAACGAGTTTAAAAAATCCTATAAACTCTTTAAATATAAATATAAATTAAATATCAAGCTGATTAAATCCAAAAATCTTTTTTACAAAAGACTCAAAAATATTATTGATCCAGAAAAGAAAAGAAAAATTATTGGAAATTTATTTATAAAGATATTTGAGAAAGAAGCTAAAAAATTTAAAAATGTAAAGTACCTGGCTCAAGGCACTCTCTACCCTGACATAATTGAAAGTAGATCTTCCACTGGCAGTAAATCCTCAAAAATTAAGTCCCACCATAATGTTGGCGGTCTTCCTAAAAAAATGAAATTGAAATTAATAGAACCTCTTAATGAATTATTTAAGGACGAAGTAAGAATTTTAGGTAAATCACTAGGACTTGATAATCTTATACTAAAAAAACATCCCTTTCCCGGCCCAGGGTTAGCTATCAGAATTTTAGGAAAAATTACCGAAAACAAAATTAAAATTTTACAAGAAGCTGACGATATTTTTATAAATAGCTTAATTAAAAACAATCTTTATGATAAAATTTGGCAAGCTTACGCTGCTCTTCTACCAATTAAAACAGTTGGAGTAATGGGAGATACAAGGACGTTTGAATACACCTGCCTATTAAGAGCGGTAATTTCTGAAGATGGGATGACAGCAGCTAAGTACAACTTTACAAATGAGTACTTAACTCAGGTATCAAACAAAATAATTAATGGCGTTTCAGGCATCAACAGAGTAGTTTATGATATAACTTCAAAACCACCGAGTACTATTGAATTAGAATAATGAAAACTAAAATTAAAAATTTTTTAAACAAAAAAAATAAAAGAAAATTAATTTGTTTAACATCGTATGCTAAATCTATTTCCAGAATATTGGATAAATACTGTGATTTAATTTTAGTAGGAGACTCATTAGCGAATGTTTTATATGGAATGAAAACTACCCATAATTTAAAATTAGAAACAATGATTGACCATGCAAAATCTGTAAAACTCGGTACAAAAAATTCTTTACTCGTTGTAGATATGCCTAAAAATAGTTATAAAAATCCAAATCAAGCTGTTAAAAATGCAAAGTTAATTATAAAAAAAACAGGTTGTGATGCGATTAAAATTGAAAATAATTCATATAATTTAAATATTGTTAAAGCTTTAAAAAAATCAAAAATTGATGTTATGGGACACATAGGTTACACACCTCAATTTAAAAAGAAATTTAAAGCTGAGGGCAAAAATAGAAAAGAACAAATAAAACTACTAAGACAAGCCCAAAATATAGAAAAGGCTGGAGCATTTTCTATTGTATTAGAATGTATATCAAAAAAAACAGCAAATAAAATTACTCAGTTACTTAAAATTCCAACCATAGGTATAGGTTCATCTAATGTTTGTGACGGCCAGATATTAGTAACAGATGATATGTTAGGAATTAGTGGTTTTTATCCTAAATTTGTAAAAAAATTTGTTAATTTGGAAAAGATAATTGAAAATTCAATAAAAAAATATAAAAAAGAAATTATATCTAAAAAATTTCCGAATAACAATAATAGCTTTTAATATGGAAAAAGAAATTGAAAATAAACCAAATCTAAATTTTAAAGAATATTTTAGTAGAAATAAAAAAAAGATTTTTGGAATTGTTTTTTGTATTATTTTAATCGTTTTCGTTATTATTATAATGAATGAACTTAAAAAAAAACAAAATATCGAAATTTCAAAAAATTATAATACAGCTAAAATTTTAATTGAAAAAAAAAATTTTAACGAAGCGGTTGTGATTTTAGAAAATATCATAAATAAAAATAATAAGTTCTATTCCCCGTCTGCATTAAATTTAATTATAGATAACAATTTGATAAAAGACAAAACTAAAATCTTATCATATTATGATCAAATAATATCAAAAAGTAAATTAGAACAAGAAACAAAAAATTTATTTATTTTCAAAAAAATAATTTTTATTGGAGATGAGATTGAGGAAAATGAACTTATTAGTAGTTTGAAACCTATTTTAAAGTCAGATTCTCTTTGGAAAAACACAGTTTTAGATTATATAAAAAAATACTATCGATCCAGAGGTGAATTTAATAAAGCCAAAGAATTTGAAACTACAATAATTAAATGAATATAATAAGTTATTTTATTATTCTTTTTTTTATTTTAAATAGTTGTTCATTTGATAACAAAACCGGTATTTGGACCGGAAGTGATAAAATATCTAAAAATAAAACAAATACAGATCAAAATTTAGAGTATATCTTTAAAAAACAAAATACTATTGTTGAGAAAGTAGAATTATCACCAAATACAAAGTTAAATTTTGATAAGCCTAATTCTTATTTGGCATGGGGTCAAAGTTTTCAAAATCAAGCAAATTATATAAGCAATGTCTCTTTTTTAAATGATGGAAATTATAAAAAATTCTCTAAAATAGCTAAAGCAGATGTAAATACAAATATTCTAGTTAAAGAAGATAAACTATTTTTTTCTGACCGCAAAGGAAATATTGGTATCTTTTCTTTAAGCCAGAATAAATTAATTTTTAATTTTAACTTTTATAAAAAAAAATTTAAAAGAACGAATAAAAATATAAAATTAATTCTTAAAAACGATTTTATAATTGCCGCCGATAATTTTGGCTATGTTTACTCAATTGACTTTAAAAAAAATAAACTTATATGGGCAAAAAACTTTTTAGTTCCTTTCAGATCAAATTTGAAAATAATAGAAAATATATTATTTTTGTCAGATGAAAAAAATAAAATTATTTTAATTGATACAGAAAATGGAAAAAAGATTGAAGAATTTTACACACAACCATCAAAAACTGTTTCAAAGTTTGAAAGCAATCTTGCGATAGATAAAAATAACAATTTATTATTTCTATCAACTGATGGATCTTTATATTCATTAAATTTAATAAATAAAAAACTTATCAATTGGATACAAAATTTTAAATCGGAAAATGATATAGTTTTTGATGGTAACCCCGTTATTATTTCAGAGGATAAAATATTAATATCTACAAAAAATAATATTTTTTTACTTAATTTAAATGGTAAATTAATTTGGGAGAAAAAGATTAAATCAAATATTTCACCTGTCATTTCAGGGGATATTATTTTTACAATTAATAATGATAATTATTTAATATTGATTGATAAAAATTCAGGTAAAATTTTATTTTCTAATGATATAAACTTGATGCTAATAAAAGATTTCAAAAAAAATTTTCAAAAAAAAATCGGAAAAATTAATCATATTTATCTTGCTAATAACAAATTATTGTTAATTTCAGACAATTCTTATTTCATTGAAATGGAAATAAAGAATACTATTAATGTAAGTTCAATTAAAAAAAACCCATTCAATATTGTAAGTAATATTATATTTATAAAAAATGAAATGATTTTTGTGTCCGACTCAAAAAGAATTTTTAAAGTAAACTAAGAGCTTGATTTATTGCTTAACAAAGAAAGCTGAGTGATCTTTTCATTTCCCAACTTATCAAGTGCCTTTACTGGATACTCTCCTGTAAAATAGTGATCACTAAATTGAGGATAATTATTATTTCTTTTTTCATTTAACAAAGCTTTGTACATACCATCAATACTTAAAAATTTACAACTAGCTGAACCAACAAATTTAGAAATTTCGTCTGTATTTTTTTCACTAGAAAGTAATTCTTTCTTAGTAGGCATATCTATTCCGTAAAAATCAGGATATTTAATTTCTGGACAAGCTATTCTAACATGAACTTTTTTTGCTCCAGCTTTATAAAGCATTTTAACTATCTTACCACAAGTTGTTCCACGTACTAATGAGTCGTCAATTAAAATAACTGTTTTATTTTTCAAAATACTTTTTGTAGTACTTAACTTGAGTTTTACTCCAAAACTTCTAATATTTTGAGTGGGTTCAATAAACGTTCTTCCTACATAGTGATTTCTAATTAATCCAAGTTCAAACTTTATTTTTGAGGATTGTGAATAACCTATTGCTGCTGGTACTCCAGAATCAGGTACAGGAATAATTATATCAGCATCAACACCTGACTCTTTTGCAAGCTCGATACCAAGTCTTTTCCTATATTCATAGGCGCATTCACCGTTTAGAATACTGTCCGGTCTAGCAAAATAAATATATTCAAAAACACATGGTCTTTGTTTTATTTTATTAAAAGGTTTAAAGCTTTTTAACTCATTATTTTCAATTACTACCATTTCTCCATTTTCTACTTCTCTAACGAATTTTGCATCGACAATGTCTAAAGCACAAGTTTCTGACGCAAAAATATATGAGTTACCTAATTTACCGATTACAAGGGGTCTTATTCCAAGAGGATCTCTTATACCTATCAATTTTTTGTTTGTTAAAATTACAATTGCGTAACCACCTTGGATTTTAAATAAAGTCTCGGTTATTTTATCTATTATTTTTTCCCTTTTTGACTTAGCTATTAATTGTACGATGGTTTCTGTGTCACTTGTTGTTCTGAAAATAGAACCATTTTTAACCAAGTCATTTCTTAAAGTAATTGCATTTGTTAAATTTCCGTTATGTGCAATACTTAAACCTCCATGGTATAAATCAGCAAAAAAAGGCTGAATGTTTCTGAGCGATGTTTCTCCGGTAGTAGAGTACCTATTATGTCCAATTGCAGAGTTACCAGGTAATTTTTTAATAGTTTCAATATTAGTAAAATGGTCTCCAACCAAACCTTGTCTTTTTTCAGAGTGAAAACTTTTTCCGTCAAAAGAGACTATTCCACATCCCTCTTGTCCTCGATGTTGTAAAGAGTGTAATCCTAATGCTACTAATCTTGCCGAGTCTGCATGGTTAGAAATCCCAAAAATTCCACACTCTTCCTTTAATTTATCTGAGTTAAATTTTTTCAATTTTTTCTTTCGTATCAATAAAATCTTCGTTTGATGGAAATTCCTCTACCAATATTTCACTTCCTTTATTTATAAATTTAAATGTTATTGCTTCTTCTGCTGATATACCCCAATTTTTAAAAGGATAAAACCAATTTAATATAGAAAATATACACACACAAACTACATAACCTTTAAAAATTCCAAATAAAATACCAAAAGTTTTATCTATAGAACCCACCCCAGTCCAAGTAATGGCTTTTCCTAAAGTTTTTCCAATTACTATGGTTAAAAAAAGAGTGAAAACAAAAATTGCAAATCCAAGACCAAAATTATTAATAAATTGCGATTCAACATAATCACTTACTGTAGGCTGAAGTTTTGGAACTAATATAATTGTAATTACTATAGATATAACCCATTTCATAAAAGATATAAGACTCAAAGAAAAACCTTTTAAATAACACTGAATTACAGAATAAATAAAAATTATTGATACACATATATCGAATAGATTTAAATTGTTAAAGATGTTTTCAAAAAAACTGCTCATTATATGAGTTTTTCAACTTCATCACCAAAAGGTTTATAAATTAATAATAATTTTGGCAGTAAAGTTAAAACTGATATCATAGCCAGTAACATTGCAATACCAGTGAAAACACCAAAATATATAGTAGGAATGAAATTAGACAAAATCAAAATTGAAAATCCAAAAACAATTGTTATTGAAGTGTTTAAAATAGCAATTCCCACTGTGCTATGACATCTATCTAAAGTTTCATTATAGTTATTAATTTTCTTAAACTCCTCCTTAAATCTATAAATATAGTGAATACTATTATCTACAGCTATACCAATAGTTATTGCTGCTATAGTAATTGTCATCATATCTAAAGGGATACTCATTAAACCTATTATACCAAGTATAAAAAAAGCAGCTATAAAATTTGGGACAACACCAATCAATGACAAAGTAACGTTTCTAAATAACACCAAAAACATCAAAAAAATACCCAGCATAACAATTCCAAGGGTGAGAATTTGAGATTTAAATAAACTTTGTAATAAATTATTAAATAAAATTAATACACCTGCTAATTTGAACTCATCTTTACTTAAACCCAATTCAGTATTAAGATCATTATTAATTTTTTTAATTAATTCATCTCTTCTTAAATTTTCTAGAGAGTCTCTTATTCTAACAGAAATTCTAGCTTCGTCTTCTTCAACCGATATATAAGGCAAAATTATCTCTCTTTTTATCTCTTCTGGAATCTTACTGTATAGAACAGCTATTTCTAAGCTTTGTAGTTCTTTTCGATTTAAATCCTCTGCTACTCTTAAGATCGAGCCAAATGAGAGAACTTTTCCTATTTCGGGCAAGGACTCTAAATAATCATGTACTTTTAAAATTTTATCCATCTTATCTCTTGTAAACCAATATTTCGATTTATCTTCTTTGTTTTCAATATCTTCATCCCACTCAGCAAATTCATCATCATCTTTTTCTTGAATTTTTTTTGTGGGAAATTTTATAATTACATTTAATGGGGTAGTTCCTCCAAGATCATCATCAATTTTCTTCATTCCTTTGTAAATTTCTGTTTCTTTATCAAAGTAATTAATAAAACTATTCTCAACTTCCAACTTGGATATTCCTACAATACTTGCTACAACAATTATAAGAGTTAACCCAAAAATAAGATTATTGTTTTTTTTTGCTATTGAGCCAAGAAATTTAGTAATTGCAGATTTCTCTGTATCTTTAATATTTATCTCATTTTCTGAAGAAAAAATGTTCAATAAGCAAGGCAAGAGAAGAAAAGTTACTAATAAAGAAACTATTAATCCTAAAGTCATCATCCAACCAAAGTCAATTATTGGTTTAATTTCACTAAAAATTAAAGATAAAAATGCGCAAATAGTTGTTAAAACAGTATAAAGAATTGGTAACATCATTTTTTTACTTGCCTCTAGCACCGCATCATTTCTAGATAAGTTGGGAAATTCTTTTTTAAGTTGAAGAAATCTTACTGTTAAATGAATATTCATTGCCATGTTTAGTATAAGCATTAAGGCAATAAAATTTGAAGATATTACTGTTACTTTCCATCCAATAAAACCCAACAAACCGATCATAATTATAACAGACGTTGCACAACCTAATAATGGCATTATCACCCATTTTATATTTCTGAAAATAAACCATAAAGTAATTATAATAAAAATAAAAACCCCAATACCGAAAACTGCAATATCACTTTTAATATAACCCATCATATCGTCAGCTATCATAGGTATTCCTCCTAAGTGAATTTTAGCATTTTCACCATACTTACTTATTATTTCTCTAATCTCTGAAATATTTTGATGGTTTCTTTTATTGTACAGATTTTTGTAATCTTCATATTCTTTTAGAAATTCTTTATACTTCTTTTTTTCTAAATTACTTTGGTTTTTTTCCTTTTTTTCAAAATAATATTTTTCTTTTAATTTTATATATTCATTTAATCGCTCGTCTTTTTTTAAATAAATTACTATACCGGAAGTTTTTCCATCTTTACTGATAACGTAATCTTGATAAATTGGGCTATTAAGTATTTCTTGAAATCCTCGATTTTTATCTAGGTCTGGATAGGATAATGTTTTATAATTTTTTAACCTTTCCATTAATGGTTCGTCACTACTTTTAAGCAAAGGAACATCAATAATTGTAATAATACTATCTACCCAAGCAAGTTTTTCAATTTTGGATTTTAACAACTGAATATTAATAATTGTGTCTTCATCAGTAAAACTCGTCACCGGCGAATATGTTAAAAAAAGAAAATCCTTTGATCCATATCTATTATTAATTTCACGAAGATATTTTAGATCTTTATCGCCCTCTAATAAAAGAGCATCTGACGACGCATCTAGGTTGAAATTTTTTGAAAAATAGAAAGAAACTAAAATAATTATAGAAATAAGTAATAACGTAAATTTATGAAAATCTGAGACTAATTTGCTATAAAGTTTTAAAAACATTTGCAAATAAATGATATATATTATTATTGAAAAAAATGAAAAATGTTATTTCATTTAAGATTTCAAATCTTTAAATTTTGTGTACATTCCTTCAAATTCCACTTGGATATTTCCTGTTGGTCCATGTCTTTGTTTACCTATTAATATTTCCGCTAATCCAGCAATATCACTCATTTTTGACTGCCACTCCGCATGTTCAATTGAACCTAACTTTGGTTGTTTTTTTTCCTCGTAATATTCTTCTCTAAAAACAAACAAAACAACATCAGCGTCCTGCTCTATAGATCCAGATTCTCTTAAATCAGCTAATTGTGGTTTTTTATCATCTCTTTGCTCAACTGCTCTGGATAACTGAGATAAAGCAAGAACAGGAACGCTGAGTTCTTTTGCTAAAGCTTTTAGGCCTTGAGTAATCTCAGAAATCTCCTGAACTCTTCCATCATTTCTTTTTGAGCTACTTCTCATTAATTGAATATAATCAACCACTATAAGGCTTAAACCAAATAACCTCTTAATTCTTCTAGCTCTATTACTTAAAGTTGATATTGTAATCGCTGGAGTTTCATCTATGTACAAAGGAAGTTCGTAGATGTCTCTTGATGTTTCAATATAACGCCCCAGCTCCTCCTCTGTTGCTTTTCCTCTTCTAATATCATTGGACTTGATTCTAGATTGTTCTGATAATATTCTTGTTGACAATTGTTCAGATGACATTTCTAGTGAAAAAAAAGCTACTGAAGATTTTAAACCTTTTAATTGAATATTTTTGGATGCGTGATAAGCAATATTAGTTGCTAAAGCTGTTTTACCCATAGATGGGCGACCTGCAATTATTATCAAGTCAGATTTATGAAGCCCACCAAGCTTTTCATCTAAGTCAGTTAAACCAGTAGGGACCCCAACTATACCTTGGTCATTTTTCATTGCTTGTTCTGCCATAGAAATTGATTGATCAAGGGCTAAATTAAATTTCATAAATGATTGAGAGAAAGATCCTCTTTCAGCTAAATCAAATAATAATTTTTCAGCGTCTTCTATAATTAAATCAGATGATTTATCTTCTTCAGAATTTAAAGAATCATCCTTAATATGATGAGATATCTGAATTAGTTCTCTTTTGACAAAATTTTCATGAACTATTTTTGCATAGTCTATAGCTTGTTTAACGGAAGAGGAAAATCTTGTTAATTTAACTAAATATTCAACACCACCTACATCATCGAGACCTTGATTTTTTTCAAAATAATTTTTTAGAGTAATTGGATTGGCTATCATTCCTTTACTATTTAAATTTTCGATAACTTCATAAATTTTAACATGAATTGGATCATAAAATTTTTCAGAGTTTATAATGTTAGCGATCTCATCTATGATATCGTTATTTACTAAAACCGATCCCAATAAATGTTGTTCGGCTTCTATATTAGATGGAATCTCTTGATTTTGTTTGACACTTTTTGCAATTTCTAACTTTTCCATTAATTGATATTATTATAAATTTAAGTATTTTAAACTTTAAGTTACACACCCTTTTTTCAACCTGTGGAAAAAACTATTTACTTTGGAGTTTATCCAATTTTTCTACTATGACTGATATTTTGGTTTGGACTTCAGAATGAAGCACAATATTTATATCGAACTGGCCAATTTTATTTATCTCTTTTTTTATTATTATTTCAGATGGTCCAATTTCAGTTTTCAACTCATCAAATATTATTTTAGATATTTCTTTTGGTTTTATTGTTGCATACAAATCACCGTTTTCTTTTATTGCTTTGTAAACTTTTATTTTTTTATTCTTAATTTTGTTTGCTTTCTCTATGAATTTGTTTTTAATTTCTGTATTTTTCTTATTTAATTCTGATTTATTTTTGTTAACTAACTCAATATTTTCTTTATTAGCTCTTAAAGCTTTATTTTTTTTAAGTAAAAAGTTTCTTGCGTAACCGTTTTTAACTTTTACAAGATCACCAATTTTTCCTAGTTTGGAGATATTTTCTAATAAGATAACTTGCATAATATTTTTATATTATTCCTAAAATTTTTGCTTTCTTTATTTCTCTAGCAAGTTTTTTTTGTTTTCCTAAAGAGACATTACTTATTTTAGAAGTAATGATTTTATTAGTTTCCGTAATATATTTTTGAAGTAGCGCTATATTTTTGTAATCTATAACTGGAGCATTTTTTACTGAAAATGGACATTTTCTTGAGAATCTTGCATCACTCTTTTGGAAAAGACTCAATTTATTTAGAGAATTTTTTGAATTTTTGAAGTTTTTTTTTCTTTTTTTCATTAGCTTTTATTTTTTGAAAAATACTCTGTTTTAAGATCTAAATTTTTATATCTAACTGTAAGAAATCTTACGATATTACTATCTAGTTTTGTTTTAGATTTAATTTCATCTAGTGTTTTATTATCACCTTTTAACTTGAAATGTAAAAAATAGCCTTTTGTATAATTTTTTATTTTTCTCTTAAAATTAAGCAATCCCCACTTTTCAATTTTGAGTACTTTTCCCGAATTTTTATTAATTATTTCTTGGTATTTTGTTTCAATAGCATCAACATCTTTTTGAGAAAGATTCTGCTTAGCTATAACTGTGTGCTCGTAGAAATTCATATAAAAAGTATCAATATTTAGGGCGTTTTATACTATTATAAAAAAGTCATTTCAACATGAATTATAAGCATGTATATCAATTAAAATGAAAACAATTATATTTCCAGGGCAAGGTTCTCAAAAAGCAGGTATGGCATCTGAATTTGAAAGCAATTTTAAGGTAGTTAAAGATATTTTTGAAAGAGTTGATGAAGCTCTTAAATTTAGTTTATCAAAAGTTATTTTAAGTGGATCAGATGATGATCTCAAAAAAACAGAGATTACACAGCCAGCAATTTTAACAACGAGTTTTGCAATATTCAGTGTATTAAAACAAGAGTTTAATTTTGATGTATCCAAAATCAAATTTATGGCAGGCCATTCACTGGGAGAGTATAGTGCCTTAGTTGCTTCAGGATCATTGTCTTTGGAAAATGCAGTTACTTTAGTACATGAAAGAGGAAAACAAATGCAAGCTGCAGTTCCTGAGGGTCAAGGAGCTATGTTAGCCGTTATGGGTCTTGATACAAAAGGATTAAATTTTTATTTAAACAAATTTGACAAAAAGACAGGTGTCTGTGAAATCGCTAATGATAACTCTCCAGGACAAATAATTTTAAGT
Source organism: uncultured Pelagibacteraceae bacterium (assembly GCA_902633335.1). Lineage (GTDB taxonomy): Bacteria > Pseudomonadota > Alphaproteobacteria > Pelagibacterales > Pelagibacteraceae > Pelagilacustribacter. The sequence goes on along the minus strand of CACPFY010000001.1, from coordinate 13,423 downwards.
GGTAGTAAAGATACTTTAACAAATTTTAGCAATATTTTAAAAAACGAAAAAAAAAGATCGATTTTTTTACCAGTAAGTGCTCCATTTCATTGTTCACTTATGAAATCTGCTGCTGAGAATATGAAATTGTTTTTACAAAAAACAGAATTTAAAGACCCAAGTTTGCAACTTGTAAGCAATGTTACAGCCTTACCTGTTGAAAAAGATAGTGATATAAAAGATTTGTTATACAAACAAATATTTTCTCAAGTCAGATGGAGAGAAACTGTAGAATACATGATAAATAATGGTATAAATGATTTTATTGAAATTGGACCTGGAAAAGTATTAAGTGGACTTGTAAAACGAACAAATGCTAAGGTATTGACTAGAAGTATTAATAACATTGATGACATCAAAAATTTATAATGATTAATTTAAAAAATAAAAAAGTTTTAATTACCGGTGCTACTGGTGGGATAGGTGGCGCTTTAGTAAAAAAATTTTTATCACTCAATGCTGAAGTATTAGGAACAGGCACAAATACCGAAAAACTTGAAAGTCTTAAAAAAAATTTTAGTAAAATTAAAATCAAGAAATTTGATATCTCATTACACTCAAATATAGAAAAATTTATAGACGAAGTCTCGGAGGAATTGGGTGGCTTGGATATTCTTGTAAACAATGCCGGTATAAATAGAGATAATTTGTCATTAAGAATGAAAGATGATGAGTGGCAAAAAGTGATTGATATTAATTTAACATCAACATTTTTATTATCTAAGTATGCAATAAAAAAAATGCTTAAAGGTGACTCAGGAAGGGTTATAAATATAACATCAATAGTCGGTCATACTGGAAACATAGGTCAATCAAATTATGCTGCTTCAAAAGCAGGGACAGTAGGTATGTCAAAAAGTCTTTCAATAGAATACGCAAAGAAAAATATTACCATAAATTGTGTCTCACCAGGTTTCATAGTTTCAGACATGACAAGTAGCATCCCAGAAAAAATTAAATCAATTCTTTTATCTAAAATTCCCATGGGAAAAATGGGTTCAGGGGATGATGTGTCTAATTGTGTAGCTTTTTTAAGTTCTGATGAAGCTTCTTATATAACAGGGGAAACAATTCATGTTAACGGTGGAATGTATATGGCTTGACAATTTGTATTAATAATCTTAGTAAGATTGTAATAACTAAAACAAGGAAAATTCATGTCAAAAGAAATAGGATCAAAAGTTAAAAAAATAGTTGCCGATCATCTAGGTGTTGAAGAGGAGAAGGTTGTTGATGAAGCTAGCTTCATTGATGATCTTGGTGCAGACAGTTTAGATACTGTAGAATTAGTAATGGCCTTTGAAGAAGAGTTTGGCTCAGAAATATCTGATAGTGAAGCGGAAAAAATTTTAACTGTAGGTGATGCAATAAAATTTATTGAGAGTAAGTCCACTCAATAAGTTCAAAAGGATAAGTTTTGAGTTTCAATATTGTATTATCTTCACCTTCAGGTGCCGGCAAAACCACAATTACGAAAAAAATAAGTCAAAAATATCCGAATATTAAAATTTCTATTTCTCACACCACAAGGAAGCCAAGGCCTAACGAGATAGACGGAGTAGATTATCATTTTGTTAGTAAAGATAAGTTCAAAAAACTTATCAAAGAGAATAATTTTTATGAGCATGCAAAAATTTTTGACAATTATTATGGAACATCTAAAAAATCTGTTAATACATTACATGAAGAAAATTACGATGTCATTTTTGACATTGACTGGCAAGGAACAAAACAATTATCTAAATTTAAAGAATTAAACTTAATAAAAATATTTATTTTACCACCAGATAAAAAAGAGTTAAAAAAAAGGCTTGTTAAAAGAAACCAAGACAATGATCAAATTGTTGAAAAAAGATTGAAACAATATGAAAATGATGTACAGCATTGGTTCGACTATGACTATGTTGTAATTAATAATGATCTAGAAAGTTGCTTTAGCCAAATAGAAAAAATAATAGAAAGTCACAAAAAAAAGAAAGAATCTTTCATTTAATTAGTTTTTTTTCGTAATGTTCAGTAATTTTATAAAATAAGTTTTCACTTATTTTTTCAGGCCTTAGTGTAAAGTCGATATTTAAATTTTTAATAAACTTGTCGTTTTCCATTTTTAGTTTTTTAAATGTTTTGTTTACCATCTTTCTTTTGTTTGAAAAAAAAATATTTGTTATATATTCTAAATTATTTATTGAATTAAATGTTACTTCTTTTCGTAAAATTGGTAAAAATTCTATCACTATTGAGTCCACCTTTGGTTTTGGAAAAAAACAATTTTTTGACACATAAAAATAATTTAAAATTTTGAATCTAGATTTTGTTATAATTGATAATCTGGAATAGTTTTTACTTCCTAAATTTGCAATTATTTTTTCACCAACTTCTTTTTGAAACATAAATATTAATTTTTTAAACTTTGGTGGCCAAGGATTAAGTTTTAAAAATTTTATCAAAATTTGAGTTGAAATATTGTAAGGTAAATTTCCTAAAATAATTGCATCTTTAGATATTATTTTTTTTAGGCTCAAATTTAATATGTCACCACTCATTACAATTAAATTTTTTTCATTTTGAAAAATAGTTTTTAGTTTCTTAACAAATACTTTATCTTTTTCTATACAAATTATTTCTTTTGGTATTAATTTTAATATTTCTTTAGTTAAATTACCTGTACCAGCGCCTATCTCAATAACTTGTTTATTTTTTAATGATGTTAATGAAAGAATTTTCTTAGAAATATTCTTGTCTATCAATAAATTTTGTCCTAAGGATTTTTTAAAATTCATTTAATAAGCTTAGAAATTATCTCAATACACCTATTAAGACTTTCTGGACTAGAGATATTAAGTTTTTTTTTATCTTCAGCAATTCCATGATCAGGTGACATTCTAATATAAGGTAATCCTAAAGTTATATTCACTGCATCAAATCCAAATAATGCTTTAAAGGGAGTCAAAACTTGATCGTGGTACATACCCACGATAACATCAAATTTTTTTAAATTGTTTTTAAAAAAAATTGTATCAGAGGGGTAGGGACCTGAGATACTCAATTTTTTTTTCAAATTTTTAATAGCAGGAATAATTATTTTGACTTCTTCTGAGTTCCCTTTTAACTCGAAATTATGTGGATTTAAACCTAAGACCGCAATACGAGGTTTTTTATTAAAATATCTAAAGTAAACTTTATTTAGCGTATTTATCTTATTAATTATTAAATTTTTATTAAGAAATTTTGGAATTTCTTTGATTTTTATATGAGTTGTTAACGGCACTACAGACAGTTTTTTATTATAAATCATCATAACCTCTGAGTTATAAACATTATTTTTTTTGGCTAAAAACTCTGTTACACCTAGGTTTTTATTTTTAAATATATTTCTCTTATTTATAGAACAATTAATGATGCCACCTATTTTTCTTTTCAAACATAATTCGTGAGCTAAAACAAAACACTTCTTAATATAGACTGAACTTTCTTTTGGGCTCACAGAAAAAGCTTTTTTAAACTTTAAGGGTACGTCCAATACATTCAAAGTTTTGGCATTTTTTTTTAAATCTTCGAGTTTTTTTATTTTTTTTACCTTTTTTTTAATTTTTAAAATTTTCAGTTGTGATTTAAGTAGATTATAATTACCTATAATAATCGTTTTCTTTTTATAAGCAATTGACTTAGCTAATATTTCTGAATTTATACTATTTGGTTCACCCAAGATAATTCCAAAATTTTTCATCTAATTTCAATATAAGATTTTTTTTCTATATCTAAATAGTGAGAGTCTGAGAAAATATTTAATTTTTCCTCTTTCTTTCTTTGAATTATATCTCTTTCAATCTTTGCGATATTCATGTTTTTTTGCTTCAAAGTTCTTTTATCATTAAGTTTTATTATAACAATATTATTATTTATTTTTATAGGTTCTGATGTTTGCATTTTGCTTAACTTTAATATTTCTTTCAGATAACTTTCTGAAATTGACTGTGAAGAAACCCATCCTATTGATCCTCCTTGGGTTGAAGAAATAGAATTACTGTAAATTTTTGCAGTTTTTTCAAATCCATTTGTTTTTATACTTTCTAAAATAATATTTAATTTATTTTCATCATAGTTTTCTAAAACAATCTCAGACAGGTTATACTCATGAACTTCCATTTTTTTTTCAATTTGTTTATTAAGCTCTGATTTTATTAGTTCTTCATCAACATCTAATTGTTTTCTGTATAAAGAATAAATCAATGTATTCCATTTAAAGCCCAATATCACTCCTTCGATATATAATTTATAATTTGCCCCATATCTTTTAAATTGATCTTCCAAGCTGAGATTTTGAAGTCTCAAACTTTTTTCAATAGAATTAATATAATTATTAACATCTGACTCGTTATATTTATCAATTTTGAATTTTTCAATTTCAGCTTTTTTAATAATTTTTTTTTTAATACTTGCAAAAGCTAATGATCGCAAATTATCAAATTCTTCAGGATTTGCGACTCTGTTTGATAAGGCTAAAATAGTATTAATTTCATTTATGATATCGTAGTTTGTAATAATTTCATTTCCTACTTTCGCTATGATTTTATCATTTATATTTGCATAAATATAGTTAGTGATATTTATAAAAAAAAATAATAGAAAAAGAATTTTTTTGAATTTCATTTTATTGTGCTGTAGGCGCTGTAACAGTACCTAAAGGTGAAAAAGTTATTTTAAATATAAGCGAGTCTTCTGGTTCTAGGTCCCTATCTCTATAAAATTCTCTTCTGAAAGCAACACCAGCTCTTAAACAATCATTAATATACTCATAGCTCAAATCATAAAATTCTGCAGAGTTTGTAAGTAAATTACGTTTTGCACCGAAAGAAATCAAACCGTTATTAAAATTAAATCCTGCATTTGTCTCTACAAATTTTTTATTACCAATATGTTGATTTTCCTCTAAAAAGCTTATGTTAAAATTTGTTTTAGGATACACCAAATCAAGTGCTATTTGGTTCCTGTTAAATTTCTCTAGATTTTGATCGAGGTTAAAATTATTCTTAATTTTTGCATTGTCGGATAATCTTATAGCAGTTTCACCAACAATATCAGACATTTTTTCGTTTAATGTTAATGTTGAAGGCATATCACGATTTTCTTCTGCGCTTATGACTTGACCCAGACTAAACTTAAATTGCTCATTTTTGATTTCATTATTGTCATTTGTATTATTGATTTTAAAATCAAACCCTAAGCTAATGCTTGAGCCTGTATCAAATTTATCAATAGTTTTAACCTTATTTAATTTATATAATCTTGAATAACTTAACGTTGATGAATGTTTTGAAATATTTCTAGAATCGTTAGGAGAAAGTTTTACTAATAGTTTTGGTTTAAATGTATTGAGCTTATTATTTTCTCGAAATTTAAATAATCCTAATTCTGATTTGAAGCCTAATGCTCCATAAAACTCAGAAACTGGATTTTCGTTTTTATAAAATCTTGCGTTTTTTGCTTGATAATTTACATTCTTAAATAATCCTAGAAATTCATTTTCAAAACCAAATTTGTTTATCCAACTATTTGAGACCCAATTAAATTCATTAGAAACTACATCTAATTGTCTATCGACATCATAATTTTTAACTAAAATTTCTGATTTCAAATCAACTATACCTAGATCGTCATCCATAAATATATTCTTTTCAAGAGAAGCTTCTGGATAAATATACTCGAATCTTTCATTACCTATTTTTGAAAGATTCTCAAAAGCTGAAATTTTTGTATTAAAGAAAAGATCTTTTTTTTGATAACCGTATTCAACAGTATTTTTGATTGTGTCATCTAAATAATCTACTAAAGATGTTTGTAATCTATTTATTTTTGGATATGTGCTGTTAGATACATGTTGTAAATTTACTTCCAAATTACTTGAAGAATCTGTTTCTTCAATAAATGAAGTATTGAACTTAGTGAAAAAATGCGTTCTTGCTCCGGATGATTTAGTGTTTGATTTTTTTTTATAACCCTCTGTAAATCCAGTATCGATTACTAATGAGGAATTTGCAAAATCTTGTCGATACTCTGTAAGATATAGAGGGTTATTACTTGCGTGAAGTCTCGGTGTAAAAGTAATATCTTTATCTTTTGATATGTTCCAAAAATAGGGCATATCTATACCTGCTCCTAAAGTTGTGCTGTTAGAAAAAATTGGAACAAGGAAGCCTGACCTTCTATCAACCGTAGGGTCTGGGTGTGACAATCTAGGAAAATAAAATATTGGAAAATCATAAATCTTTAAAATTGCATTTTCATAATAAACAGTTTTTTTCGAATTATTATGTTTTATTTGTTTTGCTCTAAGTTCCCATGGAGGACACTTTTCATTTTCTCTGTATTCACAAAAAGTAAAAACGCCTTTTTGTACTGATGATACATCTTCATTTATTGATACACTATTTGCAAAAATTCTAGGATTATTTCTCACGTCAACTTTTAAAGAATTGTCATTTAAAAATATTTTAGCATCTGAACCTACAATTTTTTTCTTTTTTTCATCAATATAAAGCTGTTCAAATCTATAAATATTTTTTTTTTTATCCTCTAATTCGATATCTCCTTTAGAGAAAAGAATATTTTTAACGGAATTATAATTAAACATATTTACTAAAATTATATTTCCATCTGGATCTATAATTTTTGTAGGAAAATCTGATTTTATAATTTTATTTTTGTTATCGAAGATAACATTTTGACTTTCAAAAAAATAGTTTTCACTTGTTATAATTGTAGTTAATCCAATACTTTTAAGTAAGTCGTCTCCCTTTGAATAGTTTGCTTCTTCAGCTTTTAAAATATTGTTACTTTCATCTTTTGCCTCGATATTTCCTTTAAAAATAATTTTTGATTCTTTTTTATTTAATTTTACTTCAGACGAACTAATTTCTAAATTTGTGGCGCACAAATTAGACGAAAAAAAAAGGAAAAAAAGGACTTTTATTATAAAATTATTTTTCATTAATTTGAAGTAATCCTACACTATTTATTAAACCTATAACGATTATTGGAATCCATACTGATATTTCTGGTGCAATTCTGTCAGATTTTCCTAAAGCAACAGATAAATCTTTCATATAATAAATTACTGCACACGTAAGAACAGCTATCATTAAATAATTTATATTGTTTGAATTTCGAGTATTTATTGTAAAAATTGCTGCTAAAATAGCCATTAAACTAAGAAAAAAAGGCAATGCAAAAAATGAATTAATTTTTTCAGATATCGTTGTTTTTTCGTATCCTCTCATAATCAAATTTTTTTCCCTAGTAAGTAATTCAATAAAGGAGATGGTATCTAAATTCTTAAAAAGACTATTTAATTTATCAACATTATAAAAAGAGACAAATTCCAAATTTTTAAATTTTTCAATAGTCATATTGCCTTCTTTATCAAAATTAAAAATTTTTGCATTTTTAATGTCCCACTCATTATTTAAAATATTAGCTTTTTTAGACTCTATTCTTTTTGTAATGATATTCTCTTCCGAAATTACACTTATTGAAACATCAATTAAATGGTTGTTTTCCAATCCTGCAGCATTAATTATATATAAATTATTTTTTTTTGCCTCTTTAATCCAAACGCCATTCCTATTAATTGTCACAAGATGATCAGTGTCCTTGGAATAATTAGATTTGGTCTTTTCATAATATTTGACCATATTTGATGTTACAGGGTTTATAAGTATTAAAATTAAAAGCCCCCAAAAAAAAGATAAAACACTTATTAATAAAATAATTTTAGCATTTGAATATCCAAATACTTTTAAAGTTAATAGCTCATTATTGTGTTTTATAGAAATAAAAAACCACATTGCTGAAACAAAAATTATAAAAGGCATTAAGTTTATGAAAATTAAATTTGGAATATATGATAAAGTTAGTACTATGGGTAATAACAAACTTTCATTTGAATTTTTAAAAAATTCTACTTCTTCAAAAAGATTTAAAATTAAACCCAAACAAAAAGATATCAAAATTGCGTTAAATAAAATTTTATAGTAATAATTTATCAAATAGTTATTAATTTTATTATTCATTTTAATTCTTTCGAAAACTTGTTTAATAAGATTAAATAAAGTATTGGTAGTAGAGCGATTGGCGTTAAAAAGTAAATATAAAAACCAATATTTGAAATTCCAGAGTATCTAACTAACAATTCTGATAAAACTAGCAGTATAAAACTTAGTAAAAAAAAAATATATCTATTAAAGATTTTTATTTTTTTATTTTTTTTATAAATCATTATAAATGAAATTAAAATCGATACCACAGGAATGTAAAGAGGCATAAGAAACCTTCTTGAAAAATTTTCTATAACTATCGCAATATTATTTTTAGGACAATTTTTTACATACGTTTCAGAAACTTGATTAAAATAATGGTCTTTTAAACAACTTAAAATTTTATAAGTAGAAGTTTCTTGGATTTTTACATCTTTGATAACTCGGTTGTCTAGATTATTAAAATTTAAAAGCGTTTTATTAAATTGAATAATTTTAACAGTATCTTCATTTTCATACGATTGAATAAAACCATTTTCTAGAATAATTTTATTTTTTTTTACTATTCCTTTTTTGGCTATGACCGTTTTATTTTTAGCTGAAGAATTTTCAGGTAATAAACTATTTAAATTATTTGCATCATCTTTTATAAAAATATTTTTTATTATGTTGTCCTCCTTTTCACCTATATAAAAAGTTAATCCTTTAAAAGCGTCAGAAAAAGCGTTTGGTTTTAAAAGGTTGGTAACTGTATCAACCCCAGATTGCTTAATTAGACTTCTAGATTTATTTAAAGCGGTTGGGGTAATTATTGTAGAAAATATTATATAAAATAACATTGTTGATACTGAAAGAAGAAAGAACAATTTAGTCATTTTTGATTTTGCTATCCCTGATGTCCATAAAACCAAAAGTTCATTTTGCCGCTCTAATCTAATTATGGTTAATAATAAAGCTAATAAAAAACTTAACGGAATAAATTTTGTCATAATATTTGTTAAATTAAGAAGAGAGTAGATAAAATATGTAGAGGTAGAGTACCCACTATCTACAATAAGATCTAAAAAATTTACAGCTCTTACCGTCCAAGCTATCAATGATAGCGAAAATAATATAAGTACAAAAGACTTTATAAATTCTAAAGATATGTAGTTATAAATCTTGTTTTTAAACATGAGAATTTGATATATAAAATAATGCAACTTTGGTTAAAACTCAACCTATGATAGTACACTATGACTAATAATCCATTGAAATATTATACTTTTGAACATATATACCATTTAAATCTATTTATTTAAACTTATGTCTGTAAAAATTAACTATTCTAATAAATCTGCGAGCAAAAACTCTTCCAATTTAGTTTTATTCTCCGATGAAAAATTCAATTTAAACAGTCTAAAAAAATTTCTATCAGACTCTGAATTTTCTTATATCAATGATTTGTTAAAAACTAGCGACTTAAAAAAAAATTTATTAGTTTTTGAACTTAATTCAAATAAAAAAATAGTTATAATATCTATTAAAAATAATCATAAAAACTCAGACATTGAAAACTTAGGAGCAGAATTTTTTGGACGAATTAATTACGGTAAAAATAGTGAGTATTTTATTTTTTCTGACAGCGTCAAGACTAAACATGACAATTTTTTGGGTCATTTCCTACATGGTTTAAAATTAAAATCTTATGAGTTTAACAAGTATAAAACAAAAAAGGATACAAGATTAATCAATATAAATGTAACTGGTAATAAAAATAAACCTTCTGAAAAAAGTCAATTAAAGTTTAAAGCTCTAGAAGAGGGTACATTTTATGCGAGAGACTTGGTTTCAGAACCAGGAAATATTTTACATCCTGACGAGTATGCAAAAAGATTAAATTCACTTAAGAAAGATGGTTTGAAGGTTAATATATATGATGAAAAAAAATTAAAAAAACTTGGTATGCATGCATTACTTGGAGTAGGCCAAGGAAGTATTAGGGGATCATATCTTGTAACAATGGAATGGAATGGAGCAAAAAATAATTCTAAACCTTTGGCTTTTGTTGGAAAAGGTGTTTGTTTTGATACAGGTGGATATTCTTTGAAACCAGCAAAATTTATGGAGGACATGACATATGATATGGCGGGTTCAGCCACAGTAGTTGGTTTAATGAAAAGTCTAGCTTTAAGAAAAGCCAAGGTTAACGCTGTCGGAGTTGTTGGTCTTGTAGAAAATATGGTAAGTGGAAATGCCCAAAGACCGGGAGATATTGTTAAATCTTATAGTGGCAAAACTATAGAGGTTTTAAACACGGATGCAGAAGGTAGATTAGTTTTAGCAGATGCTTTAACTTTCACTGAAAAAAAATTCAAACCCAAATTTATTGTTGATTTAGCAACTTTAACAGGAGCTATAATAGTTTGTCTTGGATCAGAATATGCAGGACTCTTTTCAAATGATGATAAACTATCAGAACAAATTTATAATGCAGGCAAAAAAGTTGAGGAGAAAGTTTGGAGAATGCCTCTCCACAAAAATTATGATAAGCTTATGAATTCAAAAAATGCTGATATGCAAAATATAAACTACACTGGTGGCGCTGGATCAACGACTGCAGCTCAGTTTTTACAAAGATTCATATTAAATAAAACCCCTTGGGCTCATCTTGATATCGCAGGAATGGCATTCTCAAAGTATGGGGGGGCTTTAAATTCAAGTGGTGCAACAGGGTTCGGTGTTAGATTATTAAATCAACTTGTTGAAGAAAATTATGAATAATTTAGAAAGAACACTTTCGATTATTAAACCTGATGCAGTAGAAAGAAATTTGTCAGAAAAAATTAAATCAATTTTTTTAAAAAATAACCTCTTAGTTAAAGATACTAAAAAACTTCATATATCAAAAGACGAAGCAGCTGAATTTTATAAAGTTCATCAGTCTAAACCATTTTACGATCAACTTTGTAGTTATTTATCATCTGGACCAATAGAAGTTATGATTTTAGAGGGTGAAAACGCTGTTTTAAAGAATAGGGAATTGATGGGTGCTACCGACCCAAAAAATGCAAAAGATGGGACCATAAGGAAGCTTTTTGGTGTCTCTATTGATAAAAATTCTGTCCACGGCTCAGACTCTGTAGATAACGCAAAAAATGAAATAAATTTTTTTTTTAATAAGTAGATTACTTAATTATTTTGATAATAGCCTCAGAAAACGCATTATACTCAAGTCTTTGGGTCTTTTTTTTCAAGGTCTCAATATTGTCTTTGTTGTCTATATAAAAGAATTTTTTTAAAATTATTCTACCTGAGTCAAGTTTTTCTGTTACGTAATGCACAGTACATCCTGTTTTTTTTTCTTTTTGACTTAATGCTTTTTCAAAAGTATTTAGTCCTTTAAATTTTGGTAAAAGGGACGGGTGAATATTAATTATAGATTTCCCAAAAGAGCGTATAAAGTTTTTAGATAAAATCTTCATATAACCGGCTAATAAAATTAAATTTACTTTATAGTACTTAATTTTTATTAATATTTTATCTTCGGAAAGATTTTGTTTGTTATTTATTATCAAATAGGGAATTGACCACTTTCTTGCAAATTTAAGGCCTTCGGCTTTTTTATTGTTACTTACAACCAGTTTTATTTTAATTGGGAAGTTGTAATTATTTGAATTAAGAATAAGTTTTTTTAAATTTGATCCTTTTCCAGATATAAAAACACAAGTATTTACTTTTACCATTTTAATTTATTATATAAATTTAGCCTTTTAGTACCTTTAGAAATAAAGCCTATTTCGTAAGGGTGAAACTGTTTTGAAAAATATTTTTTTATTTTTTTAAAATTTTCTCTTTTTGCTATAATGCAAAATCCAACACCACAATTAAATGTCCTTAACATCTCCTTATCTGATATATTTTTAGATTTAAGCCAAGAAAAAATTTTTTGAACTTTAATTTTGGATAAGTCAATATTGGCTGTTAGATTATTAGGAATTGACCTAATAACATTTTCAATTATTCCACCGCCGGTGATATTCGCAGCTGAATTAATTAGTTTTTTTTTATTTAAATTTAATATTTCATTTACATAAATTTTTGTTGGATTGAGTAAATTCTTTTTAATTATAAATGGTAATTTATTTTTTTTTAAAATATCTCTAACCAAAGAATAGCCATTAGAATGTATTCCCGAAGATGGTATAGCAAATATAATGTCTCCTTTTTTAACATTCTCTTTTTTTAGAATTTTTTTTTTAGATACAACGCCGGTGCTAAATCCAGCTAAATCAAATTTATTTTTTTATATATTCCTGGCATTTCAGCAGTTTCACCTCCTATTAGTGAGCAGTTAGCTAATTTGCACCCTTTTAAAATTCCATTTAAAATTTTTTTTAATTTTGAAAGATTAACCTTATCTATGGCAATATAGTCCAAAAAAAATAATGGTTTTGCTCCCTGAACTATCAAATCATTTACACACATTGCCACAAGATCAATTCCTATTGTATTTAATTTATTATATTTATCTGATAATTCTAATTTTGTTCCAACACCATCTGTACAAGAAACAATTACCGGGTCCTTTATGCCAAGCTGATTTATATCATAAAAAGAGGCAAATGAGCCTATCTCACTTAAGTTCGCTTTTTTGACATTTTTTTTGGTTAGTTTACCGACATGTTTTACAAATTTATTTCCCAAAGAAATATTTACGCCGCTATTTTTATAACTATAGAGTTTTTTTTTCATGAATAATAATGATAATTAATAAAATATGAAAAATATAAAATTTATATTTATTATTGTAATCATTTTATTCAAAACTGGAAATGTTTTATGTGTTGAGAGTATTTTTACTGTTAATAATATAGAGGTAAATAAAAATGCCTTTAAAAATAAAGAGGAATTAATAAACATAGCTTTTAAAAAAGGATTTGAAAAGCTAAATAGTAAAATTTTACTGGAGAAGGATTTCAAAAAATTGAAAAATACAAACCTTAAAAATATAAAAAATTTAGTGTCTCATTATCAAATAGTAAAAAATAAAGATCAAAAAAATAGGAATTTTGAAATAATAAATTTATATTTTAAAAGAGATAAAATGTATAATTTTTATAGTCAAAATAATATTAGATATAGTGATGTAAGTGGCAAAATTTTAAAAATTTTACCAGTTTTATTATTAAATGAAGAAATCTATATTTATGACAATAATTTCTTCTATGAAAATTGGTTAGAGGAAAAGGAAGACAAAAAAACTGAAAATATTGAATATTTGTTTCCCATAGAGAACTTAGAAACCATTGAGACAATTAAAAAAAATCAAAACAACTTAGAAAAAATTAATTTAGACAATATTTTTGACA